>NZ_BAABBR010000001.1:1729052-2044569 GCF_039538065.1 Sphingomonas rosea
CTGACCACCACCAGCCGTCCATCGAGCTTGCGGCTCAAGCCTTGCAGGAGCGGCAGGAGCGAGGGCGCCACGGTGATGGCATCGGGCCGGTCCGCGATCGCGACCAGCGTGCCATCGAAATCGAGAAAGAGCGCGCAATCCTGCAGTAACGAACGTGGCGGGGCGGGTAGGGGCATGATCCTCGCGCTGCTAAGGGACCGGTGACAGGGCGGGCGACCGAATGCGTCGTACCCCCCTAGAACGAGGCCCCGCCGAGGCTGTTCCGAACCATCGCGATGCGCCTGGAAGGACGGCGGCGTATCAGGGATTTCTGGTGGACCGCGACGCAAGTGCGAAAATGGTGACCCCTACGGGACTCGAACCCGTGTTTTCGCCGTGAGAGGGCGACGTCCTAGACCGCTAGACGAAGGGGCCGTGCGGCATGAATGCTCGCGGCAGGCGCGCATATGACGCGCCATTGGCCGTTCGTCAATCAGGCGACGTGCGCTGCATGCCGCCCGCGTTGGCGGACCAGCCATTCCTCGACGATCGCCGCGATGCGCGGGGCGGCCTTGCCGTCGCCGAAGGGCAGCGCCGGCACCGCCATCGCCCGGTAGGCCGCGCCGTCGTCGAGCAGGCGGCGGACTTCGCTTACGATCCGGTCGCGGTCGCAGCCGACGAGGATGCTGTTGCCGCTGGCGATTCCTTCGGGTCGCTCGGTCTTGCTGCGCAGGACGAGGAGCGGAACGCCGAGTGCGGGGGCTTCTTCCTGGATTCCGCCCGAATCGCTCAGCACAAGCTGCGCCGAGCGCATCGCGCCGATCATGCTGCGATGATCCATGGGCGGGATGAGCCGGAGGCGCGGATGGCCGCCAAGCAGCAGCCGCGCGGACGAGGCGACGGCGGGATTGCCGTGCAGCACCACGTCGATCTTGAGCCAGGGGGAGCGGGCGAGTTCGGTCAGCGCCATGGCGATCGGAGTAAAGGCCGTGCCCCAATTCTCGCGGCGGTGGCAGGTGACGAGGAGGTGCGGAAGCCCGCCGCTCTCGGCCCTGCGCGGCGGAAGGTGGCCGAGCACCGCGAACAGGGCGTCGATCGCAGTATTACCGGTGACGTGCACCTCGCCGCCAAGCCCTTCGTCGGCGAGGTTGGCTGCGTTGTCGGCGGTGGGGGCGAAGAGCAGGCTGGCGAGCCGGTCGATCGCGACGCGATTTCCTTCCTCGGGCCAGGGCAGCGACGGGTCGTGGCTGCGCAGCCCCGCCTCGACATGGCCGAGCGGCACCCCGGCGGCTTCGGCGGCCAGCGCGCCGCCGAGCGCGCTCGACGTATCGCCCTGCACGATGAGCAGGGCGGGCCGGCCTTCACCGCGCAGGTGCGGGGCAAGCGTGGCCGCGACCGCCTCGGCGTGGAGCCGCGGATCGTCCTGAGAACGACAGCGAAGTCGAAGGGCCGGCAGGTTGCCGAGACCGTAAGCGGCCGGGTCCAAGTTGGGATGCTGGCCGGTGAAGGCGAGGATCACCCGCATCTTGCGCGCGACAAGGGCCTCGGCGACGGGCGCCAGCTTGATCGCCTCGGGACGGGTCCCGACCAGAAGCATGACTGAGGTGTGCGGCACCGGCGCTCTCCATCGAGCGATCCGGCGGCGCCAAGTATTAGACTAACATCGGGTGAGTAACAATCCCGATGATTGACTGCGCGATCTCAGCGGAAATTGTCGGCGTAAGCCTGAAGCTTGAGCTTTACCGGCGGTGCGGTGACGACATGATAGTCGAAGCCGTTCTTTTCCGCATAAGCGATCGCCAGTTCCTTTGTCGCGAAGGCGAGACGGACCTGGGTGCTGGTTGAGGCATTACCGACCCAACCAGTCAGCGGATCGTGCTTCTGCGCGCGATCGCTCTCGAATTCGAGAGTCCACTTGCCGGCCTTGGCGCGGCCCGACTGGGTGGTCTTGCGATCCTGTTCGATGATCCGGGCGGTCGGCATGGGCCGCGAGGTGGCCGAAGCGGCGGCCGAAATCAAGACCGCGGTTTGGCCCGAAGGGTCGGTGCGGCGCTGGCGGGATCGTCGGGCCAGGGGTGGCGGGGATAGCGGCCGCGCATTTCCTTGGCGACTTCGCGCCAGCTTCCTGCCCAGAAGCCGGGGAGGTCGCGGCTGGTCTGGATCGGGCGGCCGGCGGGGGAAGTGATGGCGAGCGTCAGGGGCAGGCCGCGGCCGACGGTGGGATGGACGGCGAGGCCGAACAGCGCCTGCGCCCTGACTTCGACTGTTGGGCCGCCGGGCGCGGCATAGTCGATCGGGTGGGCCGAGCCGGCGGGCGAGCGGAAGTGCGAAGGGAACAGCTTGTCGAGCTTCTGCTGCCCGTCCCAGCCAAGAAGGTTGTGAAGGGCCTGGGTGAGCGCGCCGGGAGCGATGTCGGACAAGCGGCGCTTGCCTTCGGTGAGCGCGGGGAGCCAGTCGTCCAGGCGCTCGAGGAGCGCCTCGTCGCCGAGGTCGGCAAGGCTCTCGTCATGGCCGCGGGCGAAGGCGAGGCGCTGGCGCAGCGCGATGGCGTCTTCGCTCCACGGGAGATGGGACAGGCCATGCTCGCGCACGCCTTCGACGAGGGCTGCGGCGATGGCCTGGGGGTCGGGCTTGGGATCGGGGCCGGAGGCGAGGCGGATGGCGCCGAGGCGGCGGCTGCGGGTCGGGGTGACCGCGCCCGTCGCCGGATCGAAGGCGCCGTCATGGCGGATCTCGACGCTGTCGCCGAACAGCGCCAGGACCTGCGCCTCGTCGATCGCGGCGGCGGCAAGGATGCGCGCGCCCGCCGCGCTTCCGGCGACTTCGGCGACCGCGAGCCATGACGCCGAGGTGAGGCTGGAGCTTGGATCGAGGCGAAAGCCGCGGCCACCGACCGATTGCCAATGCTCGCCCGAGGAATCGCGGCGGCGGGCAAGGCGGTCGGGAAAGGCAAGGGCGAGGGCGGCGGCGAGATAGTCTGCGGTTGGCCCCAACGACGGCGCTTGCGGGATCTGCTTCATCCAGCGCCGGGTTAGAGAGCGTGCCGCGTCCGCGCGCTTGCCGCGATCGCTTCGCCAGCGGCGATGGCGCTGCTCGAGGTCGGGGTCGTTGCCGCCGAGGCCGCGCTCGGTGAGGAGGACGGCGGCGTCGGCAGCGGCGTCGAGGAAACCTCGGGCGGCGGCCTCGATCAGCATGTGCGCGAGGCGCGGGTCGAGCGGCAGGCAGGCAATGGCTCGGCCGTGGTCGGTGAGGCGCCCGTCGCCGTCGATCGCGCCAAGGCTAGCGAGGCGCTGGCGGGCTTCGGCGATGGCGGGGGCTGGCGGCGGATCGAGGAAAGGCAGGCGCGAAGGCTCGGCCTCTCCCCACTGGAGGCACGTCAGGAGCAGGCTCGACAGGTCGGCTTCGAGAATCTCGGGCGGGTCATGCGCGGGAAGGGCAGCGGTCGCCGCTTCCTCCCACAGACGATAGGCGGTGCCCGGCATCTGCCGCGCGGCACGGCCGGCGCGCTGGGTGACCGCAGCGCGGCTGGCGCGCTCGGTGACGAGGCGGGTGAGGCCCGCGTCGCGATCGTAGCGCGGACGGCGCGCGAGGCCGCTGTCGACCACCGCCGCGACATGGTTCAGCGTGACACTGGTCTCGGCAATGCTGGTTGCGAGGACGAGCTTGCGGGTTCCGGGCTCGGGCGCGGCGAGGGCGAGACGCTGCGCGGCGGGATCGACCTGACCGTGGAGGCGGTGGAGGATGACGCCGGGCGGCAGGCTGCCGAGCGCGGCGGCGGTGCGCTCGATCTCCGCCACGCCGGGCAGGAAGGCGAGGACCGAGGCATGCTGTTCGGCGAGCGCGAGGCGGCAGGCGGCGGCGACCTGCGGCTCGATCCGCGCGGCGGCGTCGCGCCCGAGGTGGCGAAGAGTGAGAGGAAAGCTCTTGCCGTCCGAGCGGATCAGCGGGGGATCGCCGAGGAGCCGGGCGAAGCGCTCGCCGTCGAGCGTCGCGCTCATGGCGACAAGGCGAAGGTCGGGGCGCAGCCCTTCGGCCGCATCGAGGGTCAGGGCGAGCGCGAGGTCGTTGTCGAGGCTGCGCTCGTGGACTTCGTCGAACAGGACCGCGGACACGCCGGCGAGTTCGGGGTCGGCCTGAAGGCGCGCGAGATAGACGCCGTGCGTCATGGCGACGAGGCGAGTGGCCTTGCCGACGCGGCTGTCGAGGCGGGTCTGGTAACCGACGGTTTCGCCGGGTTGCTCGCCGATCTGGCGGGCGATGAACTCGGCCGCGGCGCGCGCGGCGAGGCGGCGGGGAACGAGGAGCAGGACCTGCCCGGTGCACCAGGGCTGGTCGAGGAGCGCGGGAGGAACGGCGGTGGTCTTGCCCGCGCCGGGCGGCGCGATGAGGAGCGCACGCGGATCCTCGCGGAGCGTGGCGAGGAGGTCGGGAAGAACGTCGTGGATCGGCAGGGCGCTCACGTGGCGCCTCATGGGCAAGCGCGCGGCGCATGGCAATGCGGGGCGGGAGCGCGCGATGCCGCTCCCACCCCAGGGGATCAGGGGACGCCCATGTCCCAGGCAAAGACCAGCGCGGCGACGGCCAGCGCCGCCGATACGAGCCAGAAGCCGCGTTCCTTCCAGCTCATCCGGAAATGGGTCGGGTGGTCGCGGCGGTAGAGTTCGGCCTGCGGCCAGGCCGAGGCGTTGGACGAGAGGAGACCCATGTCGAGCGGGCCGGTGCTTCGAAGAAGCGTGCCGATCTCGGCATTTTCGGCCGGGCTCACCGCGGGATAGCGAATGAGCAGGTCCTCGAGACGGGCAAGCGAAATGGGGTCGTTCGCCACGCGGGCGCGACTGGCGGTGGTCATGGTGATTACTCGCTACAAAGAGGCGCGGGCAGGGGTCGTGCCCCGCCCGCGCTGGTCAGTTCGGTGAATGAAAGGGAGCGGCTAGCGCCGGCGCCGGAAGAGCCGGTTGAAGCGCTCCTTCAGGGTCGCGCGGACCCGCCGGAGACGGAAGATGCGCAGGGGGTCGGGCCGCGACTTGCGCAGTTCCCCGTCCAGCGCGCGCTCGATGTCGTAGCGCAGCGCATTCAGCCTGATGGCGTGCGTGCTCATGGAATTTCACTCCTTGCCGTACCGCAGCGGCGCGGGCCGGCTGCGGAATTGATCCGTGTGGTCGATGGGTGATCGATCAGACGGTCGGCGGCGCCCTTGCACGATAGGGGAGGAAGACGGCGCCGGCGCGCGGCGCGGCGGTGCGCGTGGTGGAAGCCCCGAGCGGGCGGAACAGGCGGGCGGTGACCGGCGCGGCGGCGGTCGGGAGAAGGAGCGGGCCGGGCGTGGGCCGCGGCGCCTTGAGGAAGGACTTGCCGCTCTTCGCCGCAATCGCGATGCCGGGATGGCCGTCGAGCGTGAGGGCGATGGCCTGCGCGCGGGCCTGTGCCGGCAGGGGATTGAAGAAGGATCCGCCGAACAGGCCATAGAGCAAGGCTAGCAGCAACGCTGCGCCGCGGGCCCTGGTCAGCCGTGAAGGAGGAGCGAAATCGTCCATCGCGTCATCCCCATATGGGCCGGTGAAGATGAACCGCAACCGACGAAGCGGCGTGAAATGAGCGGTCGTTGCCGCTGCGAAATGGCGCTCGGGCATGAAGCGGGCTTGAACGCGGCGTTCCGGCGAAGGTCAGGCGACTGCCGGCAGAAACGTAGCCGCAGTCAGTGTGTCGCTGCGGTTGCCGGAGTTTGCTTATGCCGATCCTTCTCGTCGTCCTGCTGATCTGGCTGGCTCCCGCAGCGTTGCTCGGCGTGTTGTTGGGGATCAGCATCCTTCGCGAGCGGCGACTGCGCGCGGCAGGTCCGTCTTCGCCTGCTGACGACCGGAAGCCTCGCTCAGAAAAGCAGCGAGACTACCCAGAGAAGGAAAAGCCACAGGAACAGCGAGGTGGCGATCAAGATGATCAGACGCCGCCCCCGCAACTCCATGCCGCCAAGGTCGGGCATGAAATTCATGAATAAACAATAGGTTATCGGCAGCGCTCAAGACAGGAGCAAGAGATCGGCTTGCCGCGCCGATCCCTCGCCCTGTCCCGCTTTCGTCCGGAATGGATGAAGCTAACCTATTGATTTGGCGCCGAAACGGCGGACCGAATCGGCGCCAGCATTGCGAAGATCAGTCCTCGTCGGCCTCTTCCTTGTCGAGGCTGGCCATGTCGATGACGTAGCGGAAGCGTGCGTCACCCTTCTCGACCTTCTTCATCGCACTGTTGATATCCTGCGCCGGAATGACCTCGATCTCGGGCGCAATGCCGTGCTCGGCGCAGAAGTCGATCACTTCTTGGGTTTCGGCGATCGAGCCGATCAGCGAGCCCGCGACCGAGCGGCGGTGGAAGGCGACCTGACTGTTGTCGACTCCCGCCATCGGCTCGAGCGCGCCGACGATCACCAGCGTCTTGTCGCGCTTGAGGAGTGCGATGAACGGGTTGATGTCGTGCTTTTCGGGTACGGTCGAGATGATGAAGTCGAAGGTGCCGGGCACCGCCGACAGTTTCTCGGCTTCCTTCTTGAGGTCCTTCTCGATCGTGACGTGGGTCGCGCCGAGCTTTTCGGCCTCGTCCTTCTTCTCGGGGCTGGTGGTGAAGACGGTGACCTCCGCGCCGAGCGCCTTGGCAAGCTTCACCGCCATGTGCCCGAGGCCGCCGAGGCCGACGACGCCGATCTTGTCACCCTTCTTTACGCCCCAATGCTTCATCGGCGAATAAGTGGTGACGCCGGCGCACAGGATCGGCGCGGCTTCTTCCGGCTTGAGGGCGTCGGGGATCGCGATGACAAAGTCCTCGCGGCAGACGATGTTCGAGGAATAGCCGCCGTAGGTGTTGTCACGGCCGTACATGTTCTCGCCCGTTGCGGCCTTGGCGGCGGGGATGAAGGGGCCGTTGTAGGTGGCGAGGAATCCGTTCGGGCCCTCGCAATATTGCTCGTCGCCTTCCTCGCACGGCGCGCAGGACTGGCAGCTGTCGACCATGCAGCCGACGCCGACGATGTCGCCGACCTTGTACTTGCCATTATTCGCCGCCTTGGCGACGCGACCGACGACCTCGTGACCGGGAACGCAGGGATAGACGGTGTTCGACCACTCGTTCTTCACCTGGTGGATGTCCGAATGGCAGACGCCGCAATAGAGGACGTCGATGAGGACCTCGTTGTCCTTGGGTTCCTCGCGCTCGAAGCGGAAGGGCTTGAGGCGGCTGAAGCTGTGCTTGGCGGCGTAACCGATCGTGTCGACCATGGATGCTCTTCTCTGTCTCGCGTGGGTGAGACTGGGAAAGCTGGCTGCGCGGGGGAATGTTCCCCCGCACGGGCCTTGGTCGCGGTCAGGCGGGCTAGAACCGGGCGTAATTCTCGTTGCCGACGAAGCCGACGCGGTTGAGGTGCGCCTGGCGGACCGCGACGAGCACCTCGTCGACCGCGCCATAAGGGGCGAGGGCGGCGGGCTGAAGCTGGAGTTCGGGCTCGTGCGCGAGCTGGCCGGTCGCGTCGAGGAGCGCGCGGAGTTCGGCCCGGTCGACCGGCCGCCCGTTGAACAGGAGCGCGCCGGCTTCGGTGATCACGACCTTGTTCTTGTCGAGGAGCGGGGGATTCTTGAGCGGTGGACCGGTCGGGAGATCGAGGCTGACCGAGTGGGTCTGCGAGGGAATGGTGATGATCAGCATGATGATGAGCACCAGCATGACATCGATCAGCGGGGTGGTGTTGAGGTCCACCATCGGCTCGGGGGTGGGCTGCGGCGTGAAGGCAAGTGCGGCCATGCGAGCGACTCCTCATCTATGAGACAGTGTAACGTCTCACGATCGATCGCGCGGTGCAAGCGGGCGCTTCAAGGGTCGGGAAGGTGATCCGCTCGGCGGGCGTGCGACGAGAGGGATTCGACTGCGATATATGTCAGGCTAGTGCGCTGCGGTCGGCTGCGGAAACGCGCGACATCAGGAGGCCGAGGACCGCGGCGACGAGCAGCAGGGCGGGTACGTCGCCAAGCAGATGCCCGTGGCTCATCGGTGTCCGCAGGGCGGCCAGGGCCATGACCGCAGCATGCGCGACGCTCGACCAGACGGTGAACCAGATGAGCGAAGCGTTGCCGGCGGGGTTCGTCGCGGCGCGGACCAGGAAGATGCCGAGCACGGCATAGACGGCGACGATCATCAGGAAATAATCGTTCGCTGCAGGACTGCCCTCGTGCCAGGCCCAGCCGCTCGGCCAGACCATCGCGAGTGGGTAGATCAGGCAGAAAATCACACCGAAGATCAGCAGCGCGGCGCGCAGCATCCGGTCATTCGCCATCGTGTTCCCCCGCAAGCCCCCTCGGCCTGCAGCCGAAGAATACCACCTTTTCCGCCAATCCCGAAACGATCTGAGGGGGACAGATCAGTAGGCGCGCGCGACCGCGAATTCGACCGCCTGGGTGAGGGCGGCCTTGGCCTTGCCGCCGGGGAAGGGGGCGAGGCAGTCGAGCGCGCGGCGGGCGTAGGTCCGGGCGCGTTCAAGGGTTTCGGCAATGGCGCCGGTCTTTTCGAACAGCTGGATCGCGTGAGCGAGATCGGCGTCGCTCGTGCGCTCGCCGCCGACGGCCTCGCGCCAGAAGCGGCGCTCCTCGTCAGAGCCGCGGGCGTAGGCGAGGATGATGGGGAGGGTCATCTTGCCCTCGCGGAAGTCGTCGCCGAGGTCCTTGCCGCTGGTCGCGCTCTCGCTGGTGTAGTCGATCGCGTCGTCGACCAGCTGGAAGGCGATGCCAAGGTTGCGGCCGAAGCCGCCGAGCCGTTCCTCGGCCTCCTCGCCGGCCTCGGCGACGACCGGCGCGATCTGGCAGGCGGCAGCGAAGAGGGCCGCGGTCTTGGCCTCGATGATCTGGAGGTAGGTGTCTTCGCTGGTCGCGATCTGGCGCTGGGCGGTGAGCTGCGCGACCTCGCCCTCGGCGATCACGGCCGAGGCGCGGCTGAGGATCTTGAGCACCTTGAGGCTGCCGTCCTCGACCATCAGCTCGAAGGCGCGGGAAAAGAGGAAGTCACCGACCAGCACGCTCGCGGGATTGCCCCAGATGAGATTGGCGGTGCGCTTGCCGCGGCGGGTGCCCGAGCCGTCGACCACATCGTCGTGGAGGAGCGTCGCGGTGTGGATGAATTCGACCGCGGCGGCGAGCATGTGCTGGCGGCTGCCGGGATATTGGCACAGCGCGGCGCTGGCGCAAGTCAGCATCGGCCGCATCCGCTTGCCGCCACCGGCGATCAGGTGGCCGGCGAGCTCGGGGATGAGCGGGACCTCGCTCTGCATCCGCGAGAGGATGACTTGGTTCACCGCATTCATGTCGGCGGCGGTGAGCGCCACCAGCGGATCGAGGCTGGGCGCGGGGGTGAGGCTGTGGAGGGTCGCGGTCACGGTGGCTGGCGGTTACGCGCGGGACGAGCGTCGGGCAAGAGCGGGGCGGCCGCGGGTGGCGCGGCCGCCCCGGCTCCTTACCAGACGTGGACCCGGTCGGCCGGGGCGAGATAGAGCTTGTCGCCGGGCTTCACGTCGAACGCGCGATACCATTCGTCCATGTTCCGGACGACGCCGTTGACGCGATACTTGGCCGGGCTGTGCTCGTTGGTGAGGAGCTGTGCGCGAAGGGCGCCCTCGCGCTGCTTGGTCTGCCAGCTGTAGCCATAGGCGATGAAGAACCGCTGGTCGCCGGTCAGGCCGTCGATCACCGCGGGTTCGCCATGCTGGGCGACGTAGCGGCGATAGGCGGCGTAGGCGACTTCGAGGCCGCCGAGGTCGCCGAGGTTCTCGCCCAGCGTGAGTTCGCCCTTGATGTGGACGCCCGGGAGCGGCTCGTAGGCGTTGTACTGGGTGACGAGGCGCTGCGCCTTGGCGGTGTAGAGCTTGGCGGTCTGCGGGCTCCACCAGTCGCGCAGCCGGCCCTGGCCGTCGAACTTGCGGCCCTGGTCGTCGAAGCCGTGACCGATCTCATGGCCGATGGTCGCGCCGATGCTGCCGTAGTTGGACGCGGGGTCGGCCTTGGGGTCGAAATAGGGCGGCTGGAGGATCGCAGCCGGGAAAGTGATCTGGTTCTGGGTCGGGTCGTAATAAGCGTTGTTGGTCTGCGGGAGCATGTCCCACAACGTGCGGTCGACCGGCTTGGGGAAGCGCGAGAGCTGGAGCTTCCAGCCGAAGTCGTCGGCCCGGATGGCGTTGCCGAGCAGGTCGCCGCGCTTCACCTCGAGGCTCGAATAATCGATGTAGTTCTTGGGGTGGCCGGTACGCGGATCGAAGGCGTCGAGCTTGGCGATGGCGGCCTTCCTGGTCGCCGCGTCCATCCAGCCGGCCCGGTCGATCTTGTCGGCGAGCGCCGCTCGAATGTTGGTGATGAGCTCGCCCATCTGCCGGTCGCTCTCGGCCGGATAGTGGCGCTGGACATAGACCTGTCCGACCGCCTCGCCGAGCGCGCCATTGACGAGGTCGACGCCGCGCTTCCAGCGGGCGCGCTGCTCGGGCACGTCGCGCAGGGTCTTCGAATAGAAGCCGAATTTGGCCTCGTCGAACGCCTTGGGGAGATATTGCGCGTTGTTGCTGACGAAGTGGAAGGCGCTCCAGTCCTTCCAGGTCGACAGCGGCGTCGAGGCGAGAAGCCGGGCCTCGCCGGCGATGGCGCTCGGCTGCCCGACGATAAGCTGCCTGGCCTGCGTCAGGCCGAGGTTCTTGATCATCCGCGCCCACGGCAGCTGCGGCGCGAAGGCGTTCAGCTGCGCGAGGTTCTTGGGGTTATAGCCCTTGTCGACGTCGCGGCTCTGCTCGGGCGTCCAATGGATCCTGGCGATCTGGGTCTCGAGCGCGAGGATTCGATCGGCCTTGGCGGCGGCATCGGAAATGCCGGCAAGCTGCTGAATCCGGACGATATAGTCGCGATAGGCCTTGCGATATCCGACATATTTGTCGCCGGTGAGCAGGTAATAGTCGCGGTTCGGAAGCCCGAGCCCGCCCTGGCCGACGTAGGCCGAGTAACGGGTCGGGTTCTTGAGGTCGGCGTAGATGCCGATGCCGATCGGACTGTCGAAGCCGGGCGTCGTGAAGAGGTCGACGAGGCCGTTGCGGTCCTTCACCGCGTTGATGCGGGCGAGATAGGGCTTCAGCGGCGCGGCGCCTTGGGCCTCGATCCCGGCCTCGTCCATCCAGCTGGCGTAATAGTCGCCGACCTGTTGGCCGAGGCGGCCGGCCTTCTGGGGATCGCGGGCCAGGTCCTCGACGATGGCGCGGACGTCGCGGTCGATCTTGTCGTTGAGGACGCTGTCGATGCCCGCGAAGGTCCGGTCGGCGGCGATCGGCGTGTTCTTATCCCAGCTGCCGTTGACGAAGGCGAAGAAGTCGTCACCGGGTTTCACCGAGCGGTCCATCGAGGCGGCGTCATAGCCCCAGGTGCCGAAGGCCGGCTGGGCGATGGCGGGGGCGGCGAGAAGCGAGACTACGGCGGCGCTGCTGATCAGGACTCGGAACATCGGCGGACCTTCAAGAGAGGATGTGGCAGCGTCTTTCCCTAAGTCGCTGCGATTGAACAGGGGCTTTCGGCAAACGGCGGGGCTCAGCCGAGCGGTAGGCTCAGCTTGGCGAGTAGCCCGCCAAGGTCCTCGCTCTCCTCGAGCGTGATGCGGCCGCCGTAGATTTCGGCGACGTCGCGGACGATGGCGAGGCCGAGGCCGGTGCCCGGCTTGCCGGTGGTGTCGAGCCGCTTGCCACGGATGAACAGCTCGTCGCGCTGTTCGGCGGGGATGCCGGGGCCGTCGTCCTCGACCAGAATGTCGACGAAGGGCGCCGACTTCTCCACCGTCACGAACACCCGGCCCGAGCCATATTTGGCGGCATTCTCGACGAGGTTGCCGAGCATTTCATCGAGGTCCTGCCGTTCGACCCGGACCTCGACCTTCTTGTCGCCGGCGATGTCGACGGTGACGCCTTCGTGCATGGTGGTGACCGCGCGCTGGACCGCGCACAGGCTGTCCCACACCGCGGCACGGGCCTGCGAGGAGGCGCGGCGGCCGATCGCGCGGGCGCGGGCGAGATGGTGGTCGACCTGCCGCCGCATGGTCGTCGCCTCGCGGCAGACGGTGTCGGCGAGATCCTCCGAGCGGGCGGTCGCGGCGTTGGTGATGACGGTCAGTGGCGTTTTCAGCGCGTGCGCGAGATTGCCCGCGTGGCGGCGCGCTTCCTCGGCCTGCTCCTCATTGTGGGCGAGGAGCTGGTTGATCTCGTCGGTGAGCGGGCGAAGCTCGTTGGGAAAATCCTCGGAGACGCGGGTCTTGGCGCCCGAGCGGATCGCCGCCACCTCGCTTCGCACCCGTCGCAGCGGCCACAGCCCGTAGAAGGTCTGGAGCGCGGCGAGGATGATGAGGCCGAGGCCAAGCACCGCGAACGCCCAGACGAGCGTGGTGCGCAGCTCCTTCAATTGCGCGTCGAGGTTCTCGCGGCTCTGCGCGACCTGGAAGCGCCATTTGACGGGGGAGCCGGGAATGATGACGTCGCGCTCGACGATCCGCAGCGGCTCGCCGGCGAACTGGAAGCTGTCGTGGATCTGGGTGCTGCTGTGGTCGTGCTTGGTGTCGATCTCGAGCCGCCGGTCCCACAGCGAGCGGGACGGGAAGTCGGCGACGCTCGGCACCTTGCCGTCAGCGCCCGGGAGCGGGCTGATGTAATAATAGCTGCCCGAATAGGCTTCGATGAAGCGCTGGTCCGCGGGCGGCCGCGAGAAACGGATCTCGCCTTCGGGGCCGACCTCGGACGAGCCGATCATCGAGCGCAGGATCAGTTCG
The DNA here is from genome assembly GCF_039538065.1 of Sphingomonas rosea. Lineage (NCBI taxonomy): Bacteria > Pseudomonadati > Pseudomonadota > Alphaproteobacteria > Sphingomonadales > Sphingomonadaceae > Sphingomonas > Sphingomonas rosea. The sequence goes on from NZ_BAABBR010000001.1 coordinate 1,741,842, forward strand.
AGCTGCTCGTCGAAGTTGCGCACCAGGCTGTTGGTCAGCACCCGGTCGAGGGCGAAGCCGCCCGCGAACAGGAGGATGACGATCCACACGCCCGCAATGACGATCATGCGGCGGTTGAGCGATCCGGTCCTGTTCTGCCCGCGCCTGGTGGGCAAGGTCCCGGCCTGCGCCGGGACGAGGTCTGTCACGCAGGCTCCTCCAGCGAGTAGCCGAGGCCGCGGATGGTGGTGATGACGTCAGGCCCGAGCTTCTTGCGAATGCGGGTGACGAACACCTCGATCGTGTTCGAATCGCGGTCGAAGTCCTGATCGTAGATATGCTCGATGAGCTCGGTCCGGCTGACCACCTTGCCTTTGTGGTGCATGAGGTAGCTCAGGAGCTTGTACTCCTGCGCGGTGAGCTTCACCGGCTCCCCGGCCTTGGTGACCTTGCCCGATCGGGTGTCGAGGCGAATGTCGCCGGCGATAAGCTCGGACGAAGCGTTACCCGACGCGCGGCGGATGAGCGCGCGCAGGCGGGCGATCAGTTCCTCGGTCTGGAACGGCTTGGCGAGATAGTCGTCGGCGCCCGCATCGAGGCCGGCGACCTTGTCGGACCAGCTGTCACGGGCAGTGAGCACGAGGACGGGCATGCGCTTACCCTCCTTGCGCCAGCGATCGAGCACGGTCAGGCCGTCGACCTCGGGCAAGCCGAGGTCGAGGACGACCGCGTCGTAGTTTTCGGTCTGGCCAAGATAATGGCCATCTTCGCCGTCAGTGGCGAGGTCGACGGCATAGCCGGCGCCTTCCAGCGTCGAGCGGAGCTGGCGGCCGAGCGAGGGTTCGTCTTCGACGATGAGGACGCGCATGAAGGTTCTTCTCCTTTGGAGAGGTCAAACACGTGCCAAGATGAACGGTTGCAGACTCGAAATGAAGTGGGGGCGGTTATTCGCCGCTTCGCCCCACGATCCGGCCGGTCTGCGCGTCGACGTCGATCCAGATCACCCGTCCGCCGCGCATGAATTTCAGGCGGTAGGTGCGGCCGTTGAATTCAGGTCCGAGATAGTCGGCGCCGTTCATCATCGGCAGGACGCGCCGCTCGATCTGCGGGAGCGGCATCGAGCGTCCCTCGCGGAACGCCTCGAACGCACGGTCCTGATCGCGCGGGCGCGGCTGCGCCTCGGCGGTGCTGGTGACGGCGGCAAGCGCCAGGAACAGGGCGGTGAATGTACGCATATCGTGTCTTGGACCGCTTCTAGCACAAGCCGTTGAATGTGTTGTGAATGGTATTGTCAGTTGCCTGTCACCCGGGACTTTTGGGTAGCGGGATGACGGGAGCGTGCCACATCGCTATCTGCGCCCCACATGGCCGCTCCTCCCATTCTCTCCTTCGAAGACCTCGGCCTCGTGCAGGGCGAAGGCTGGCTGTTCCGGCATCTCGATGTCCATGTCGGGCCGCGCGACCGGCTGGCACTGATCGGGCGCAACGGTGCCGGCAAGACGACGCTGCTCAAATGCCTCGCGGGCGTGATCGACACCGACGAAGGGCGGCGCATGGTCGTGCCGGGCAAGAAGGTCGTGCTGCTCGAGCAGGATCCGCCGATGGCCGGCCATGCGACCCTCGAGGATTGGGTGCTCGGCGGCGAGGATCCGCCTGAGGCGCATGCGGCGGCCGCGATCGCCGACCAGCTCGGCATCGATCTCGCCCGCACGACCGGCACGGCGAGCGGGGGCGAGCGGCGGCGGGCGGCGATCGTCCGGGCGCTGGCGCGCGAGCCCGACCTCCTCTTCCTCGACGAGCCGACCAACCATCTCGACCTGGCCGCGATCGACTGGCTCGAAAGCTGGCTCAATCGCTTCCAGGGCGCCTTCATCGTCATCAGCCACGACCGCACCTTCCTGACGCGACTGACCAAGAGCTGCCTGTGGCTCGACCGCGGGCAGATCCGGCGGGCCGAGGTGGGCTTCGGCGGGTTCGAGGCGTGGACCGAGCGCGTCTATGCCGAGGAGGAGCGCGCGGCCGAGAAGCTCGACGCCAAGCTCGCGATCGAACTCCACTGGCTGCAGCGCGGCGTGACCGCGCGGCGGCGGCGCAACCAGGGGCGGCTGGCGAAATTGAACGAAATGCGCGCGACGCGGGCGGCGATGATCGGCGGGCCCGGCGTCTCGAAGCTCGGCCTCGCCAAGGACGACGCCAAGACCAAGACGGTCATCGACGCCGAGCATGTCACCAAGAAATTCGGCGAGCGGACGATCATCAAGCACTTCAGCCTGCGCGTTCAGCGGGGCGACCGGATCGGGATCGTCGGGTCGAACGGCGCGGGGAAGACGACCCTGCTCAAGCTGCTGACCGGCGAACTCGCGCCCGACGAGGGCAAGGTCGTTCAGGCCAAGACGCTGTCGGGGATCGTGATCGACCAGCAGCGCAAGCTGATGGCGCCCGAGAAGAAGGTCCGCGACGTGCTGGCCGATGGCGGCGACTGGATCGAGGTGCGCGGCACCAAGAAGCACATCAAGGGCTATCTCAAGGAATTCCTTTTCTCGCCGGAGCTGACCGAGGCGCCGGTGGGCAGCTTGAGCGGCGGCGAGCGGTCGCGGCTACTCCTGGCGCGCGAGTTCGCGCGGGCGTCGAACCTCCTGGTCCTCGACGAGCCGACCAACGACCTCGATCTCGAGACGCTCGATCTCCTGCAGGAGGTGATCGCCGATTATGAAGGCACGGTGATGATCGTCAGCCACGACCGTGACTTCCTCGACCGCACGGTGACAGTGACCCTGGGGCTCGACGGGTCGGGGAAGGTCGACGTGGTCGCGGGCGGCTATGAGGATTGGGCCAAGCGGCGGGCGCCGCCCAAGGCGGTCGCGGCAAGACCGAAGAAGGTCGAGCAGCCGGCGTCGAAGCCCGCGGCGGCGACCAAGCTCAGCTACAAGGACCAGCGCGACCTCGACCGCCTGCCGGGGGAGATCGAGAGGATCGAGGCGGAGATTGCGGCGGACGAGAAGGCGCTCGCCGACCCCGATCTCTATACGAAGGATCCCAAGCGCTTCGCGGCGCTGATGGCGGCGATCGAGAAGAAGCGCGCCGCTAAGGACGCCGCTGAAATGCGCTGGCTCGAGGTCGCCGAAATGGCCGAGGGGCTCGCCGGCTAGACGCGTGCCGCCGTCCGTTCGCGGATCCGCCGCTCGAGGATGGTGAGCGGCATGGCACCTTCCTTGAGCACTTCGTGGAAGGCCTTGAGATCGAAGCGCGCGCCCAGCGCCTTTTCGGCATCGGCGCGGGCGCGGGTCCAGGCGATGTGGCCCATCTTGTAGCTGCAGGCCTGCCCGATCTGGGTGCAGTAACGCTCGACCTCCCGCTGCGAGCGGGCGCGGGCGAAGCCGGTGGTGGCGACGAGATAGTCGGTCGCCTTCTCCCGGCTCCAGCGCTTGGTGTGGATGCCGGTGTCGACCACCAGCCGCGCGGCGCGGAACAGATAGGACTGCAAGAAGCCCGCCCGCTCGATCCCGTCATAGCCGCCAAGCTCGTCGGCGACGCTCTCGGCGTAAAGCGCCCAGCCCTCGCTGTAGGCCGAGAAGCCGCCGAGCTTGCGCAAGGTGGGGATGTCGGCCGATTGCTGAGCGAGGCTGATCTGCAGGTGATGGCCGGGGACGCCCTCGTGATAGGTCAGCGCGGGCAGGCTGTATTTCGGCCAGTCGCCGGTGTCCTTGAGGTTGATGAAGTAGATTGCCGGGCGCGAGCCATCGAGCGAGGCGCTGCGGTAATAGCCGTTCGACGCGCCGTCCTGGATCTCGACCGGGACCGGACGGATCTCGAGCGGTTGCGTCGGGATGGTGGCAAACGCGCGGGGAAGCTGCGCGCTCATCTTGGCGACGCCGGCATTGAGGCTGGCGAGGAGCGCGGCGCGGCCGGCATCGGTCGCGGGATAGATTTGCGCCGGGTCGGTATTGAGCTTGGCCAGCCGCTCGCCGACCGTCCCTTGGGTATAGCCGGCGGCCTTGAGGATCGTGTCGAGCTGGGCGCTGATCTCCGCCACCTGCGCGAGGCCGAGGCGATGGACCTCGTCGGGCGTGAAGCGGGTCGTCGTCATTTGCTCGAGTGCGACGGCGTAGATCGCCTCGCCGTTGGGGAGGCGCCAGGCGCCGTCGCCGGGCCGGGTGGTGGGCCGGAGCGCGGTCATCGCGGCGATCTGCCGGTCGAGCGCGGGATAGACCTGCCGCTCGACGATCGCGGTGGCGCGGCCACGCCAGTCGCCGGCGAGGTTCTTGGCGGCGGCGCGGCTGACGAGCGAGCCGACCATGGTGCTGGTCGACGCGGGCTGTTCGCGCAGCTTCTTCATCTGACCGAGCGTCAGGTCGAGCGACCAGCCGGGCGCGAGGAAGCCGCGCGCGGCCTGCGCACGCTGTTCGGCGGTGTCGTTGTCGAGCAGCGTCGCGAATTGGGCGAGGCGCGACAGATAGGCTTCAGCGTCTGTCGCGTCATTGATCGTGTGCGCGGTGTTGAGGAAGTCGGGCGTCGAGAAATAGGCGCCGCCCTGCTGGAAAATGGGATAGGGGCGCACGGCGCTGTCGATCCCGAACTGGGCCGGCGCCTTCGCACCTTGCGCCATCTGATAGAGCACGACTTCGCGGTTGAGCTTGCTCGACGCCGACAGGCTGGCGACGGGGATAGCCTGGATGCGGCTCTGCTCGGCCCGGAGGATGCGAAGGTCCTCGGTGCGCTGCGCGACGGCGGTGCGGGTGTCGAATTGCGCTTTCAGCGGCGCAAGCTTGCCCTTGTCGAGCCCAAGCGAGGTGGCGAGTTCGGGCGAGCGGGCGACGCGGTCGTTGAAGACCTGCTCGAACAGTTCGTTCAGTCGCGCGTCGCCACTGCCGGGTCTGGCCGCTGCCTTACGCGCGCTTTGGGCGGGTGCGGCGGTTGCGGCGAGCCCGAGCGCGGCGGTCGAGCTGGCGAGGAAATGACGGCGGTCCATGGCTGAGCGTCCCCTGTTGTGAGGGGCATGCTAGCCGTCGCACCGCCATCGGCAAGGCCTAGAACAGCGTCGTGATCCAGTAGATGGCCGCGGCGACGCTGGCGCTGGCGGGAATGGTGATGAGCCAGGCCATGACCACGCTCTGCGCGACGCCCCAGTTGACCGCGCTGGCCCGCCGCGCGACGCCCGCGCCGATCACTGCGCCAGTGATGGTGTGGGTGGTCGAGACCGGAATGCCGAACCAGCTCGCGCCGAACAGCAGGAACGAACCGCCGGTCGAGGCGGAGAAGCCCTGGTGCTGGTCGAGCTTGGTGATGCGGCTGCCCATGGTCTCGATGATCTTCCAGCCGCCGGTCATCGTGCCCAGCCCGATCGCGATGTAGCAGCTGATCGCGACCCAGTGGGGGACTTGGAATTCGCCCTTGAGATAGCCGGTCGAGAAGAGAAGCACGGTGATGATGCCCATCGTCTTCTGCGCGTCGTTGAGGCCGTGGCCGAGCGAGTAGGCGGCCGATGAGACGAGGTGGAGCGCGCGGAAGCTCTTGTCCGCGCCGCGCATCGTCGCCCGCCGTGCAAGCCAGCTCGAGACAAGCATGACGAGCATCGACATCGCCATACCGAGCAGGGGGGCGAGCGGGATGAATAGGAGGGTCTTCGAAACGCCGCTCCACTGGATCGTCCCGAGTCCGGCCGAGGCGAGGCCGGCGCCGACGATACCGCCGACGAGCGCATGGCTCGACGAGGACGGAATACCCTTGAGCCAGGTGACGACGTTCCAGAACATCGCCCCGATCAGCGCGGAGAACACGACCGCGGGGGTGACGAGGTCCTTGTCGATCAGTCCCTTGCCGACCGTGTCCGCGACCTTGTGCAGCGCCGGGAAGGCGAGCGTCAGAAAGTAGGCGGCGAAGTTGAAGAACGCGGCGAAGGCCACCGCCTGAACGGGCCCAAGAAGGCGGGTCGCGACCACGGTGGCGATCGAGTTGGCGGCGTCGTGGAGGCCATTGAGGAAGTCAAAGGCCAGTGCGACGATGATCAGTCCCACCAGCAGCGGGAAAGCAAGCTCGTGCATCAGGCGTGATCGATGACGATGCCGTCGATCTCGTTCGCGACGTCCTCGAACGCGTCGACGATCCGCTCGAGATGCTTGAAGATCTCGCGCCGGACGGTGAAGCGCATCGCGCCCGCCGGGTCGCTTCCGAAGCGCTGGAAGGCGCTCTTGAGGCCGGCGCGGTGAAGTTCGTCGGCATGGCCTTCCATCCGGACGAGCCGTTCGGTCAGTTCGTGGAGACGGGTGGCGTTGGCGCCGACGTCGCGCAACAGCGGCAGCGCCTCGGCGACAAGGCGGCCCGAATCGATGATGATGGCGACCATGTCCTTCATCTCGGGCTCGAACTCGTCGAAGTCGTAGAGATCGACCGCATTGGCCGCGGCCTGCATCTCGTCGACTGCATCGTCCATGGCGCCGATCAGCGAAGTGATCGCCCCGCGATCGAAGGGCGTGAGGAAGGTCCGGCGAACGGTGCCGAGCGTCTCGCGGATGATATTGTCCGCGTCATGCTCGCGCTCATTGATCTCGCGGATATGCTCGGCGCGCGCGCTGCCGTCGGTGAACAGGCGGCCAAGCGCCTGACTGGCGCCGCACACGCTTTGCGCGTGCGTTTCGAACAGGGTGAAGAAGTCGCCGGTCTTCGGCAGGAGATTTTGAAACCAGGCAAACATGGGTCCAACCTTTGATCGTTCGGCGATTGCCGACAGGAGGCTGCGGCGACGCGCCGCGCTGTTGAATTCGGCCGCGTTGAAGGAGCGGATGAGATCGGCGAGATCGGGCTCCTCGACCTTGTCGGCGGCTTCGGCGAGGCTGAACCACTGTCGGGTCCGCTCGCCTGCTTCCTTCCAGTCGGCCAGTTCCTCGTCGACCGACAGCGGATAGACCTCGACGTCGAACATCAGGCTCGCGCCGGTCTTGCGCCGCTTGCGGTAGCGATAGGAGCCCAGGGGCACCGGGCAGACCGAACCGCGCACTCCGGCCTCTTCCTCGGCTTCGAGGGCGGCCGCGGCATGCGGCGCGGTGCTCCCCATGGGATTGCCCTTGGGAATGACCCAGCGCTTGGTCTCGCGCGAGGTGACGAGCAGCACGCTTACCGGCGCATCGAGGTTCGCTCCCCGCGCACGGTAGGGAAGGGCGGCAATCTGGCGAATGGCGTGAAACCCCGAACTGGCCGCCGGCACGCCCGCGCGGCCGGTCTCCTAGGTCACGGCGAAATGACAGAAATCTTGCAATTTGCAAGGGCGCGGGAAGGCGTCCGGCTCAAGCCTGCAGCTGATATTGCTTGAGCAGGTCGTAGAGCGTCGGTCGGCTGATGCCGAGGAGCTTGGCCGCGCCCGAGATATTGTGCTCGGCCCGGATCAATGCCTGGTGGATCGCGCGGCGGTCGGCCTTTTCGCGGGCGGCGCGCAGGTTGATGGCCTCGAACGCCTCCTCGGACATTTCGGTGATGTCGAGGTCGAGCGCACCGAGGAGCTTGCCCTCGGCCATGATCACCGCGCGCTTGATTCGGTTCTCGAGCTCACGGACGTTGCCTGGCCAAGCGTAACTGTCGATCGCGTCGACCGCGTCGGGAGCGAGGCCGGTGATGGGCGAACCAAGCTCGCGGGCGAAGCGGCGGGTGAAATGACGCGCGAGGAGCACGGCGTCGCCGGGGCGCTCGGCAAGCGCGGGGATCGGGACGACCATCTCGGCGAGGCGATAATAGAGGTCCTCGCGGAAGCGGCCGTCGGCCTGCATCGCGTGAAGGTCCTGATGAGTCGCGCAGACGATGCGGATGTCGACCGGGATCGTCGCGCGACCACCGATCCGTTCGATCACGCGCTCCTGAAGGAAGCGCAGGAGCTTGACCTGCAGCGGGAGCGGCACGTCGCCAATTTCGTCGAGGAAGAGGGTGCCGCCCTCGGCCAGCTCGATCTTGCCGGGCGTGGTCTTGACCGCGCCGGTGAAAGCGCCGCGCTCGTAGCCGAACAGCTCGGCTTCGAGTAGGTTCTCGGGAATGGCCGCGCAGTTGATCGCGACGAAGGGCTTGCCCGCACGGCGGCTCTTTTCGTGCACGGCGCGGGCGAGAAGTTCCTTGCCGGTGCCGCTGGCGCCCAGCAGCATCACGGAGACGTCCGCCGGGGCGACGCGCTCGATCGTGCGTGCGACCTTGAGCATCGATGGGCTGGCGGTGATGATCGAGCCGAGCACGGTCCCGCCCTCGGCCGCCTGCGCTTCGAGGCGATGGTTCTCCGCCTCGAGCGCGTGCAGGTGGAAGGCGCGGGCGACGATCAGGCCCAGCTCGTCGATGTCGACCGGCTTCTTGTAGAAGTCGTAAGCGCCGAGCGCGATGGCGTTCAATGCACTCTCTCGGGCGCCGTGACCCGAGGCGACGATGACCTTCGTGTCGGGCTTGAGGCGGAGGATGTCGGTGAGCGCGGCGAAGCCCTCGGTGGTGCCGTCGGGGTCGGGCGGAAGGCCGAGGTCGAGCGTGACGACCGCGGGCTCATGGAGGCGGAGCAGTTCGAGCGCTTCGGCGCGGTTGAACGCGCTGACGACGCGATAACCCTCATAGGCCCATTTCAATTGGCGCTGCAGGCCCTCGTCATCCTCGACGACGAGCAGGACGGGAAGGTCGGCGGGATCGCTCATGCGGACAATCTTTCAAGGCTGACGGAGGGGGCCGGATCGAGCGGCAGGGTGATTGTGAAGCGGGTGCCTTGGCCGGGGCGGCTGTCGACGCCGAGCTGGCCGCCCATGGCGTGGACGAGGCTGCGGGCTTCATAGGCGCCGATGCCGAAGCCGCCCTGCTTGGTCGAGGCGAAGGGCGCGAACAGGCGGGTGGCGACGAAATCGGCGTCCATGCCGGGGCCGGCGTCGCTGATCTCGATCCGGGCGCGGGTGCCGGCGCGCGAGACGCGAACGGTGACGGGTTCGGCGATCGGGCTCGCTTCGACCGCATTGGCGAGAAGATGGCCGAGCGCCTGCTCGAGCCCGACCGGATCGGCAAGTACCTCGAGCCCGCTATCGCCGAGCAGCCGGACCTCGTGGTTGCTGCGGTGCGCGGTGATGGTGGCCGCGAGGAGGGGGCGAAGCTCGGTCGCGCGAAGCGGCGGCCGGGCGGCGGGCGCGGCGGCGGGGGCGAGGCGGGCGAGGAGGTCGTTCATCTTGCCGACCGATCCCTGCAGCGTCGCGACCATGTCCTTGCGCCATTCGGGATTGTCGGCGTGGCGCTCGGCATTGCGGGCGAGCAGCTTCAGCTGGCTGACGAGGTTCTTGATGTCGTGGAGGATGAAGGCGAAGCGGCGGTTGAATTCGTCGAAGCGCTGGGCTTCGCCAAGCCGCTGCTGGCCGATCGCCTCGGCGAGGCTCGATCCCGCCTGGCGCCCGGCGGTCCGGAGGAGGTCGAAATCCTCCCAATCGAGCGGGCGGCGCAGTTCGGGCGCGGCGAGGAGGACGAGGCCGACGGTGGTCTCGCCGTGGACGAGCGGGATCCCGATCCAGAAGGTGGCGTCGTCGAGCAGCCAGCCGGGCAGCGGAAGCGCGAGGTCGGCGGCCGAGCCCCAGCGATAGCGATGCGCGTCGAGCTCAAGGATCCGGCCCTCGTCGAGCTGCGGCCAAAGGGCGCCGAAACCTTCGCCGCCAAGCGCGCCGGCGGGGACGCGGCCGGGCCATTGCCATGATCCCGCAACCCCGAAGCCGCCGAGCTCGTCGGGCGCGACGAGCAGGCCGGCGGGCGCTTCGAGGATGTCGGCGAAGGCGCGGACGAGGCGGCTGGCGAGCGGCGTGTCGTTGCCGCGCGCGCCGAGTGTTGCGGCGAAGCGCAGCCATTCGGCGCGATAGTCGTAGCGATGCTCGAAGAAATGCTTGGCGATCTTGACCCGGGTCCAGCTGCGCGCGCGCCGGCTTGGCAGCAGGACGGCGAGCGCGACGGTCATGCCGGCGAGGACGAGGATCGCGAGCGAGCGGAGCCAGTCCCATTCCCCCGTCCGAAGCGCCGCCGAGAGCAGCGCCATGATCGCGAAATAGGAGCAGAGGGCGAGAAGCGACAGCGACTGGAAGGTCGCGGCGCGCGACAGCTTGGGGCGCCAGGCCGTGCTGTCGCTGCGGGTCAGCGCGAAGAACGGCGCGGCGAGCGCGACGAGGCCGCCGCGCACCTCGGCGAGGTCGTTGCCGGTCGGCACGTGCAGCATCTGCAGCGTGTAGAGGTTGAGGTCGTAGACCCAGAGCAAGGCGAGGCCGAGCATGGGCAGCCGGATCGGACCGCGGCTGGCGGCGGCGCTCTGGCCGTAGAGGTTGTGGACGAGGATGAGCGCGCCCGATGCCGCGATGGTCCGGAGCACGTTGCCGGTGGCGAGGAGCGACGCACGGTCCTCGGGGCGGGCGAAGGGCGCAAGCGTGTCGATCAGCGCCTGTGCGCCGAGCACCAGGGCGACTGCGCCATAGACGAGGCTGACGCCGCGCTGGCGCTTGCCGTCCTCGGCATTGTCCGAAAGGACGAACAGCATCGCGACCCAGATGAGGTTACGCGCGGTCTCGGCGTGCGCGGCAAGCATCGTGCCGGGCGAGACCGCCCAGAACCAGGCGGCCGCGGCGGTCGTGAGGAGTCCCGCGAGGAGGAGCTTTTGCGCCGGACCGGAGGCCCAGCCACGTAGTTGCCACAGCAGGACCGCCGAGACCGCTACGGCGCCAAGCGCGTGACTCCAGAAGGCGAGCAGGCTGTCCACGGCCCGCACTGTCGGAGAAATTTACAAAGGAAGCGTGAACGACCGGGCGGGATCAGCCCTTCTTGAGCTCCGCCAATGCCGCCAAGGTCATGGCCTCGGTCGCGGTGGCGATCACCGTCTCGGCCTCGGGCGCCCAGAAGGGCGAATGCAGCGAGGGCAGCTTGGCGGGATCACCTCCCGCCTTGTCCCACGCCGCCTGCGGCACGCCGCCGACCCAGAAGATGAGGCTGTCGATCTTCTGGTCGGCAAGCCAGAAGCGGCTGAAATCCTCGCCGCCCATCACCGCCGGGACCTTGCGCGCGCGCTCGGCGCCGAAGCGCTCCTGTAATAGCGCGAGGGTCCGGTTCGACAGCGCTTCGGTGTTGAAGGTCGAGGGCGTGAACATTTCTTCGTGGACCTTGACCTCGGGCATGCGGTCGGCGGGCATGCCGGCGGCGATCGCCTCGCCGCGCGCGATCCGGGCGATGCCGTCGAGCAGCAGCTTGCGGACCTCGGGCGTGTAGCTGCGGACGGTGAGCTGGAGCTTGGCTTCGTCAGGAATGATGTTGTGCTTGGCGCCGGCATTGAAACTTCCGACGGTCACGACCGCAGGGTCGAGCGGGCTGTTCTCGCGGCTGACGAGGGTCTGCAGCGCCATCACGATCTGGCTGGCCAGCACGATCGGGTCCTTGGTCGTCTGCGGATAGGCGCCGTGGCCGCCTACGCCCTTCACCAGGATGTCGACGCTGTCGACGTTGGCGAGCGCATAGCCCGGCGTCACACCGATGGTGCCGGCGGGCAGGCTTGCGCTGTCGTGGAAGGCGATGGCGGTGTCGGGCTTGGGGAAGCGGTTGTAGAGGCCTGCGTCGAGCATCGCCTTGGCGCCTTCACCCGTCTCCTCGCCCGGCTGGAGGACGATGACGAGCGTGCCGCTCCAGCCCGCCTTTTGCGCGACGAGGCGGCGGGCGGTGCCGATCATCGCGGTCATGTGCGTGTCGTGGCCGCAAGCGTGCATGACGCCGGTCTCGACGCCCGAGCGTGCGGTCGCGCGGACCTTGGAGGCGAAGGGCAGGCCGGTCTGCTCGACCACCGGGAGGCCGTCCATGTCGGCGCGCATCAGCAGGGTCTTGCCGGGCCCGTTGCGGAGAACCGCGACGACGCCGGTCCCGCCGACCTTCTCGGTCACGGTGAAGCCGAGCTTCCTGAGTTCGGGCGCCAGCCTCGCCGCGGTTTTGACTTCCTGCATGGATAGCTCGGGCGCAGCGTGAAGCTCGCGGTAGAGCGCCATGAGATCGGAGGAAACCGGCGGTACCGGCTGGGCGGCGAGGGCGGCGGCGGCCAGGAGCGAGCTGATCATTCCGACAATCTATCGGGAACGGAACGCCCGTCCATCCTCAGTTTTGGGGGACCAGCTCCACCACGTCGGTCAGGCTTTCGAAGCGCGGCGAGGGAATCACGAGCCGCCAGCGCCGCTCGCCGATGCGCTCGACCCAGCCGGCGAGGTCGCGGTCGCCGTCGGCGCCATAGGGTAGCGCCTTCTGCTCGTCGCCGAGGACCAGGGTTCCGAGGAACACCGAGCGCAAGCGATCGTGCGCGAAGATCGAGCCGACCTGGCGCTGCGAGCCTGTCAGCTTGGCGAATTGCTGGAGACGCCCGTTCTGGTCGATCCGGCAGGCGAAACTCGGATAGGCGATATAGGGCAGCATGCCCGCGCCGCGGGCGCCGAGCTTGGTCATGCGGCAGCGATAGTTGCCGTTGGGAATGCCCCCGCCGAGTGCGGCATCGGGCTGAAGCAGGGCGCCCTCGCGGTCGATCTCGGCGCCGTGACCGGCGGCACGCGCCTGGCGCAGGCCCTCGACGAAAGAGGGTCGCCAGTCGCGCAGGCGCCGACGGTCCTGCGTAGTCGCGACCGTGTGCCAGGCCGACGCGATCGCGACCGGGCCGGCGGTCGGCCGCTCGGTCGGCGTGCAGGCGGTGAGCGCAAGAAGCGGCAGGACGGGAAGAAAGCGACGCATGACCACGATCCTTAGTCCGTTTCCTCGCCCGCGCGAAATCATTGCGCGGTCCAGCCGCCGTCCATGCTGAGATTGGCGCCGGTGATGCTGCCCGCCTCGGGGCGGCAGAGGTAGAGCGCGAGGCTGGCGACCTCGACCGGCTCGACGAAGCGCTTGGTTGGCTGGGCGGCGAGGAGGACGTCGTTCATGACCTGCTCGCGGGTGAGGCCGCGGGCCTTCATCGTGTCGGGGATCTGGTTCTCGACCAGCGGGGTCCAGACGTAGCCGGGCGAGATGCAATTGACGGTGACGCCGTCCTTGGCGGCCTCGAGCGCGACCGACTTGGTGAAGCCGGCGACCCCGTGTTTGGCCGCGACATAGGCGCTCTTGTTGGGCGAGGCGACGAGGCTGTGCGCGCTTGCGGTATTGATGATCCGGCCCCAGCCGCGCTGGCGCATCGAGGGAAGACAGAGGCGGGTGGTGTGGAACACCGCCGACAGGTTCACCGCCATGATCATGTCCCACTTTTCGGGCGGGAAGTCGTCCACCGGCGCGACATGCTGGACACCGGCATTGTTGACGAGGACGGAGGGGCTGCCGAGTTCATTGGTGCATTGCGCGACCAGCTCGTCGATCGCTTCCGGGTTTGAGAGGTCGGCGTCCGAGAAACCGGCGCAATCCTGTGACAGCGCAGCGAGTTCCTCCTTGAGCGCGAGATTGGCGTCGCGGTCGCCGAAGCCGTGGAGCATGACCCGCGCACCCTCGGCGGCGAGCGACCGGGCGATGGCGAGGCCGATGCCGCTGGTGGAACCCGTGACCAGCGCAACCTTGTCCTTGAGGATCATGCTTCACTCCCGTTGTTCGTCGCTCCGGCTGTCGATCCGGCAGCCCGCGTCATGCGCGAATCCCAAGAAGAAGCGGGCTGCCGGGTCAAGCCCGAGGAGACGAATTGCATCGCTTGCAACTTCGCGTGGCCGCCGATCATTATGGGGGCGAAAGGGAGAGGCGGATGCGTATTGGCGGCGACGGGAACGACGGAGATTTCATCGACCGTACCGGGCAATCGGGCGGCGGCGGCTTTTCGCTTGGTGGTGGGGGCGGCATCCTCGGAATGCTCATACCGCTGGTGCTGAGCCGGTTCGGGTTCGTCGGCCTGCTCATCCTGGCGCTCGGCTATTGCGCGCTGAGCGGTATCGGCGGCGGACTCGGTGGCGGTGTCGCGCCGACGCAGCAGGGCTCGGAAGCCGCATCGCGCCTCTCGCCCGAGCAGCGCAACATGCTCGTCAACACGCTCAAGAATACCGACGCGGTGTGGACCGACATCTTCCGGCAGAGCGGCGCGCAATATCGCCAGCCCAAGCTCGTCGCCTATACCGGCGGCACGCAGACCGCGTGCGGTGCGGGGCAAGCCGTGATGGGCCCGTTCTACTGCCCGGGCGACCAGAGCGTGTACATTGATCCCAGCTTCTTCGAAGAGCTCCGTACCCGCTTCGGCGCGACCGGTGACTTCGCCCCGTATTACGTGCTCGCGCACGAAGTCGGGCACCATATCCAGAATCTCGAGGGAACGCTCGACCGCGCCAGCCGTGCGCAGCAGGCGCGGGGCGGGGCCGAAGCGAATGCGGTGCAGGTCGGCGTCGAGCTGCAGGCCGATTGCTATGCCGGCGTCTGGGCCAATCGCGCCAAGGCGCCGGATGGGACCAGGGCGATCGATCCGGGCGATCTGGAGGAAGGTCTGCGTGCGGCCTCGGCTATCGGCGACGACGCGCTGCAGCAGCAGGCGGGCCAGGCGATTCGGCCCGAGAGCTTCACCCACGGATCGAGCCAGCAGCGGATGGAAGCGCTGCGTCGTGGCCTGACCTCGGGCGACCCCGCGCAGTGCAATTATAATCGGGTGTAAGGAGAAGCCTCCCCGCCGCAGCCTGCGGCGGGGAGGCGAATGGCTTAGAGTTTGACCAGCATCTTGCCGGTGTTGGCACCGCTGAACAGGCCGAGGAACGCGTCGGGGGTCTTCTCGAGACCTTCCATGACGGTCTCGCGGCTCTTCACCTTTCCGGTGGCGACGAGCTGGCCCATGTCGGCGAAGAACTCGGCGTTGCGCGGCAGGTAGTCGGTATAGATGAAGCCCTTGAGCATCATCCGCATCGCGATCACCCGCATGATGTAGCGGAGGCTGGTCGGCTCGCCGCTGTTGTAGCCGTCGATCATGCCGCAGATGGCGAAGCGCGCATCCTTGCGGCCGTGGGCCAGCGCGGCATCGAGATGCTCGCCGCCGACATTGTCGAAATAGACGTCGATGCCCTTGGGCGCGACTTCGCCGAGCGCCTTCACGAGGCTGGTGCCGCTCTTGTAGTCGATCACCGCGTCAGCGCCGAGTTCCTTGACGAACGCGCATTTGTCGGCCCCGCCGGCCGAGCCGATCACGGTCATGCCCTTGGCCTTGGCGATCTGGACCACCGCCGAGCCGACCGCGCCCGCGGCAGCCGACACGAAGACGATGTCGCCTTCCTTGGCCTGCGCGGCGTCGAGCAGGCCCCAGTAAGCGGTGCCGCCGGTCAGCCCGAGGTTGCCGAGGAAGTCCTTGATCTCGATACCGGAGATGGCCGGCAGCTTGTTGAGCGCCTGCGCCGGGATCACCGCCTCGTCGCGCCAGCCCATCATGTGGAGCACCTTGTCGCCGGGCTGAAAGTCGGGCGACTTGCTCTCGACCACCTCGCCGACCGCGCCGCCCTCGAGCGGCTCGCCGATCTGGAACGGCGGGACATAGCTCTTCACGTCGTTCATCCGGCCGCGCATGTACGGGTCGACCGACAGATAGTGGTTGCGGACGTGGACCATGCCGTCGCCGAGCGCGGGGAGGGCGGTTTCCTTATATTCGAAATTCTCCGCGGTGGGCATGCCGTGGGGGCGGCTCTTGAGGTGCCAGGCGTGGGGCATGTCTGCTTCTCCTGCTCATCGGTCCGAGCCTGACCCGGAACCCGTTGTTATGCGAGACCGGAGAAGAAGAAGCCGGACCCCGGGTCAAGCCCGCGGCGACGAAAAGGCGGCGTTTCGGGCATGAAAAAGCCCGACCACCTCGCGGCGGCCGGGCCTCTCCCGATCAGGTGAGCCTAGGGCTTACTTGGTCTCGCTGCTGTCGTCGTACGTGCCCGAAAAGCTCTTATCGAGCATGTGCGGGCCGTCCGACGACTGGCCGGTGGTGCCGGTGGTCGAGGTCGACGTGGTCGACAGCGACGAGGCCGAACGATCCTGCTGGCGGTCGTTGTCCGAGCCGCCGAACAGGCCGCCCATCATGCCGCCCTGCTGACCCTCGTCACGCTCTTCCTGAAGACGCGAACGGATGCTGTCCTTGGTGCCGCTCAGCGTGACCTTGCCGTCCTCGACCTTCTCGAGGAGCGAGCAAGTGAAGCTGCGGTGGACGCCATTGGCTTCCGGATCGTTCTTGGTCAGGATGATCTTGTCACCGCGGACCTTGTCGACGGTGCCGATGCGCTCGCCATTTTCGTCGACGACTTCGGCATGCTCACGGATCTGCCCGAGCATCTGGCGCTTGGTCTGGCGGGTCGCGCGGAAGCTCGAGAATTCGTTCTCGAACCGGCTCTGATGCTCGCGGCGATATTCGTCATAGTCGCGGTCGAGATCCTCGATCTGGCGCTGGCGCCAGCTCGAATAATGGTCGTCGTGCGTGCCGCGACCGAACTGCGTCTGGCCGCCGAACATCGACGAACGGCCCGTGTCGCGATCCTGGTCCTGGAAGCGGTCCTGGCGGCCATATTGCTGCTGGCCATAATCCTGGCTTCCGAAGCCCGACCCGCGGTCCGACTGGCCCCGGCCATAGTCGCCGGTCATCGGGCGATAGCGATCGCCACCCTGGCTCTGATGGCCGCGACCCTGCAAGTCGTCGCGGTTGCGGTCGAACGACTGGCTCTGACCGAAGGAAGAGTTACCCGACTGGCCGTAGGACGACGAGCGGCTGCCATAGTCGCTCCGGCTTGAATCCTGCCGGCCGTAGTTGCCGCCGCCGAAGCCGCCGCTTTCACCGCCGCCGCGACCATACTGGTTCTGATAGTCGCCCTGGTCGCGGCCACGGCCATAGCTGCTCGACTGGCCGCCGCTGAAGAAGGCCGAGCGATCATTGTCGCGGCCATAGCGTCCGCCGCTCTCGCTCTCGTCATAGGCGCGCGGTTCATAGGTGCTGCTGCTGCTGCCCCAGCCGCCTTGGCCGGCGGTGTAGCCGCGCTGCTCGTTGTCGCTGCGGGTCTCGTAGCGGCGGCTGCTTTCGTTGCTGCGGCCGTAGCGGTCGTCGCGCTCGCGGCGTCCGCCCGAGCTTTCATCGCCGAACCAGCTGGAAACTTCGTCGGCCGCGCGCTGGAAAAAGCCGCGGTCGTCGCCGTCGTTGTTCCGATAGCCGCTGCGATCATCGCGCGAGCGGTCGTCACGGTAGCCGCGGTTCTGGTCGCGGCTGTCGTACCGATCGTAAGCCATTGATACTCCTCCATGGGGATCCGCCAAGGGGGCGGCGGGTCCATGGAAGACAAACGTCATGAAGGGGGTGCCGTTCCGGCCCGAAAGGTCAGGGTAAGGTCCCGCAGGGCCGAAACGAGATCCTTCGTCGCCGAGACGAAAAGCGCGTTGCGCTCTGCGTAAAGCACCGCTAGAGGCGCCCAAGAACCGGTGCGGGGCTGTAGCTCAGATGGGAGAGCGCTGCAATCGCACTGCAGAGGTCAGGGGTTCGATTCCCCTCAGCTCCACCATCCGCGCCGGTTTCGAAATCTTCCCCTGATGCCTAGAGACGACGACGCGGGGTTCCCGTGTTGGATCGGTCTGATGCTTTCACTCCGATCCGACTGATCGACGGCATCCCAGCGACTGCTGGCGCGTTTGAGTGCTATGGCGGATACGATCGAGACCCTTCAGCGGAAAATGGAGCGGGCCGCGCTCGCGCTTGATTTCGAGGAAGCGAAGCGCTGTCGTGACCGGATCGCGATGCTGCGCGGCGGGGCGACGCCCGATGAGGCGGCTCGAGCCGATTTCACAGGCATCGAGCGCCAGGAACCCGGCGCCATGGGGCTGGGCACCAGCCAGCAGCGGCTTACCCCGCCGCCGGGCTGGAAACGGCCACCCAAGCCCGATCCGATGACCACCGGGCGATCGTCGAAGGGGCGTCGTCGGCAGCCATGACGGCGGACGCGCGCACGACGACATTGGCCATGCTCGCCAATCGAAAACCAGCCTACACGATCTGTCCGAGCGAAGTCGCGCGGGCGCTGGCTTCGGGCGAAAATTGGCGTGCAGCCATGCCGGAAGTGCATTCGGCGGTGGATTGCCTGCTCGACGAGGGCGCGATCCGGTTGAGCTGGAAAGGACAGCAACTGGTGTCGCGCGCCGGTCCTTATCGGATCGGCATCGCCGCTGCCCAGACTGATCGGAGCTGCAAGCCGGCAACCGATTAGCCGCGAGCGACCATCGTCGACTGCCAACAGGCGCGTACGCGCCCCGTCTCCAACGCAAGCGATTGTCGGTCTGCAGGAACATCGAGGAGAGCGGGGCCGTTCTCTCGGCATCCTCCAGCTTGCGAGATTTCCATGGCCACCCGCTTCCAGTCGACGCTTTCGGGGTCGCAGTTCACCAATGGCGTGTTTCAACAGGCGTTGAGCCACTGGAACCGCGAGCGCCTCGCGCCTTCCGTGCCCGGCGCGGGATCGGCCGCCCGCATCGACCGTGACGCGCGGATGCAGCGGCTCGAACTGGGCTTTCTCGAGGAACTGCGCGACGACATTCGGGCCCAGGCCGCGGATGCGCCGACCGACGCCGACGGGTTCATCGCCTGGTTCGAAGGCCTCGAGCGGACCGGTCCTGGTCAGCATGACAAGCTGTTCGACTGGCTGGAGACTTCGGCAAACCTCGACGACCTCGAGCTCTTCCTGACGCAGGAAGCGGCGGGGGAGGCGGGATTCGACGATCTGGTCGCGCTGACCCAGATCCGGCTGCCCGATCGCGCGAAAATGGAACTTGCGCGCAATTACTGGGACGAGATGGGCCGCGGTAACATGAAGGGCATGCACGGCCCGATGCTGCATTATGTCGTCGACGCGCTCGGGCTCGAGCCGACCATCGAGCGCACCTGCTGGGAAAGCCTCGCGCTCGCCAATGCGATGACCGGCATGGCCACGAACCGTGACTATGCCTGGCATAGCGTCGGTGCGCTCGGCGTGATCGAGCTGACCGCTCCGGCCCGCTCGGCGGCCGTGTCGAAGACGATGCGCCGGCTGGGTTTCGAGCCGAGGCTGCGGCGCTATTTCGACCTCCATGCCACGCTCGACATCAAGCATAGCGAGGAGTGGAACAGGGAAGCGATCCGCCCGCTGCTTGAGGACGAGGCGGAAGGTCCGCTGCGGGCCCGTGCGATGGCAGAAGGCGCGCTGATGCGCCTGACCTGCGGCGAGCGCTGCTTTGCGCGCTATCGCGACATGCTCGGGGTCGACTGAGGCGCGGACGCTTGCGCTTCGCGATAGCGCCGCTACCCGCTTCGGCATGACCTTTTCCCCCGAACCACTGGCCGGGCTTCTCCAGGAGCTCGACAACGAAGGCTATGCCTTCACCACCGTCACGCCCGCGACCCACGCCCGCGTGCTCGGCCGGCGGCGCTACGAGCAGGCGCGCGACCTGCGCGATGTCTTCGGCTGGAGCATGCCGTTCGCGGCCGATCTGCTGCCGTCCGATATTCTGTCGCTGCTCGAGGAAGGCGGCGCGCTCGACCGGCAGGGCGGCACTTGCCGGAGCCTCGTTCGCGTTTCGTCGCTGAGCGGACGGCTGTTCCTTCATTCGGCTTATCCGACCGAGGAAGCGGACAGCGTCTTCTTCGGCCCCGACACCTACCGCTTCGCCCGCTTCGTCGAGGCGCAGGCCGAGGAGATCGCGCCACCGCGGGATCTCGTCGATCTTGGCGCCGGTGCGGGCCCTGGCGGGATCAGTGCGGCCGGGCTGCTCGAACCCGAACGCGTCACGCTTCTCGACATCAATCCTACAGCGCTCGCGCTGGCTGAAGCCAATGCCATGGCTGCCGGAATGGACGTAGAGACGCGGGTCGGCGGGCTTGATCAGGTCGAGGGCGAGATCGACCTCATCATCGCCAACCCGCCCTTCATCGCCGACGCGCAAGGGCGGGCCTATCGCGATGGCGGCGACATGCTCGGTGCCGGCGTTTCGCTCGACTGGGCGCGGCAGGCGCTTGGTCGGTTGAGTGAGGGCGGCACGATGCTGCTCTACACCGGGAGCCCGATCATCGACGGCGAAGACCGGCTTCTATCTGAACTGGCCGAACTGGCTGCCGAAACCGAGGCGCAGCTCCGCTACGAAGAAATCGATCCCGATATTTTCGGCGAGGAGCTCGACCAGCCGGCCTACGCCGAGGCAGGAGCGGAGCGGATTGCGGCGGTCGGGATCGTCCTCCGCCGCTAGGGATTACGCCGGCTGGAGCGGTAGCTCGAGGCGGGCGAGTGCCCCTCGCGACGTGGCGGGAAGCAGCGTGAAGGTGCCGCCGAGCTGGCCGGCCAACATGGTGGCGATCTTGAGACCGAGGCTGTCGCTACCGGCAAGGCTGAAGCCGGCAGGGAGGCCGCGGCCATTGTCCTCGATCTCGACCGCCATCCGCTGATCGGCCATCGGCTGCAACCGGATCCACAGCTTGCGGTCGGTCTGGTCGTCGGAGAAGCCGTGCTCAATCGCGTTGGCGATGCTCTCGGCGACTACGAGGGCGAGGGGGATCGCC
The DNA here is from genome assembly GCF_039538065.1 of Sphingomonas rosea. Taxonomy (NCBI): domain Bacteria; kingdom Pseudomonadati; phylum Pseudomonadota; class Alphaproteobacteria; order Sphingomonadales; family Sphingomonadaceae; genus Sphingomonas; species Sphingomonas rosea. The sequence continues at coordinate 1,762,291 of NZ_BAABBR010000001.1, forward strand.
GCCTCGGGTGCCATGCTGGCGTCCGAATGGCCGGTCACCTCGTGGGTGATCTGCGCGCCGCCGCTCGAATCGATGACGTCGCGGGCAAGGTCGCGCAAAAAGGTCTCGAGCTTCTGGCCCGACCCCGAGGGATCGTAGAGCTGGCGGCTGATGCGGCCCACGGTCTGGAGACGTCGGGCGGCCTCGTCGAGCGCGGCGCGGGCATTCTCGTCCTGCAACTGGCGGCGCTGCACGGTGAGGAGCGCGGCGACCATCTGCAGGTTGTTCGAGACTCGGTGCTGGAGTTCGCGAAACAATAGCTCGCGGGTCTGGGCCAGCCGGGCATTCGCCTCGCGGGAGGCGACCAGAAGGCGATTGGCGCGCTGCATCCAGTGCACCAGCGCGATCTCGGTCGCGGTGATGAAAGCGTAGAAGCCCATCGCGATGCGCGCGTTATGCTCGAGCATGAAGCTGCGGGCGGGGGGCACGAACCAGTACCAGGCGGCGAGGCCGCAGGTGAGGGCGGTCATGATGCCCGCGCGGGTCCCGAAAACGAAGGCGGCGAGGATGACTGCCGGGAAGTAGCTCAGGAACGGGAAACCGGGAGGAAGCTGGTCGTCGAGCGCCGAGCGGACAACGGTGGCCAGCGCGCACGCGGTCAGCGCGACGAGGACGTCGCCGGCAAAACCGATCCTCGTCATCGGAAAGCGTTCGGTCCAGCGACCACCAATTTCTGTGACTTGCTGATCCGGCACGACGACTTCCTAACGTTTCGGAACAGAAAAGGAAGCGAAGACAAGAAAAAGGCCCCGCGAGTTTCCCCGCGAGGCCCTGTAACTCAACAGCTTAACCTTGGCTAAACAGCCTCGTTCCTCAGTCGTCGTTGCCGCCGGTCAGGAACGCGGGAGCGAACTCGGGCGCGGGGCCGTCGTCGCGGCTGCCGCCGCCGTCACGGTCGCGGCGGGGGCCGCGATCGCCGCGGCCTTCGCCGCGCGGACCACGGTCGCGATCACCGCCACCTTCGCGGCGGGGACCACGGCCCTCGCGGCGACGGTCGCCGTCGCGGCCACCACGATCACCGCGATCACCGCGGGGACCACGATCGCCGCCTTCACGCGGCTCGCGCGGAGGACGGGTGTCCTCCAACTCGGCGCCGGTTTCCTGGTCGACGACACGCATCGACAGGCGGACCTTGCCGCGATTGTCGACCTCGAGCAGCTTGACCTTCACTTCCTGACCCTCGGTCAGGACGTCGCGGACGTTCTCGACGCGCTCGTTCTTGATTTCCGAGACGTGCACCAGGCCATCCTTGCCGGGCATGAAGGTCACGAACGCGCCGAAATCGACGATCGAGGCGACCTTGCCGGTGTAGATGGTGCCGGGCTCCGGCTCCTGGGTGATCCCCTGGATCCAGGCGCGGGCGGCCTCGATCTGCTTCACGTCGGACGAGCTGATCTTGATCAGGCCCTCGTCGTCAATGTCGACCTTGGCGCCGGTGGTGGCGACGATCTCGCGGATCACCTTGCCGCCGGTGCCGATCACTTCGCGGATCTTGTCCTTGGCGATCTGCATGGTCTCGATGCGCGGCGCGTGAGCGGAAAGCTCGGTGCGGGTGCTGTCGAGCGCCTTGGCCATCTCGCCGAGGATGTGCGCGCGGCCGTCCTTCGCCTGGGCGAGAGCGACCTGCATGATCTCCTTGGTGATGCCGGCGACCTTGATGTCCATCTGCATCGTGGTGATGCCCTGGTCGGTACCGGCAACCTTGAAGTCCATGTCGCCGAGGTGATCCTCGTCGCCGAGGATGTCGCTGATCACCGCGAACTTCTCACCCTCGAGGATGAGGCCCATGGCGATACCCGCGACCGGACGGGCGAGCGGAACGCCCGCGTCCATCATCGACAGCGAACCGCCGCAGACGGTGGCCATCGACGACGAGCCGTTGCTCTCCGTGATGTCCGACAGGACGCGGATCGTGTACGGGAATTCCTCGCTGGTCGGGAGCACCGGATGAAGCGCGCGCCAGGCGAGCTTGCCGTGACCGACTTCGCGGCGACCCGGCGCACCGAAGCGGCCCACTTCACCGACCGAATAGGGCGGGAAGTTATAGTGCAGCATGAAGCGCGAGTAGCTGAGGCCGTCGAGGCCGTCGATCATCTGCTCGGCGTCCTTGGTGCCGAGGGTGGTGGTGCAGATCGCCTGCGTTTCGCCGCGGGTGAACAGCGCCGACCCGTGGGTGCGCGGGAGGAAGCCGACCATCGCCTCGATCGGACGGACGGTCTTGGTGTCGCGGCCGTCGATGCGGCGGCCTTCCTCGAGGATCGCGGTGCGGACGATGTCCGCCTCCAGAACCTTGACGAGCTTGGCCGCAACGAGCTGCTCCTGCGGCTCGGCCTCGGCAAAGGCTTCCTTGGCCTTGGCGCGGGCGGCGTTCAGAAGGTCCGAACGCTCGGCCTTGGCGGTGACCTTGTAGGCCGCCGCGATGTCGGCGCCGATGAGGTCCTTGAGCTTGGCCTTGGTCGCGGCCTTGTCGTCGGCCTGCTTGAGGTCCCACGGATCCTTGGCGGCCTTTTCGGCGAGATCGCAGATCGCGTTGACGACCTTCTTGGCGGCCTCGTGCGCGAACACGACGGCACCGAGCATGACTTCTTCCGACAGCTCCTTGGCTTCGGATTCGACCATCATGACCGCGCCACCGGTGGCGGCGACGACCAGATCGAGATCGCCTTCCTTCACCTGCTCGGGGCTAGGATTGAGGATGTATTCGCCATTCTGGTAGCCGACGCGGGCGGCGCCGATCGGGCCCATGAAGGGAACGCCCGACAGGGTGAGGGCGGCCGAAGCGGCGCACATGGCGACGATGTCGGGCTCGTTCTCGCCATCGTAGGAAAGGACCTGCGCGATCACGAGGACTTCGTTATAGAAGCCTTCCGGGAACAGCGGGCGGATCGGGCGGTCGATGAGACGGCTGGTCAGCGTCTCCTTTTCGGTCGCGCCGCGCTCACGCTTGAAGAAGCCGCCCGGGATGCGCCCGGCAGCGGAGAACTTCTCCTGATAGTGAACGGTCAGCGGGAAGAAGTCCTGGCCGGGCTTGACGCTCTTGGCGGCGGTGACGGCGCACAGGACGACGGTTTCGCCCATGGTGGCCAGCACGGCGCCATCGGCCTGACGGGCAATGCGGCCGGTCTCGAGCTTCAGCGTCTTGCCGCCGAGATCGACTTCTACAGTGTTGATGTTGAACATGATTATCCTTTGTCCGGTCGCCGGATGCGAACCGGTGCAGCTTGGCAGACAAGCCGGTCTGCCAGCGGGTGGAGCGTTTTCCTTGCCCCTGAACGCCCCGCCGGATGCGGGAAGTCCGATAAGCGAAGGGCGCCGCTAGGGCGCCCTTCGAAACTGGTTACTTGCGGAGGCCGAGCTTCCCGATCAGGTCGGTGTAGCGCTGGGCGTCTTCCTTCTTGAGGTAGGCCAGCAGGCTACGGCGCTTATTGACCATCATCAGCAGCCCGCGGCGGCTGTGATTGTCCTTGGCGTGGCCCTTGAAGTGCTCGGTCAGCGTCTGGATGCGGCTGGTCAGGATGGCGACCTGGACCTCGGGCGAACCCGTGTCCTTCTCGTCGCGCTGGTGCTCCTTGATCAGCTCGGCCTTGCGCTCGGCAGTGATCGACATCGTGTTACTCCTTATTCTGACAGGTTGAACCCGCGCACGATGTCGGTCCCCTCGATCAGAGCGACGGGGGTGATGCCCTCGACCGCAACGTGGAGACCGCCCGCAGGCGGAACCCGTTGAAGTCGCTGACCCAGCCGGAGCTGACGCGCTTCTTCGGGGGTGACGGGAAAGGCCGGGATGTCGTCCAGCCCTGCTTGCAATGGCAGAAGTGCCCCGTCGAGCGAGCCGCCCTTAGCGTAATCACCCAGAAAGTCCAGCGATATCGCCTGATCGAGCCCGAACGGACCGGCCTTGGTCCGCCGGAGCATGGTCACGTGGCCGACGGTGCCGAGCGCCAGCGCGAGGTCGCGGGCGAGGCTCCGGATGTAGGTGCCCTTGGAGACCGTCGCAGCGAAGGTGGCGGCGTTCTCGTCGGCATCGAGCAGCGCGAGCGCCAGGATCGTGACATGGCGGCTCTTGAGTTCGACCTCGGCGCCTTCGCGCGCGAGGGTGTAGGCGCGCTTGCCGTCGACCTTAAGCGCCGAATAGGCCGGCGGGACCTGTTCGATCGGTCCGGTAAAGCGCGGCAGCACGGCCTCGATCTCGGCGCGGGTCGGGCGGTGGTCGCTCTCGGCGATGACCTGGCCTTCGAGGTCGAGCGTGTCGGTCTGCGCGCCCCATGCGACGGTGAAGTCATAAGCCTTGGTCGCATCGAGCATTCGCCCGGCAAGCTTGGTCGCTTCGCCAAGCGCGATCGGGAGGACACCGGTCGCAAGCGGATCGAGCGTGCCGCCATGGCCGACCTTGGTCTTGGCCTGCCCGGCCTCGCGAAGTGCGCGCTTCACCGCGCTCACCCCTTGGGTCGAACCGAGACCGAGCGGCTTGTCGAGGACGATCCAGCCCGACAGCGGGCGAGGCGGGGTCATTCCTCGCTCGCGCGGAGGCGGGCGAAGAAGTGGCGGCGGCACATGGCGACATAACGGTCATTGCCGCCGATCTCGGTCTGCTTCCCTTGCGCGACCGCACGGCCCTCGGCATCGACGCGCAAATTCATCGTCGCCTTGCGGCCGCATTCGCAGACGGCCTTCAGTTCGACGAGGGAATCGGCAAGGGCGAGCAGGGTCGCGCTTCCGGGAAAGAGTTGCCCCTGGAAGTCGGTTCGAAGGCCGTAGCAGAGCACGGGCAGATCGAGCTCATCCGCCAAGCGGCAGAGCTGCAGGACCTGCGCCTCGGTCAGGAATTGTGCTTCGTCGACCAGCACGCAGTGCAAACGACGGCGCGTAAGTTCGGCGCCCACCGTCTCGAACAGGTCGGTCGTTCCATCAAAGCTGTGCGCCGCCGCCCCGATGTCGAGCCTGGAGGCGATCCGCCCCGCGCCCGCCCGATCGTCGAGCGCGGCGGTCCACAGCATCGTCTCCATTCCGCGCTCGCGGTAGTTGAAGTCGGCCTGCAGCAGGGTCGTCGACTTCCCCGCATTCATCGCGGCGTAGTAGAAATAGAGCTTGGCCATGGTGGGGCCTTGTACCCCGGCTCACGCCGGGGTCCAGTTCACTTCTTGGCGGCGGCTTTGCCACCTTTCTTGCCGAGCTCGGCCTGCGCCGCGGACGACTTGCGGGGGTTCGACTTGCCTTCGTGGGCAGCCTTGGCATTGGCCTTTTGCGCAGTCGCGCTGCCGTGGCCCTTCTTCTCGGTCATGATGATGCTCCGTCGCTTGTGATGGAGCGTGAACGAAGCATGGGCCGCTTTGTCCTACCTGCCTTGGGCCACCCCGCGCGCGTCAGGGCTCACCCCGGTCCTCGTTCGCATCGCGGTAGGAGGAGAAGTCGAGCCCGACCCGGCGGCGGAGCGAGGTGGCCGTGGGCCATTCCTCGCGGTGGATCGAGAAGAGGACAGTGTCGCGGATGTGGCCCGTCCAGGTGATGCGCTCGGCACGGATGATCGCCTCGCAGACGCCGCCAAGCTTGGCCATCGCGGCCTGGCTGCGTTTGTTGCGGCTGTCGACGCGGAACTCGGCCCGCCGGAACCCGCTGTCGAAGGCGCGGCGCAGCATCATGTCCTTGACCCGGCGATTGAAGCCGGTGCCACGCAGGTGCGGGCGATAGTAAGTGCCGCCGATCTCGAGGACGCCACGTTCCTCGTCGATCCCGAGAAAGCTCGACATGCCGGCGAACTCGTTGCCGTCAAACAGGACGAAGACCCGCATGTCGGGTTTCGCGAGCCAACCGTCGAGGCTCTGGTCGAAATGATCGGGGTCGAAGCTGATCGAGTAGATCGGCCAGATGTCGGGATCCTCGGCGCAAGCGGCCTTGAGTCGTGCCCGATAGTCTTCTGCGAAGGGGAGGGCGGAGCAGCCGTCGCCCTGCATGGGCTGGCCGAGCTCGCTCACTCTTCGCTCAGATCCTGGCTGACGTGAGGACTGCGCAGGATCTGGTCGATCTTGCCCCCCTCATCGAAGCTCTCGTCGGCGAGGAACTTCAGCTTCGCCGCATATTTCGTGTTCACCCGCCGCGCGACCTCGCTCTGGAGGAAGGCGGTGTTGGTGCGCAGCGCCTTCAATACCACCGCCTCGTCCTGGCCGAGCAGCGGCTTCACGAACACGGTGGCGTGACGAAGGTCGGGCGACATGCGGACTTCGGTGACGCTGACGAGGTGGCTCTGCAGCGTATCGTCATGCACGTCACCGCGGGCGAGCACGTCGCTCAGGACATGGCGGACCTGCTCGCCGACGCGGAGCAGGCGGACCGAGCGGCCTTCGGAAGATTCCTGTTTCTTCATCACGCAAGCATCCAAGCGGCAATCGGCGTCAGCAGCAAGCAGGGCAGGAAACAGCCACAACCGTCGATAGTGCATCCTAGGACGGACAGGCCGTCCGCGATGCGATCGACGATCGAGTTCCTCCCGCCCTCTTGCGTCACAGCGTGCGCGCGCGCTCCTCGACTTCGAAGACTTCAAGGTTGTCGCCAGCCTTGATGTCGTTCGTGTCGGCCAGCAACACACCGCACTCGAGACCCGCGATGACCTGCGCCACGTCGTCCTTGAAGCGACGCAGCGAGCTGATCGTGGTCTTCGAGACGATGACGTCCTCGCGGGTGAGGCGGGCATGGAGGCCCTTGCGGATGACGCCCTCGAGCACGAGCAGACCGGCGGCCTTGTCGCGCTTGCCGGCCGGGAAGACCTCCTGCACGCGGGCACGGCCGACGACCGTTTCGATGATCTCGGGCCCGAGCTCGCCCGCCATCGCACCCTTGGCCCAGTCGGTCAGGTGATAGATGACGTCATAGTAGCGAAGCTCGACCTTGTTCCGCGCCGCGACCTCGCGCGCCTTGGCGTTTGGACGGACGTTGAAGCCGATGATCGGCGCGCCCGTGGCCGAGGCCAGGGTGACGTCGCTCTCGGTGATCGCGCCCACACCCGAAGACAGGATGCGAACCTTGATCTCGTCGGTCGACAGGCGGTTCAGTGCATTGACGATCGCCTCGGCAGAACCCTGCACGTCGGCCTTGACCACGAGCGGAAACTCGATGGTGGTCGAGGCACGATTGGCGAACATGTTCTCGAGGCTCATCGGCGCGGCGGTGGTCCGCTTCCGGTCGAGCACGCCCTGGCGGTAGGCGGCGACCTCGCGGGCACGCGCCTCGTTTTCGACCACGGTGAGGCGATCGCCCGCGCTCGGCACCGAGCCGAGGCCGAGGACCTCCACCGGCATCGACGGGCCGGCCTGCTTCACTTGGCGGCCATGGTCGTCGATCATCGCGCGGACCTTGCCGCTCGCGGCGCCGACCACGAACACGTCACCGACCTTGAGCGTACCGCGCTGGACCAGCACGGTTGCGAGCGGACCGCGGCCCTTGTCGAGCTTGGCTTCGATCACGGTGCCTTCGGCCGCGCGCTCGGGATTGGCCTTGAGTTCGAGGATCTCGGCCTGGAGCGCGATGGCGTCGAGAAGACCGTCGAGGTTGGTGCCCTTGAGCGCCGAGACCTCGACATCCTGGACGTCGCCGCCGAGTTGTTCGACCACGATTTCGTGCTGGAGCAGTTCCTCGCGGACCCGCTGCGGCTTGGCCTCGGGCTTGTCGATCTTGTTGATCGCCACGATCATCGGCACGCCGGCGGCCTTGGTGTGGTTGATCGCCTCGACGGTCTGCGGACGAAGGCCATCGTCGGCCGCGACCACCAGCACCACGATGTCGGTGACGTTGGCGCCACGCGCCCGCATCTCCGAGAAGGCTTCATGGCCCGGAGTGTCGAGGAAGGTGACTTGGCTGCCATCGGCGACCTTCACCTGATAGGCGCCGATGTGCTGGGTGATCCCGCCGGCTTCGCCCGACGCGACCTTGGCGCCGCGGATCGCGTCCAGCAGCGAGGTCTTGCCGTGGTCGACGTGGCCCATGATGGTGACCACGGGCGGACGCGCCTGCAGCGTCTCGTCGGCATCGACGTCGGTCGCGGTATCGATGTCGATATCGCTCTCGCTGACGCGCTTGATGTTGTGCCCGAACTCGGTGACCAACAGCTCGGCCGTATCCTGGTCGATGACCTGGTTGACGGTGACGGGCGTGCCCATCTTGAACAGCGCCTTCACGAGGTCGGCGGCCTTTTCGGCCATGCGGTTGGCGAGCTCGCCGACGGTGATGCTGTCGGGCACCACGACGTCACGGACCTGCTTCTCGCGCGGACCCGACTGTGCGTAGGCGCGCTTTTCCTTCTCGCGGGCACGGCGCAGCGCGGCGAGGCTGCGCGCGCGGTCGTCGTCACCCGACAGCGCACGGCTGACGGTGAGCTTGCCCGAATGGCGGCGATCGTCGCCACGCTGGCCTGGACGGGTCGGACGCGTGGGCTCGGGCCGGCGCGGGCTCGACGAGGAGCCTCCACCACTCGAAGGCTGGCTCGACGGGGCCGAGGCCTGCGGCTGCGCGCTCGGCTGCGCCTGCTGGACCGGCTGCGGCTTGGGCTGGGGCGGCGGCGGACGGCGCACCGGCTGGAACATCTGCCCCGGGCGCGCGGTCACGGTGCGCGGCGCAGGCGCAGCTGCCGGCGTGGGCTCGACCGGCGCGGCGGCGGCGGGCGCGGCGGGCTCTTCGACCGGGGCGGGCGCGGCCGCGGCCTGCTCGGCGGCGCGGGCTTCTTCCTCGATCCGGCGCTTGGCTTCGGCCTCTGCCTGACGCGCGGCCTCTTCCTCGGCCTTGCGGTTTTCCTCGGCGCGACGCTTGTCTTCCTCGGTCGCGTTGACCTTGGCCTGCTCTTCGCGGCGGCGGGCTTCCTCGAGCGCGGCCATGCGCGCTTCCTCGGCCTCGCGCATCCGGCGCGCGGTCTCTTCCTTGCGCGCGGCGATGTCGTCCGCAGCCGAACGGCGCGGTGCGGGCGCGGGAGCAGGGGCCGGGGGAGCGACCGGCGCGGGCGCCGGGGCGACGGCCTCGGGCTCGGGCGCGACAGCAGGCGCCTCGCCCGGGCGGCCGAGGATTCGGCGCTTCTTGACCTCGACCACGACCGTGTTCGAGCGGCCATGGCTGAAGCTCTGCTTGACCTTGCCAGTCTCTACCGTGCGCTTGATGCCCAGCGGCGGCCGGGTACCCAGCTTCGGCTTGTCGGTCTGGTCGCTCATAAATTCCTTTACTTCACTCAATCGTCAGCCGTGCCCGTGCCGACGGCGTCGTCGCCGCGGCCTAGCCCAGCAGGTCCTACAATGAAAGCGCGCCAGCGGTTCAGCGCTTGGGCAACGCGGCTGGCAGCTCCCGGGTCGGTCAAGGCGACATGTACCACATTTTCGCGGCCGAGCGCCATGCTCAAGATGGTGCGTTCGACCGGGATTTCCAAGCCTTGCCGGTAGCCCAAGTCCTCCGACCCGCCGACGCGCCATGCCTGGTCGAGCTTGCGGCGCCCGTCGGCACCCGCATCCGCGGCGTAAAGGAGCAGGCGAACCTTGCCCATGCGCGCGGCCTGTTCGACCTTGTCCGAGCCGTTGATCAGCGTGCCCGAGCGCGCTTCCATGCCGAGCCGGTCGAGTGCGGCACGGGCCAGCGCCTGCTCGATCTTGTCCGGAAGATCGGACGCGATGTTCACCGCCTGTGTCCGGAAGGCGCGGGCGAGCCCGCCCTTGAGCTTGCCCTTGGCGATCGCGGTCTCAAGCTCGGGACGGGTGGCTCCGATCCACGCGCCGCGACCGGGTGCCTTGGCGCGGACGTCGGGATGGACCTGCCCGTCCGGACCGAGGACGAGCCGGATGAGCTCGTCCTTCGGCGCGGTGCGACGGGTTAGGATGCAGGAGCGCTCGGGGCCATCCCCGACCGCTCCCTCAGCGTCTGCCGACTCTAGCGCGTCATTGCGAGGATTCCGCATCGGCGGCCTCCTCGGTCTGCGGCGCTTCGGCCTCGTCCTCGAACCAGTGGGCGCGGGCGGCCATGATGATCTCGTTGCCCTGCTCTTCGGTCAGGCCATATTCGGCGAGGATCCCGCCCTTGTCCTGCTCCCGCTGCGGCGCATTTTCGGCGCGGCGGCGCGGCTCCGGACGCTTCTTCTGGACGAGTTCGTCGGTGGCGAGGTCGGCCAGGTCGTCGAGCGTCAGGATCTTGGCCTTGCCCAGCGTCACCAGCATCTGCTCGGTGAGGTGCGGAAGCTCGGCCAGCGCATCCTCGACGCCGAGGCCGCGGCGTTCTTCGCGCGAAGCAGCTTCACGGCGCTCAAGCGCCTCGGATGCGCGCTCCTGCAACTCGGACGCGATGTCATCATCCAGACCCTCGATCGAGGCGATCTCGTCGGCTTCGACGTAGGCCACTTCCTCGAGGCTGGTGAAGCCCTCGGCGACCAGCAACTGGGCCAGCGTCTCGTCAACGTCGAGCTCGTTCTGGAACGTCTCGGAGCGCTCGACGAATTCCTTCTGGCGCTTCTCGGAGGCGTCGGCCTCGGTCAGGATGTCGATCTGGCTGCTGGTGAGCTGCGAGGCTAGGCGGACGTTCTGGCCGCGACGGCCGATCGCGAGGCTGAGCTGGTCGTCAGGAACGACCACCTCGATCCGGCTCTCTTCCTCGTCGATGACGACGCGGGCGACGGTCGCGGGCTGGAGCGCGTTGACGACGAAGGTCGCCGTGTCTTCCGACCACGGGATGATGTCGATCTTCTCGCCCTGCATCTCCTGGACGACCGCCTGGACGCGGCTGCCCTTCATGCCGACGCAGGCGCCGACCGGATCGATCGAGCTGTCGTAGCTGATGACGCCGATCTTGGCGCGGCTGCCCGGATCGCGGGCGGCGGCCTTGATCTCGATGATGCCGTCGTAAATCTCGGGAACTTCCTGCGCGAACAGCTTCTTCATGAAGTCGGGGTGCGCGCGGGAAAGGAAGATCTGCGGCCCGCGGGTTTCGCGTGCGACGCGGAGGATCAGGCTGCGAACGCGGTCGCCGACGCGGTGCATTTCGCGCGGAATCTGAGCGTCGCGGCGGATGACGCCCTCGGCGCGACCGAGGTCGACGACGACATGGCCGAATTCGACCCGCTTGACGACGCCGGTGATGATTTCGCCGACGCGGTCCTTGAATTCCTCGTACTGGCGCTCGCGCTCGGCGTCGCGAACCTTCTGGAAGATGACCTGCTTGGCGGCCTGCGCGGCAATGCGGCCGAACTCGATCGGGGGCAGGGGATCGACGATGAAGTCGCCGACCGCGGCATCGGCCTTGAGCTTGGCCGCGCCCTTCAGATCGATCTGCTTGTAATAATCCTCGGGCGTTTCCTCGACCACTTCGAGGACGCGCCACAGGCGCAGTTCGCCGGTCTGCGGATCGAGCTTGGCGCGGATGTCGTTCTCGGCACCGTAGCGGGCACGGGCGGCGCGCTGGATCGCATCCTCCATCGCCTCGATGACGATGCCGCGGTCGATCAGCTTCTCACGCGCGACGCTGTCGGCGATGGCGAGCAGCTCGGCCTTGTTGGCCGTGGCGGCGGCGGGAGCGGCAGTGGCCATGTGTCAGTCTTCCTCTTGGGTTGTCGGATGGTCGGCACCGTCAAGCGGCGCCTCGACGAAGTCATCTGCGCCCTCGGAATCGAGCGGCACGGTAGCGGCGATCAGGCGGTCGGTCAGCAGGAGCTTGGCCGAATGAATGGCGTCGAAAGGAATGGTGCGGGTGCCCTGCGAGCCCGAGATCATCACCTGCTCGCCGTCCACACCCTCGATGTCGCCGGTGACCTGCTTGGCGCCATCGACCTCGCGGGCGAGCTTGAGGCGCGCCTCATGGCCCTGCCAGTCGGCGAAGTCCTTGAGCCGGGTCAGCGGCCGGTCGATCCCGGGCGAACTGACCTCGAGGCGGTAGGCGCCCTCGATCGGGTCCTTGCCCGCTTCCTCCAGCGCGTCGAGTTTCTCCGAAATGCGGCGGGACAGCGCCTCGCAGTCGGAAAGGTCGAGCTGGCGGGTGTCGGGACGCTCGGCCATGACCTGCAGCGTCGGGTCCGACTTGCCGCCGATCATCGCGACTCGCACGAGATCGAAGCCGAGCGCCCGGGCCTCGGTGTCGATCAGTGCGGTGAGTGCAGCGTCCATGCCCGTCCTTGAAAAGTTCAGCCCCCCTCGGACCGCCGCGGGAACCCGGGCAGCCTCGCCAGCATCGACGATGTGAGGAGGAGCCGTGCACATAGGCGCTTCGCCTATGATCCGCAAGCGGCCCTTCAGCCGCCGAGCGCGCCCATTTCGGCCCTGATCCGGATCGTCAGCACGATCGCGTTGAGGAGCGAGAAGATGAGCGCGACCTGCCACAGACCGAAGACCAGCGGCAGGACTGCAATCTCGCCGATCACCACGAGGTAGTTGGGGTGGCGGACGAACCGGAACGGGCCGCCGGTGACGAGCGGCGCGCCCGGGAGCACGATGATCCGCGTGGTCCAGCGAGGCCCGAGCGTGCGCAGGACCCACAGCCGTCCGGCCTGAAGCAACAGGAAAATCCCGAACAGCCACCAGTGGATGGACTGGCCCGGCGCCAGCCAGAACAGCGAGGCCAGCCAGCCCGCATGCACGGCGACGATCAGCGGATAATGGCCCGGCGCATGTTCATAGGCACCCATTGCCAGCAGCCGCGCGGTGTTGGCGCGCGCGATGACAAGCTCGGAGAGGCGCTGGAACAGGACGAAGAAGAGGATCGCATAATGCGGCCACATCGGAGTCATGGTCATGGCCGTTCCAGCGTCAGCGCGGCGCAGGTGAAGCCGGGGCCGAAAGCGGTCAGCAGGGTGCGCTCGGGAATGCCACGCTCGAGCAGGCGTTCGAGGACGAACAGCACCGTCGGCGCGCTCATGTTGCCGTGATCGCGGAGCACTTCGCGCTCGAGGTCGAGTGTGCCCTCCGGAAGCGCCATCGCCTGCTCGATCGCGGTGACGACCTTGGCGCCGCCGGGATGCGAGCACAGCCGGTCGATATCGCCGCGCGCGAGGCCGAGTTCGGCGAGGATCGAGTCGACGGCGTCGGCCAGCTCGGCGGTGACGAAGGGCGGGATGGCGCGGTCGAAGACCACTGCGAGTCCGGGATCCTCGACCCGCCAGCCCATGATCCCGAGGGTGTCGGGCCAGAGCCGCTCGCCCGCGCCGGTGATGATTCCGAGCCCGGTGCCCTCGGTCGAGACCACGGCCGCGGCAGCGCCGTCACCGAACAGCGCGGTCGCGACCAGGGCTGCGGGATCGTCGGTGTCGAGGCGGATCGAGATCGAACAGGTCTCGATGCAGACGAAGAGAAACGGCTTGCCGGGCTCGGCCGCAGCCATGCGCGACGCCAGCGCGAGCCCGCTGACGCCGCCCGCGCAGCCGAGGCCGAAGACGGGCACACGGCGGACCGAGTCGCGCAGCCCGATTTTCGGTCCGACCCGCGCCTCGAGGCTCGGGGTGGCGATGCCGGTGGTCGATACGGTGACGACGCCGGCAATGTCCTGCGGCGTCAGCCCCGCACGGGTGATGGCGGCGAGCGCGGCTTCCTCGAACAAGCGCTCGGAAGCGTTGAGATAGAGCGCGTTTCGCGACTGCCAGCCATGATCCTCGGCATACCATTCGAGCGGTGCGACGATCGCGCGCTCGCGGATCCCGGCATTGTCGAACACTCCCGAAAGACGATCGAAGAGCGCCTTGCGGCCGGCGAACAGCTCGCGTCCGGTCGCTTTCGCTTCGTCCTGGGTGATACGGTAGGGAGGCAGCGCCGTGGCGAGGCCGAGGAGTTTGACGGGCTGCACCAGGCGGATTGCTTCCTATATCGTGCCCCTGAGCGGGCACTTTTCTCATAACCGTTGGAGATACGTAAGGATGCGGCGCACGGCTTCACAAGCACTATTCGCCTTTGGACTGGTTCTGTCGTCCTGCGGCAGCCCAGCGGTCAGCCAAGCGGAACGGCCCGCGGCGGCGGGCGCCAAGCCCTTTGTCGTCACGCCGCTCGGCACGTTCGATTCGCCATGGGCGATGACGTTCCTCCCGGGCGGCAGCGCGCTCGTCACCGAAAAGGGCGGGCAGGTGAAATGGTGGCAGCCCGACGGCAAGGTCACCGCCGTCGCCGGCGCGCCCAAGGTGCAGGCGGGCGGGCAGGGCGGTCTGCTCGACATCGTTGCCGCGCCCGACGTCGCGACGAGCAAGCTTGTCTACCTGACCTACTCGGAGCCTTCGGCGACTGGCGGCAGCGGGCTGGCGCTGGCGCGGGCGCGGATCGTGACCGACGGGGGTGCGCCCCGGCTCGAGGGGCTGAGCGTCATCTGGCGCGATCCGGCCGGTGGCCGCGGCGGTCAATATGGTGCCCGGATCGCCTTCGCGCCTGACGGACAGTCGCTCTTCCTCTCCTCGGGCGAGCGGCAGCGCTTCACGCCGGCACAGGACCCGGGTCAGCCGCTCGGCAAGATCCTGCACCTCACCCTCGACGGCAAGCCGGCGGCGGGCAATCCCTTCGCAGGCAAGACCGGCCCTTCGACCGTCACCGTCTTCGATCCGCCCGAAGACAGCGTCGCGGCGGCCAAGGCGCAGGGTCGCAGCGTCGCCTGGCCTGGCGCTAACCTGACGCCGGCCGAGACGTGGTCGAGCGGGCACCGCAACCCCTATGGCCTCGCCTTCGGCCCCGATGGGCGCTTGTGGGAAACTGAAATGGGGCCGCAGGGCGGCGATGAGGTCAACCTCATCCTTCCGGGCAAGAATTACGGCTGGCCGCGCGCGTCGAACGGCAGCAATTACAACGACGTCGACATTCCGGACCACAAGCCTGGTGACGGCTTCGAGGCGCCCAAGGTGTCTTGGAACCCTTCGATCTCGCCCGCCGGCTTGATCGTCTACACTGGCGACAAGTTCCCCCAGTGGCGCGGCGACCTCCTGCTCGGCGCTCTCTCCGGTCAGGCGCTGATCCGCGTGAATGTCACCGGCGACAAGGCGCAGAAGGCCGACCAGTGGGACATGGGCGCGCGCGTCCGTGAGGTGGAGCAGGGCCCCGACGGCAATGTCTATCTGCTCGAGGATGGCGAGGGCGGACGGCTGCTCCGATTGTCGCCGGCCTGAGGCGCATGAAAAAGGGCGGCCCCGTCACCGGAGCCGCCCTCAATCTTGAGGCTTGCGAGGAGCTTAGTAGCTCTTCTTGCCGCGAAGCGAATTGAGGATCGCAAGACCGATCACGCCGGCGGCCGCAGCCGTGGCGATCGGCTGCTTCATGGCGAGGTCGCGGACCTGCCCGATGCCCTTGCGAACGGTGCCGGTAACCTGATCGGCAATGCCGTCCTGCTGCAGCGTCGGATCGTTGGTGGCTTCGCCGAGACCTTCCTTGATCTGACCCTTGAGCTGACTGCCGGTGCCGGCGAGCGTGTCGACGTTCATGTGCGTTTACTCCATGTGATGGTTCGGACGCTGAACGCGACAGGGACCAATCAGGTCCGTCGATAGCGCAGGTAATATGGCCGTCTTCCCTCGCGCCGGCTCTTGGTTCCGTAGCGGGTCTGAATCCAACCCGAGGGCGGCTCGAGGAAGTCGGCCGGCTTTTCGGCGAGCCACTCGAACCTATCCGCGTGCCGCTGCATGACGCTGAGCGTCCACTCCAGATAGACCGGATGGTCGGTGGCGATCCGGAATTCGGAGCCGGGCTTGAGCTTGGCATGGATGAGTTCGAGCGGCCCGTCGTTGACCATCCGCCGCTTGGCATGCCGGGCCTTGGGCCACGGATCGGGATGCAGCAGGTAAAGCATGAAGAGGCTTTCATCGGGCACCCGGCGGAGCACTTCGAGCGCGTCACCCATATGAAGGCGCACGTTGCGCAGCGGTCCGTCGCGGACATGGCCGAGCGCGGTCGCGACCCCGTTGAGGAACGGCTCGGCGCCGACAAAGCCGTGGTCTGGCAGCAGGTCCGCGCGATGCGCCAGATGCTCGCCCGAGCCGAAGCCGATCTCGAAGTGAAGCGGACGATCGTCGCCGAACAGGGCGCGGCTCGTCACCTCGCCATCGGCCGGAACCGAGATTTGCGGAAGGAGGGTGTCGATCAGCTCCTGCTGCCCCTGGCGCAGCTTGTGGCCACTCGAACGGCCATAGAGTCGATTGAGGGTCAGCGGATCGCCGGACTTGAAAGCGGTCATGACATAGGCCTTTAGTAATCTGCGTTGCGTGGACAACCGGTGAGGAGTGTTTGGCTGATGGAAGGTGACAATCCGCGTTCGACCGCAAAGGTCGGCGGGCACCCCCTACACCCGCTCCTGATCCCCTTTCCGATCGTCAGTTTCATCGGCGCCTTCGTCACCGACGTCATGTGGATGACGGGCCGCGAGGAGGGGTGGGCGACCGCGAGCAACTGGCTGCTCGGCGTCGGCCTCGCTACGGCCCTCCTCGCTGCGATTACGGGCTTCATCGACTATCTCGGCGACGAACGGGTTCGCCGGATCGGTGCGGCCAGCCGCCACATGATCGCGAATCTCGCGGTTGTCGTACTCGAAACGGTGAATATCATTCTTCGCCTCGCCGGAGGACATGAGCGGATCGGCGGAGCCGGCATCTGGCTGAGTGCTCTGTCGGTGGCGATCCTCGCTTATTCGGGCTGGCTCGGCGGCGAGCTCGTCTACCGCCACGGCATCGGGGTGCGAACGCCCGACGCCGCGCCGGTCCCCGGACGCGACCGCAAGTTCAGCCGCGATCGCCGGTGACCGGACCAAAGGCCTAGCAACCTAGCTCGGGGGCCGACCGTTGTGCTCCCATGTCCTTCACTCAGCTTGAGCCCTATCTGCCCCTTCACGTCGTCGATCGCGGCAAGGGCGTTGCCGTCGCCGTCATCGATTATGGTCCGGAATTCGACCTCCTGTGGGTGGTCGCGATGGACGATGGGGGCGAGATCTGGTGCGTGCCCAACCCGCAGGTGCGGATGCAGGCCAATTGGTCGATGGGCCGGCGTGCCGCGCCTGCGACCGGCAGTGGCAAGATCGCCAAGCTGCCGGTCGCCGCGACGGTTTAGGCCGAGGCCAGCGCCTTCAGTTCGTCGACGAGGTCGGTCCGCTCCCACGGGAACAGGTTGC
This sequence comes from Sphingomonas rosea, assembly GCF_039538065.1. Lineage (NCBI taxonomy): Bacteria > Pseudomonadati > Pseudomonadota > Alphaproteobacteria > Sphingomonadales > Sphingomonadaceae > Sphingomonas > Sphingomonas rosea. Next base: position 1,779,397 of record NZ_BAABBR010000001.1, read on the forward strand.
CCTCGGCCTTGCGCCCGAAGTGGCCGTAGGCCGCGGTCGGCGAATAGATCGGCTGGTTGAGCTTCAGATGCTCGCGAATGCCGCGCGGCGTAAGCTTGCCGAGCCGCTCGATCTTGCCGATCGCCTGCTCGAGCACGTCGTCGCCGACCTTACCCGTGCCGTGCGTGTCGACGTAGAGCGAGAGCGGCTCGCTGACACCGATCGCATAGCTTAGCTGGATCGTGCAGCGGGTCGCGAGGCCCGCGGCGACGATGTTCTTGGCAAGATAGCGCGCGACATAGGCGGCCGAGCGGTCGACCTTGGTCGGGTCCTTGCCGCTGAACGCGCCGCCGCCATGCGGGGCCGCGCCGCCGTAAGTGTCGACGATGATCTTGCGACCGGTCAGTCCGCTGTCGCCGTCGGGTCCGCCGATGACGAAGCTGCCGGTCGGGTTGATGTGGTAGACCGTGCCGTCGGTGAGGAGCTCGCCCGGAATGACCTTGGCGACTGCCGCCTTCACATAGTCCTTGAGCTCGGCTTCCTCGGCGCCCTGGTCATAGCCTTCCTTGTGCTGCGTCGAGACGACAATCGCGGTGGCTTCGACCGGGCGACCGTTGGCGAAGCGAAGCGTCACCTGGCTCTTGGCGTCAGGCTCGAGGAACGACGCGGCGCCCGAATGGCGGTCGGCGGCCAACTGCTCGAGGATCTTGTGGCTGTAATAGAGCGTCGCGGGCATGAGGTCCGGCGTCTCGTCACAGGCGAAGCCGAACATGATGCCCTGGTCGCCCGCGCCCTCGTCCTTGCCCTCGCCGGCATCGACACCCTGCGCAATGTGCGCCGACTGCGGATGCAGGTGGTTTTGGAAGGTCAGCTTTTCCCAATGGAAGCCGTCCTGTTCGTAGCCGATCTTCTTGACCGTCTCGCGGACGACATCTTCGATTTCCTGCTCGATGCCTTCGGCCCAGTTGCCGGCCTCGTCCATGATCCCCTTGCCGCGGATCTCGCCCGCCAGCACGACGAGATTGGTCGTGGTCAGCGTCTCGCAGGCGACACGCGCCTCGGGATCCTTTGACAGGAACAGGTCGACGACGGCGTCGCTGATCTGGTCGGCAACCTTGTCGGGATGGCCTTCGGACACGGATTCGGAGGTGAAGAGATAGGAGTTGCGCATGGGTCTCCGGAGCGTTCAGACGCGAGAATAAGGATATAAAGAAAGCTTTATATGTCGGCCCTGTAGCGAGCGCGCGCGTCCATGCCAACCGCGATTGCGAGGAGCAGGAAGGCGAGGACGAGCGGGATGATATTGCCGTGCCGACTGAAGAAGGTCGGCGGCTTGGGGGCAGGGAGGGGGGCGTCGATCACACCCGCCGTCTTCCACGGCAGGGATTGGAGGATGCGACCGTCGGCGTCGATCACGGCACTGACGCCGGTCGGGGTCGAGCGGATGATCGGAATGCCTTCTTCCGCCGCGCGCAGACGGGCCTGGGCAAGGTGCTGGACCGGACCCCAGGCGCCGAACCAGGCATCGTTCGAAGGATTGAACAGGAAATCGGGGCGATGCGCCCGATCAATGACCTGACCCGAGAAGATGATCTCGTAGCAGATCTGAAGCCCCATCTTGCCCCAGCCGGCGAGGTTCAGGGTGCGCGGGCCGGGCCCCGGGACGGTATCGCCGACGCCGGGGGCCAGTGCCGAGAGACCGAGCGCCGAGAGGAGCGGGCGCATCGGCAGATATTCGCCGTAAGGCACCAGATGCGCCTTGTCGTAGCGGCCGAGGATGCGGCCCTGCGCGTCGATCGGCATGACGCTGTTGGTGCTGCCCGTGACCCGGCCCTGATTATCGACAGTGAGAGCAAAGGCCCCGGTCACGAGAAGGTCGCCCGGCCGCAACAGCGTGGAGGCACGGACAGCGGGCGGAAGGGTGATCGGAAGCTGACGCGGATCGGTGGGCGCGGCCTGATAGGCCACCGGCACGGCGACTTCGGGCCAGAGCAGGAGGCTGGGCGAGGGGCGCCCGGCCGAAAGCTTGGCGAGTCGCTGGAACGCCTCCTCGTCGAGCCCCTCGCGCCATTTCTCCTCCTGCCCGATGTTCGGCTGGACGACGCGGATCGGTCGGATGTCGGTCGGGGGAAGCGCGCTCGGCTGCGGCCAGAATGCGAAGAGTGTCGGAAGGGCGAGAACGATGATCGCAGGACGCCGCTCGCCGCGGACGAGCAGCCACAGGGCACCGCCGGCGGCAACGACAAGAGCGGACAGGCCGTAAGTCCCGATCAGCGGGGCGAAGCGGTGGAGGTAGGTATCGATCAGCGTGACGCCGACCGGGTTCCAGGCAAAGCCGGTGAACATGGTCGCCCGCAGATACTCGGCGAGCGCCCAGCATCCTGCCAGACCGAGCACGAGCGCCGTCGGCGACCGCCGTCCGAACCGCCAGGCCACTCCAATACCGATCGCCGGATAGACCGCGAGGTAGAAGCTCAGCAGCACCACCGCGAGCCAGCCGTACCAGTGGGGCATCGCCGCCTGGAAGGTAAAGGCGGTGGCGATCCAATTGAGGCCGAGCACAAACTGGCCTAGCCCGAACAGCCAGCCGGTCAGCAGCGCGCCGCGCAGCGTTTGCCGCTGGCGAAGTAGCAAGGTCAGCCCGGTGAAGGCGAGGGGCATGAGCGGCCAGAGCCCGAGCGGCTGGAAGGCGCAGGCCGAGACGAGGCCGAGCAGGAAGGCGGCGAGGCTCGCCACCCGCGGATTACGGACGAGGTCGGTCAAGAGGCTCAGGCGTCTTCGCGTTCGGCGCCCTCGGGCGCGTGGAGCCGGAGACGAAGCATCTTGCGTTCGTCGGCCTCGAGGCTTTCGAGCCGCCATCCGCTCGGATGCGCAATACTCTCGCCCGGCTCGAGGATCCGGCCGGCAAGCAGGAAGGCGAGACCGCCCAACGTATCGACCTCGTCGTCCTCGGCGATGAGGCGCGGGTCGACCGCTTCGGCGAGGTCGTCGAGCTCGAGCCGCGCGTCGGCGTCCCACAGCCCATCGTCGAGGCGGACCAGCAGCGGCTGCTCCTCCTCGTCATGCTCGTCCGCGATGTCGCCGACGATCTCCTCGACCACGTCCTCGATGGTGACGAGGCCTTCGGTCCCGCCGAACTCGTCGATCACGACCGCGAGGTGGATCCGCTCGGCACGCATCCGGACGAGAAGGTCGAGGATGCCCATGCTTTCGGGCACGAACAGCGGCGTGCGCATGATCTCGTCGACGCTCTTGCGCTCGGTCGCGTCGAAGTAGGCGTTGAACACGTCCTTGATGTGAACCATCCCGATGATCTCATCGAGACTGTCGCCGGTGATCGGCAGGCGGCTGTGGCCAGCCTCGGCAAAGGCCTTGGCGAGCTCTTCCATGCTGCTGCCGTGCGGGGCCGAGATGATCTCGCCACGCGTGACGCAGATGTCGCCGGCGGTCCGGTCGCCGAAATGCAGCAAATTCTTGAGCATCTGCCGCTCAAGCGGGCTGAGGTCGCCCTTCTTGGGCTGATCTTCCTCGGCTTCGTCGATCGCTTCCTCGATCTGGTCGCGCAGCGACGGCTCGCTGTCCTCGCCGAACATCAGGCTGCGAAGGCCGCGCCACAGGCGCGAACCGCTGTCGGGCTGGGAGGCCATCAGGCGGCGACCTCATAAGGGTTGTCGATACCCATCCGGGCGAGCGCCCGCGTTTCTCTTGCTTCCATGTCCTCGGCGGTATCGTCTTCGAGGTGGTCATAGCCGAGCAGGTGAAGTGTGCCGTGGACCATCAGGTGCGCGGCGTGATGCTCCAGGCTGATCGACTTTTCCTCTGCCTCGCGGGCACAGGTCTCGCGCGCGAGCACGATGTCGCCGAGCATCAGTTCGGGGCCGGGCGTGTCGGCCGCGGCCAGTTCATGGGCCTCGGCCTGGGGAAAGGACAGGACGTTGGTCGGCCTGTCCTTGCCCCGCCACTCGGCGTTCAGGGCATGGACTTCGGCGTCGGTGGTGAGGACGACCGACAGTTCGACCGGCCGTTCGAGCGCGGCCAGTCGCGGGAAGGCGCTCTCGGCGATCGCCGCCCGGGCCGCGGCTTCGGCGAGCCGCGCCCAGTCGGTGCTACTGTCCCATTCCTCGTCGGCGTCGAGCATCAGGTCGAGGGTCATGCGGCGGGCCCTTCATAGGCTTCGACGATCCGGCCGACGAGCGGATGGCGGACGACGTCCGCGGCGCCGAAGCGGACCATCGCCAGCCGCGGAATGCCTTCGAGCTTGTGAACGGCGTCGGCCAGGCCGCTTTCGACCCCGCGCGGAAGATCGGTCTGGTTGGGGTCGCCGCAGATCACCATGCGCGAACGCATGCCGAAGCGGGTCAGGAACATCTTCATCTGCTGCGGCGTGGTGTTCTGCGCCTCGTCGAGGATGATGAAGGCATCGCTGAGCGTCCGGCCACGCATGAAGGCGATCGGTGCAATCTCGATCTCGCCACTGGCGATGCGACGCTCGACCTGCTCGGTCGGGAGCATATCGTAGAGCGCGTCGTAAAGGGGGCGGAGATAGGGATCGACCTTCTCCTTCATGTCGCCAGGCAGGAAGCCAAGCCGCTCGCCTGCCTCGACCGCTGGGCGCGAGAGGATGAGCCGGTCGACCTGGCCGCCGATCAGCATCGACACGGCCTGCGCGACCGCAAGATATGTCTTGCCCGTGCCCGCCGGTCCCAGCGCGAAGATCATATCGTCGCGGGCAAGCGCCTCCATGTAATGCGTCTGGATGGTCGAGCGCGGGACAATTGTCTTCTTGCGCGTCCGGATCATCACCCGGTTGGGATTGCTCGCCGGGGCGTCGGCGTCGGGCACGATGCCGTCGAGCTTGCGCTGCGCACCCATGCCGATGACACTTTCGACCACCGCAAGGTCGACGTCCTGACCGGCGTCGAGCCGGCTGTAGAGGTCGACCAGCACTTCACGCGCCTTGGCCGCGCTGTCGGGTTCGCCCTCGATCTGCACGCGATTGCCGCGCGCAGCGATGTTGACGCCGAGGCGATCCTCGATCGCCACCAGGTGCCGGTCATAGTCGCCGAACAGGGGGCCGAGGAGATAGGGCTGCTCGAACTCGATCTCGAGGCGGGCGCGGGTGGGATCGTCCACCGCGCGGAGGTCGGGGCGCTTGGGCATCTAGCGGCGTGAAGCCTTGGAGGTCGTCATCGTTCCCGAATGTAATGCGCTTCGCCCAAGAGTCACGCGGCCTCTTGCTGCACTTTGGTGACAAGTTCGCCCGCGAGGCTGTTGGGCAGCGCCCCGGTCAGGCGGACATCGACCATGTCGCCGATCTTGGCCTCGCTCTCGACGAACACCGACTGGAGCCATGGCGACTTGCCGATCATCTGGCCCGGCTTTCGACCGACGCGGTCGATGAGTATCCGCGTTTGGACGCCCACCTTGGACGCGTTGAAGGCACGGCTCTGCTCGGCGACCAGTGCCTGCAATTCCTGCAGCCGCGCGTCCTTGACCGCTTCGGGCACTTGCCCGTCCATGGTCGCAGCGGGGGTGCCCGGCCGGGCGCTGTACTTGAAGGTGAAGGCGCTGGCGTAGCCCACCTCGCGCACGATCCTGAGCGTGTCGGCGAAGTCGGCGTCGGTCTCGCCCGGGAAGCCGACGATGAAGTCGCCCGAGATGGCGATGTCGGGCCGCGCCGCGCGGACCTGGTCGAGCGCGCGGAGATAGTCGGCGGCAGTGTGATGGCGGTTCATCGCCTTGAGGATGCGGTCGCTCCCCGCCTGCACGGGCAGGTGCAGATAGGGCATGAGCTTAGCGCAATCGCGATGGGCCGCGACCAGCGCCCCGCCCATGTTGATCGGGTGGGAGGTGGTGTAGCGGATGCGCTCCAGCCCCCCGAGTTCGGCGATCCGGTGGATGAGGGTCGCGAGGTTCTCGGCGCCGTCCTCCCAGGCATTCACGTTCTGGCCCAGCAACGTGATCTCGCGCGCACCGTCTTCGACCAGCTGTGCCGCCTCGTCGAGGAGGTCCGCCATCGGTCGGCTGACCTCCGCCCCGCGCGTGTAGGGCACGACGCAGTAAGTGCAGAACTTGTCACACCCTTCCTGAACCGAGAGGAAAGCGCTGACCCCCGCACGGCGGCGCCGGGGGAGAGCAGCGAACTTGTCGAGCGGGGGCAAATCGGTGTCGACCGGACGCGCGCCGCCTTGGACCTCGCGCAGCATCTCCGGCAGCCGGTGATAGGCCTGCGGTCCGACGACGAGGTCGATCGCCTTGGAGCGGCGCTTCGCTTCGGCGCCCTCTGCCTGCGCGACGCAGCCGGCGAGTGCGATCACGGGCTTCGAGCCGTCCTCGCGGGTCAGGCGGCCGACCTCGCTATAGGCCTTTTCGGCGGCTTTCTCGCGGATGTGGCAGGTGTTGAGCACGACCACGTCGGCATCGGCGCCCGCCTCGGCCGGGGCCATCCCCTCGGCGCGCAGCAACTCGGCCATGCGCTCGCCGTCATAGACGTTCATCTGGCAGCCGAAGCTCTTGATCGCAAAGGTCTTGGTCATGGGGCCGCGCCTATACGCGCGCCGGCGCCACACCGCTAGGCGCCAGCGCGGCGGCAACGGCGGCGTGGCTCTGGCGGGTCAGCGCTTTCCGGTCCTGACCCGGCGCGAGCGGCGCGAGGAAGTGCAGCGTCACAGATACTGTCCCCTTGCGCCCGAGCAGCCTGACGAAGTTCGCCTGCCCAGTCTCGCCCTGCGGCCAGCCGAACTCGGGCGCCGCCCCCCGATAGTCGATCGCGACCGGCTGGACGGTCAGCGGCACAGGCGGATCCTCGGCGAGCTTCAGAAGCGAGGAGCGGAAGGGCAGCAGCCCGTGACCGTCGCTGACGGTGCCTTCAGGAAAGAGGGTGAGCGGCTTGGGACTGCGGAGCGCCCGCTCCATGTCGCTGAGCTGGTCGCCGACGCTCGCCTTGCGGTCGCGGTCGACGAACACCGTGCCGTTCTGCTCGCACAGCCAGCGCATGATCGGATGCCCCTTGAGGCCGTCCTTGGCGACGAACGCGCAATCGGTGGCGCCGGCGAGCATGGGGATGTCGAGCCAGCTCACGTGGTTGGAGACGATCAGCGTCCTTGCCGTCGGCTTGGGACCCGTGGTCTCGACCCGTGCGCCCGCGATCCAGCCGATCCCGCGCAGCAGGCGGCGCGGCCAGGGCGATGGCCCGAATGGACGCATCAGAAGATGAGGGATGACGCAAAAGCCGAGCCAGCCGGCCATCAAGGTCAGCCGGACCGCCGCCCGGACGCTTGAGGATGACCTAGCGGTCGCGACCAAGCGGGACGCCGTAGAGCTCCAGCCGATGGTCGACGAGCCGGAAGCCCAGCCGCTCGGCGACGCGGCGCTTCAAATCCTCGAGCTCCTCGTCGTGGAACTCGACGACATTGCCCGATTCGACGTCGATCAGATGGTCGTGATGTTCTTCCGATACCGCTTCGTAGCGCGAGCGGCCGTTGCCGAACTCGTGCCGCTCGAGGATGCCGGCCTCTTCGAACAGGCGGACCGTCCGATAGACGGTGGCGATCGAGATGTTCGGATCGACCGCGCTCGCTCGCTCGTGGAGCGTCTCGACGTCGGGATGATCCTCGGACTCACCGATGATGCGCGCAATGGTCCGCCGCTGCTCGGTGATCCGCAGCCCCTTTTCGGCGCAGAGCGCCTCGATGTCGATCATGCGGTGCATGGACGCTCAACTAAGGGAGGAGGGTGGGGGCGTCTAGGCCAATCCGCCGCCCGCGCCGGGCAAATTCGAAAGGCATGAGCCTTCGATGTTGTCCGGCGCGTGCGACGTTGCGGGGATTACTTGGCCGCGCGCGCGCCGCGCTTGCGCTTGGTGCCCAGGCCAATGCTCTTGGCGAGCGTGCGGCGCTGTTCGGCATAGTTGGGGGCGACCATCGGATAGTCGGCGTTGAGGCCCCACTTCTGTCGATACTGGTCGGGCGTCATGTTGTAGTGGGTCATCAGATGCCGCTTGAGCATCTTCAGCTTCTTCCCGTCTTCGAGGCAGACGAGATAGTCGGGCTTCACCGACGAGCGGATCGGAACCTTGGGTTCGGGACGGACTTCGGGGGCGGCCGGACGGCTACCGAGGCCCGAAAGCGCACCATGCACGTTCTGGATCAATTGCGGCAAGTCGTTGACCGACACGCTGTTGTTGCTGACGTGGGCAGCGACAATGTCGGCAGTAAGGGTGATCAGTGTTTCGGCACTTTGGTCATTGTCGTTCATGGTGGGTCCTATCCAAGTCGGATACCGGTACTCACGCTCCGAGCAGCGCGGGCCCGGCCTAACAAGCGGTGCCAAGTGAATGCAACGATTGTTTCTTGGATTTAACCTAGAGCAATACGATTCTAGATCATACGGACCATCGTGAGCGCATCGAACAACTCACCGTCAGTTCCGCGATAGTAACGCGAACGGCGTCCCGCGATCTCGAAATCATGTGCCGTGTAGAGGGATACGGCGGGATTGCCGTCGCGTACCTCGAGGTGAAGATGATGCGCGCCCGCCGCGCGATGATCCTCGACGAAGCGAGCGATGAGTTGACCGCCAATACCCTGGCCGCTCGCCTGGCGACGTACCGCGATGAGGAGCAGTTCGGCCTCGTCCATTGCGCGGCGGGAAAGGCTGAAGCCGAGCGCCTCACCGCGGCGGCGCGCGACGTGAAGAATGACGCCGGGCAGCGGCAGGATCCCGGCGCATTGCGCGCGGGTCCAGGCTTCGCCGAAGCGAGGATCGAAGGCATCGGCCATGACCGCCATGACCTCGTCGAGATCGGCGCCGCCGCCGCGCTGGATCGTCAGGCTATCGGGCGCCAATCCGCTCATGCTGCCATCGGCTTGGCGTCCGGGGCGCGAGCGTAGCTCGGCTTGGGCGCAAGCGAACGCAAAGCATCGGGGAGTGCAAGCGCGGCGCTCGCGCGCGGCAAGACTTCGAGCACCTCGCCCCAGCCGCGTGCCTCGACCAGCGCCCTCGCGCCAGTCCCGACGACGAGCGGCGCGTCGATCGCTTCGGCGGCCTTCGCTGGCGTGAGGCTCGCAAGCGGTCCGGCTTCGGCCAGCGGCCCCCGCGCGAACTGCTGGGCGAACAATTCGCCGTGACCACCGATCAGCGCCACGCCGACCGGCCCGTCACCGGGCGCCGTCGCCGCGAGCAGGGCAAGGGTCGACATGCCGTGCAGGGGAACGCCCCAGCCGATCGCCAGTCCCTGCGCGGCCGAGATGCCGACCCGCAGGCCAGTGAAACTCCCCGGGCCGCAACCGACGAGGATCTGGTCCGCCCGGCGACCGTCGAGGAGGACGTCGAGCATGGGCACCAGACGCTCGGCATGCCCTCGATTCATCACCTCGTGGACCTCGCCCAGGACAGTGCCGTCAGGCGCAAGAAGTGCCGCGGTGCAGGCAGGCGTGGCGGTATCGAGCGCGAGCAACATGGTTTCTCGATAGGGACATGAAAGTGCCGGAAGGGCAAGAAAATCCGTGCCCGAAACAAGTTTGGACGCCGGTGCGAGAGGTTACGGCAGAAGGAGAAACGATCCCGTCGTTTCGCGCGCTTCGAGCCTTCGGTGCGCCTCGGCAGCTTCGGTCAGGGCCATGCGACCCCCGATCGTTACCCGGACCTTGCCCGAGCGGATCATTTCCCACAGGCGCTCTGCCCCGGCCCGGCGTTCGTCGGCGTTGCGGTAATAATCGAAGAGGGTCGGCCGCGTGACCCACAGCGATCCCTTGGAGGCGAGGGTGCCGAGGCCGACTCCGGTCACCGGTGCCGAGGCGTTGCCGTAGCTGACAAGGATTCCGCGCCGCGCCGCCGAATCGAGGCTCGCCTCCCACGTGTCGCGGCCGACCCCGTCGAACACGACTTCACAGCCCTTGCCGCCGGTGAGTGCACGAGCGCGCGCTGCGACGTCCTCGTGATCGTAACGGATGATCTCGTCGACGCCGGCTTCGCGCGCTAGCTGCGCCTTCGCTTCGGTCGAGACTGTCCCGATGACGCGGGCGCCGACGGCCTTGAGCCATTGCACAAGGATGAGGCCGACCCCGCCCGCCGCCGCATGCACGAGGACATCGGATCCAGCCTGCACCTTGGCGCAGCGCTCGACGAGGAATTCGGCGGTGCAGCCCTTGAGCAGCGCCGCGGCGGCGAGATCGCTCGGCACGTCCTCGGGCACGGGCAGCAGTTGCTCGGCGGGAATCAGCCGCGCGGTGGCGTAGGCGCCCCGCTGCGGGCCGAACGTCGCGACGCGGTCGCCTTCCTTCCACTCAACCCCCGGTCCGACCGCCAGCACCCGGCCCGCCGCCTCCATGCCGAGCGCGCCCGGCAGGTCGACCGGATAGACGCCCGAGCGATGATAGGTGTCGATGAAGTTGAGGCCGACCGCTTCGTTCGCCATCAGCACTTCGCCGGGTCCGGGCGCACCGAGCGCGACTTCCTCCCACTCGATAACCTCGGGGCCGCCGGTGTGGCGGATCACGGCGCGAAGAGCTTTCATCCCCGCCATGTAGGCGTCTCGATGCCGCGCGACAAACCGTCGCCACTCCTTCGTCCCGCTTTCGGCGAGACCTTGATCAGCGCAGCCGAAGCCCGATCCACAGGGTGCGCGGAAGGGCGCGCTCGACCATGCCGTCGTTGCTCACCGCGGCCTCGACCGTGCGATCGAAGATGTTTTCGCCGCGAAGTTCGAGCGCGACACGCCGCGTGACCGGAATGGCAGCATAGCTGTCGAGCGTGAGCGCGGGTGCGAGCCGGCGCTGGTTGAGGTCGTCCTCGAACTGCGCGGACAGGGCCCGGGCCGTCAACGAAACTTGCCGCTCGCGCGCGTCCTTCCAGCCCAGAGTGGTCGAAAGCTGATGGCGCGGGGTTTGCGCCGGGCGCTTGCCGTCGAGTGCGGCGGCCGCTCCGCTGCCATGGACCCGCGCGTCGGCGAGCGCGTAGGAGAGACGCGCGTCGAACGGACCGATCTTGCCGCTGACGTCGGCCTCGATCCCACGCGAGCGGATGAAGTCGAGATTCTGGCGCTGGCGATAGGTGCCGCCGGCCGCAACAAAGCCGACGATGGGGAAGGTGCCCGGACCTTGGGCGAGCGTGACGTTCGCGATCGCGTCGTCGAGCCGCGCGACGAAGCCGGTGACGCCCGCCCGCCAGCCGGACGCGAGGGCGAGGTCGCCGCCGATCTCGGCGCCGGTCATGCTCTCGGGCCGAAGCGCCGCATTGGGCGCGGTGGCGTCGGCCCCGGCGCGGAAGGGACGATAGAGCTCGTTCAGGGTCGGCAGCCGCCATCCGCGATAGGCGGCAGTCCGCAGCTTGAGCGCACGGGACGCCCTGACCTCGCCGGCGACACGGCCGCTGCCCTGCCAGCCGTGCCGATCGGGAAAGCGCGTGTCGGTCAGCGGTGCGCCGCCGCTCAGCAATTCCTGGAAAAGGCGACCGTCGGAAATCGTCCAGCGATCGACCCGTGCGCTGGCGCTGAAGGTTGCCGCGCGGGTCGTGACCGCGCCCGTGGCGAAGACGCCGACGGTGCCCGACCTGCCACCGGCCTCGCGCCGACGGGTCGGGCTGCCCGACACGAACTGGTAGCGCTCGCGGGTCTCGCCGCGCACGAAGCGTCCATCAACGCCAAGCCCGATCTCGGTCGCGCCCGACAGCGGTCGCACCTCGCCGCGAAAGCCAAAGCCGCGCGAGGGGACCGCATATTGATCAAGCGTCTGCGTGCTGGTCGTGCGCGCAGCGTTGACGCTGCTGAAGGCCGAAGCGAAGCGGCGTTGCTGAGCGTAGCCGAGCGCCGACCACTTCGTCCGGCCCTTACCGACGAGGCGAAGCGACATGTCCACCCCCGAGCCGCGATTGGCGGTGAAGGGCACGCCTCGATCGCGCTGATCGCTGAAGGCGCTGGCATTCACCTGCGCTTCGACGGAGCCAAGATCCTGGACCAGTCGCGCCGCGCCCGATTCCTGCCGATAGGGGGCAGGACGGTCGACCGGCCCACGGTCGTGCGCGACGATCGGCACGAAGCCGTCGCCGCGGGCAACGGCGCCCGACAGCGAAACGGAACCGCGCGCCGTCGGTGCGACCAGGCTGGCGCGGGCGTCGAGGCTGGCGCGGCTTCCGCCCGCGATCGAGGCGGTTAGACGTTCGCGGTCCGATGGCGCGGCGCTTTCAAGTTCCACCGTGCCGGCCAGCGCACCGGGCCCAAAGAACGCGCTGCCACCACCGCGCGTGATCCGGATCTCGCCGATACGGTCGGTCGCATAAGCGGGAAAGGTGATCCATCCGCCGAACGGATCGCCCTGCGGGACGCCGTCGAACAGAAGCAGCGCGCGCGACGACGCATTGCCGCCGAGGCCGCGCAAGGTAATCGACTGGTTGGTCGCATGACTAGAGCGCGAGTCCGAGCGACGAAAGCTCTGCACCCCGGCTGCATCTCGGATGACGTCCTCGAGCCGTCCGCTGGCCGATTGCTCGATGCGCCCGCGATCGAGCGTCACCACGGCGGCGCCGGCTTTTTCCGCCGGTGGCAGTCCGCGCCCGGTGACGATGATCGGGGCGGGATCGGCCGAGGCCATGAGCAGGGCGAACAACATCATCTCAAGGCCTCAACCATTCGGCGGTGAGCCGTCCCCGATGCCCGTCGGGCGCGAGCGCGGCGCGAAGCGCGTCCAGCAACGGCGGCAGCTCTTGCATGAAAGCGTAGGGCGGATTGACGATGAACAGCCCAGCGCCGTTATAGATACCGGGCTGCTCGGCATCGAACAGCCAGTGCTCGACCGTCAGGAATTTCGGGATTTCCAGCCTTCGCAGGCTCTGCTTCCACCTTTCGTGCGTGTCGCGATCCTTGAGCGGATACCAGATCACCGTCACGCCATGCCCCCACTTCCGGTCCGCGGCTGCGAGCGTGGCGGTGATCCGCGCGCGCTCGTCGGTCTGCTCGTAGGGCGGATCGACCACTACCACGCCGCGCGGCGTCTTGGTCGGCAGCAGCGCCAGCCATAATTCATAGGCATCGCGCTGGTGGACCGCGGCTGGCGAGCCACGCATCGCGCCGCGCAGCACCGCCGCATCCTCGGGATGCTTTTCGTTGAGGATGAGGACGTCCTGCGGCCGGAGCAACTGCGCGAGCACGCACGGCGAACCGGGGTAAAGCCGCACGTCACCATCCTCGTTCACCGCCTCGACCGCGTGGCGATAGGTATCGAGCAACGGGTCGGAGTTGGCCATCGCGCGCAGTACGCCGCCGACGGCCTCGCCCGTGCGCTGCGCCTTGTCGTCTTGGAGGTCGTAGAGGCCGGACCCCGCGTGCGTGTCGATCAGCGTCAGCGCGCTTGGCTTCTGCTGGAGCGCGCGGACGAGCGCGATCAGCAGACTGTGCTTGACGACATCGGCGCTGTTTCCGGCGTGAAAGGCGTGGCGGTAGTTCATTGCGATCCGGACTTATGACCCGCCGCCTATAGACCGGCGGCCGGGCTTACCTAGACGGAGATTTGCCTGAAGGCGCCCGGCGCGATCCCGGAAACGGTCCAGTCGCCGACCGACCAGCGGACCAGCCGGAGCGTCGGCAAGCCCACCGCCGCCGTCATCCGCCGCACCTGCCGGTTCCGCCCCTCACATATGGTGAGCCGCAACCAGCTGTCGGGGACGCTCTGCCGGACCCGGATCGGAGGATCACGCGGCCACAGCGACGGCTCGTCGATCCGCTCGACCTCGGCCGGAAGGGTCAGACCGTCATTGAGCAAGACTCCCTCGCGCAGTCGGTCGAGCGCCGGCGTCTGCGGATCGCCCTCTACCTGCACCAGATAGGTCTTCGGCAATTTGAACCGTGGATCGGCGATCCGCGCCTGCAACTTTCCGTCGTCGCACAGCAGGAGGAGGCCCTCGCTGTCCCGATCGAGCCGCCCGGCCGGATAGACCCCCTTTACCGCGATGTGGTCCGAGAGCGTCGCGCGCGCCGTCGGCGAGCCCTTGTCGGTGAATTGCGAGAGCACGCCATAGGGTTTGTTGAACAGGAGCAACCGGGCCATGCGCCGCGCTTACCGGCTGGTTGCCGCAAAGTCTCCGGGCGACCGAATCAGATCTTCAGCCGATAGCCGACGGCGGGTTCGTTGATGATGAGGCGCGGCTGGGCCGGATCGGGTTCGAGCTTGAGCCGCAGGCCGCGCGCCGCAACGCGCAGATATTCGAGGTCACGCTCGTGTGCCGGACCCCAGATGGTGCGAAGGAGATGACTGTGGGTCACCACCTTTCCCGGCTGCCGCGCCAGTTCGGCAAGCAGTGCATATTCCTTGGGTCGGAGGTGGATGTCCTCACCGGCGCGGACCACCTGCCGGGCGGCAAGGTCGATGACGAGGTCGCCGGCGACGATTCGCGGCGTTTCGACCCCGTTCGGCTGAGCGCGGCGCAGCGCCGAGCGAACCCGGGCGAGGACTTCGTCGGTGTCGAACGGCTTTGTCACATAATCGTCGGCCCCGAGGTCGAGCGCGGCGACCTTTTCGTCGGTGCTCTCTCGGGCGCTGATGACGAGGACCGGGATGTTGCGGCCGCGCAGGAGGGGGATCAATTCGAGTCCGTCGCGATCGGGCAGGCCGAGGTCGAGCAGCACGAGATCGGGCTTGTCGACGTCGGCGGCGCTGAGCGCCGCCCGCGCGTCGCCCGCCTCGATCGCCGCGTGCCCGTCGCGTTGCAGCGCGCCGCGCAGGAGCCGGCGGATCGAGGCTTCATCGTCGACCACGAGGATGCGGGCGTTCATTCGACGTCACCCTTCACCAGCAGGCGCTCCGGAAAGCTGAGCGTGAAGACCGCGCCGTGGCCGTCGCTGCGATTGGCGGCGGTGGCGGTCAGCCCCATGGCCGACGCGAAGCCGCGAACGATCGCGAGACCCAAGCCGGTGCCGCCGACGCGGTCGGTGCCCTCGAGCCGGGTGAAGGTCTCGAACGCGCGTTCCTCGGCGCCTGGCGGAAGGCCCGGTCCCTCGTCGAGGACCTGCAAGCGAACCCCGTCGGGCCCGCGCTCGCCGCGAACGGTGATCGGCGTCCCGTCCGGGCTGAACTTGGCGGCATTCTCCAGGAGATTGACAAGGCACTGATGCAGCAGTCGCTCGTCAGCCCGGACGAGGACGAGGTCGGGCGGAACCTGCAGCCGGAAGGGGTGCGCCGCGAGGGAGGTCCGGAGGTCGGCAGCGGCGCTGGCGACCGCATCGGTGAGGTCGATGGCGGTGATCCTGAGGTCGAGTGCCCCGCTCTCGACCCTGACCATTTCCAGGAGATTGCCGACAAAGCGATCGAGGCGGCGGGCTTCTTGCTCGATCAGTGCGGCCTCGGGCTGCTGTTCCTTAAGCCGCTTGAGCTCGCCGACTGCCGCGAGGATCGTCGTCAGCGGAGTTCGCAGGTCATGGCTAAGCGAGGATAGGAGGGCGCCGCGCAGGCGGTCGCGCTCCTGCAGCTGCGAGACGGCCGCCATCTCCTCTTCGAGGGTCACGCGCTGCAGGGCCAGCGCCGCCTGGTCGAGAAGGCTGACGAGCAACTGGTGCTGGTCGGAGCGCAGGATGTCGCCACCTTGAGGACGGCTGAGCCCGAGCACCGCGACCGACGCGCCGCCGCTGCCGATGGGGTGGAAGCGCCAGTCGGACGAGGTGAGGGTGCCGGTCCCGCTGCCCGCGGGCTCATCATGATCGAGCGCCCATTCGGCAGCGGCTTGGTCGATCGGCGCGAGGACCCGGATTTCGGGCTCGCCGGCGGTCACCTGCATTGCACCGTCGCGGCGCTCGATAAACAGGGTGTCGAGCCCGAGCAGGCGAGCGCTTTCGCGGACCAGCGCCCGGCCGAGGTCAGCGCGATCGGTAACGCTGGTGAGGTGCCGCGCGAAGCCGGCGAGCGCGCTGTTCTGCGCGGCGCTGCGCTGCGCGATGGTGGCCTGCGCGCTAACCCGTGCGGCAAGCTGGCTGACGATGATCGCCACCGTCACCAAGGCCACGAAGGTAATGACGTTTTCGGGATCCTGGATGGTGAAGGTGTAGAGCGGCGGCAGGAAGAAGAAATTATAGGCAAGACCGCTCACCAGCCCGGTCACGACCCCGCTTCGAAGGCCGTGGCGGGTGGCGGCGAACATCACCGGCACGAGGAAGAGCAAAGCGAGATTGCTGAGCTCGCCCGCGAAGCTGATCAGCCGCCCGATGGCGGTGACGAGGGCGACAAGCGCGAAAGAAGCGAGATAGCCTCGTGCACTGCCCCAGTCCGACCGCGTCGGCGCGGCGGTGCGACGGGCTGCGGCGCCCTCCATTGGAAGGACGTGGACGGCGATGTCGGGGGTTTCGCGCACCAGCCGGTCGACGACCGAACCGTGGCGGAGCTCGAACCAGCGCGAGCGCGCGCTCTTGCCGACCACGATCTGGGTGGTGCGCGCCTCCGCGGCATGACGCTGGACCCCCTCGATCACGTTCTGCGCGGGGATCGACACCACTTCGGCGCCGAGCCGCGAGGCGAGCTGGAGCGTGGCGGCGAGCCGCTCGCGCTCGGCGGCGCCGAAGCTGGCCGCGCGCGGGGTCTCGACATGAAGCGCGGTCCACGGCGCGTGCAGCGCTTCGGCGAGGCGCTTGGCGGCGCGGACGAGGCTCTCGGCCCCGGGCAATTCGCTCACCGCGACGAGCACGCGCTCGCCTGCCGCCCAGCTTCCCGCCAGCCCGGCGGCCGCCACGTCGGTCAGGATGTCGCGATCGATCCGCTGGGCGGCCTGGCGAAGCGCGAGTTCGCGCAGCGCCGACAGGTTCGAGCGCGAGAAGAAATGCCCGAGCGCGCGTGAGGCTTCGTCGGGAACGTAGACCTTGCCGTCCCGCAACCGCTGGATGAGCTCGTCGGGCGGAAGGTCGACGACTTCCAGCTCGGCCTGCTCGAGCATGCTGTCCGGCACCGTCTCGCGCACCCGGACCCGGGTAAAGGAGGCGACGACGTCGTTGAGGCTCTCGATGTGCTGGATGTTGACGGTCGAGTGGACCTCGATCCCCGCGGCCAGCAATTCCTCGACGTCCTGGTAGCGCTTGGGATGGCGGCTGCCGGGAGCGTTGCTGTGGGCGAGTTCGTCGACCAGCACGATCCCGGGGCGCCGCTCGAGGATCGCGTCGACGTCCATCTCGACGAGGGTGCGGCCCTGATAGTCGATCGAACGGCGGGGCACGATTTCGAAACCGTCGGTGAGCGCGGCGGTCTCGGCCCGGCCGTGGGTCTCGACGACGCCGATCACGACGTCGACGCCGGCACGGCGGAGGCCGGCGGCGTCGGACAGCATCTCGTAGGTCTTGCCCACCCCGGGCGAGGCCCCGAGATAGACCTTGAGGCGGCCGCGCCCCTCCCGCCGCGCCTGCTGAAGCAGGGCGTCAGGAGAGGGGCGGGCGGGCTCGCTGGCGGTCACCGTGCGGTGTCTGCCCCGAGCCGGTCGAGTTGTCGATTGAGCGACAGAACGTTGACGCGCGGCTCGCCGAGAAACCCGAGCAGCGGCGAGCGGACCTCGGCCTCGACGAGCGCCCGGACCCGCGCTTCGGCGAGGCCACGCGTTTCGGCGACGCGGCGGACCTGGACCAGCGCGGCGGCGGGCGAGAGGTCGGGATCGAGGCCCGATCCGCTGGCCGTGACGAGGTCCGCCGGGACCGGCCCGCTCGCGCCGTCCTTGCGTGTCGCGGCGACCCGCTCGGCGATACTGGTCTCAAGCGTCTTCGAGGTCGGGCCAAGGTTCGAACCCGAGGAAGCGCTTGCATCATAGCCCGCGCCGGCGGCCGATGGCCGGCCATGGAAGTAGCGCGGGCTGGCAAAGGACTGGCCGACCAGTGCCGACCCGATGACGCGATCCCCGTCGCGGACGAGGCTGCCATTGGCCTGCGAAGGCGCGATCAACTGGGCCGCGCCGGTGATCGCGAGCGGATAGACGAGCCCGGTGAGCAAGGTCAGGCCAAGGAGCAGGACCAGGGCCGGGCGAAGGGCAGTGCGGATGTCGGTGAGCATGGTTCAAATCCTCAGGCGAGGTGCAGGCCGGTGATGGCCAGGTCGATGAGCTTGATGCCGATGAACGGCGCGACGAGACCGCCGAGGCCGTAGACGGCGAGGTTGCGGCGCAGGATGTCGCCGGCCGGCGCGGCGCGGTAGCGGACGCCCTTCAGTGCCAGCGGCACGAGCAGCGGGATGATCAGCGCGTTGAAGATGATCGCGCTCAAAATCGCGCTTTCGCTCGACCCCAGGCGCATGACGTTGAGCACGCCGAGCGTCGGATAAAGCGCCACGAAGATCGCCGGGATGATCGCGAAATACTTCGCCACGTCGTTGGCGACCGAGAAGGTCGTCAGCGCTCCCCGCGTCATCAGCAATTGCTTGCCGAGGCCGACCACCTCGATCAGCTTGGTCGGGTCGCTGTCGAGGTCGACCATGTTGCCCGCCTCGCGCGCGGCCTGGGTGCCGGTATTCATCGCGATCCCGACGTCCGACTGGGCAAGGGCAGGGGCGTCGTTGGTGCCGTCGCCGCACATGGCGACGAGGCGGCCGCCCTGTTGCTCCTTGCGGATCAGCGCAAGCTTGTCCTCCGGGGTCGCCTCGGCGAGAAAGTCGTCGACCCCGGCTTCAGCGGCGATGGAGGCGGCGGTGAGTGGATTGTCGCCGGTGATCATGACCGTGCGAATGCCCATCCGGCGAAGCTCCGCGAAACGCTCACGCATGCCCGCCTTGATGATGTCCTTGAGATGCAGCGCGCCGAGCAGGCGACCATTCTCCGCGACGGCAAGCGGCGTGCCGCCCGCGCGGGCGATTTCGTCGGTGATACGCTTGAGCTCGGCGGCCTGCGGGCCGTTGCTGCCGCCACAGGCCTTGAGGAGACTGTCGACCGCGCCCTTCTGGATCAGCCGGTCGCCAAGCCGCACGCCGCTGAGGCGGGTCTGGGCGGTGAAGGCGATGATTTCGGCGGTGTCGGGCAGAACCTGATCGGCGACGCCATAATTCTCGCGGGCGAGCACGACGACCGAGCGACCCTCGGGGGTCTCGTCGGCGAGGCTGGCGAGATAGGCGGCTTCGGCAAGCTGGTGGTCACCGACCCCGCCCAGCGGCCGGAATTCGGTCGCATGACGGTCGCCGATGGTGATGGTGCCGGTCTTGTCGAGGAGCAGCACGTCGACGTCGCCCGCCGCCTCCACCGCGCGGCCCGACTTGGCGAGTACGTTGAACCGGACGAGGCGATCCATCCCCGCGATCCCGATCGCCGAGAGCAGCGCGGCGATGGTCGTGGGGATGAGGGTGATCAGCAAGGCAGCGAGCAGGGGCACGCCGATCTGCCCGCCCGAATAGGCCGCGAAGCCGGGCACGGTGGACACGGCGATCAGGAAGATGATCGTCAGCCCGACGAGCAGGATCGTCAGCGCGATCTCGTTCGGTGTCTTCTGCCGCGAGGCGCCTTCGACCAGCGCGATCATCCGGTCGAGAAAACCCTGGCCGGGCTCCTGCGTCACCTTGACCTTGATCCAGTCCGAGATGACCCGAGTCCCCGCGGTCACCGCCGACCGGTCGCCGCCGGCCTCGCGGATGACGGGAGCGCTTTCGCCGGTGATGGCGGCCTCGTTGACCGAGGCGACGCCCGCGACCACCTCGCCGTCGGCCGGGATGAGGTCGCCAGTCTCGACCAGCACGATCTCGTCGACCGCGAGCTGGTTCGCCGGCACTTTCTCGACAGTCTCGCCGACCCCGAGCATTCGTTTGGCCCAGAGCTGCGACTTGGTATCGCGGAGCGAGGCGGCCTGCGCCTTGCCGCGCCCCTCGGCCAGCGCCTCGGCGAAATTGCCGAACAGGACGGTGAGCCACAGCCAGACCACCAGCTGGACCTGGAAGGCGAGGCTGCCGGCGCCGTGCCCGGTGACGAGGAGGCCAGTCAGCAGCAGCGCGACCACCCCGGTGGTGAACATGACCGGGTTGCGGACGAGCTGCCGCGGATCGAGCTTGCGGAATGCTTCGCCGATGGCGGGCGCCACCAGCTCGGTGGAAAAGATGGACGTGGTGGGACGGTCGTGACGGGTCATGTCCGCCGCTCCTTTCAGAAAGTCTGGCCGGAGATCATCGCGAGATGATCGGCAATGGGACCAAGCGCGAGGCTCGGCAGGAAGGTGAGACCGCCAAGGATGATGATCAGGCCGGCGAGCAGACCGACCCACAGCGGGCCGGTGGTCGGGAAGCTGCCGGCGCCTTCGGAGGTCACTCTCTTGGCGGCGAGGCTCCCTGCGATGGCGAGCACGGGCACGATCACCGCGAAGCGGCCGACGGCCATGGCAAGCGCCAGGGTGTAGGCCCACCAGTCGTTGGTTGCGGTGAGGCCGCCGAAGGCCGAGCCGTTGTTCGCGACCGCCGAAGTGTAGGCATAGAGCGCCTCGGTCAGGCCGTGCGGACCGCTCTCCTGGAGCCCGGCGAGCCCCTCCGGAAGGACCAGCGCGCTTGCGGTGAGGCCGAGAATGAAGAGCGGCAGGATAGCGATCGCGATGACCGCCAGCTTGACCTCGCGGGCCTCGATCTTCTTGCCGACATATTCGGGCGTGCGACCGACCATCAGCCCCGCGATGAAGATGCCGAGAATGACGTAGAGCAGCATGCCGTAGAGGCCTGCGCCGACGCCGCCGACGATGACCTCGCCAAGGTGCATGTTGAACAGCGGGATCATGCCGCCGAGCGCGGTGAAGCTGTCGTGCATCGCATTGACCGCGCCGCAGCTCGCCGAAGTGGTGACGCTCGCGAACAGCGCCGAGGCGGCGATCCCGAAGCGGACCTCCTTCCCCTCCATGTTCCCGGCCGAGGCGACGACTCCCGCGGCTTGGTGGATCGGGTTGCCCGACGCCTCGGCGATGTAGGTCGCGCTGGTCAGCGCGGCGAACAGCAGCATCATCGCCGCCAGCACGGCCCAGCCCTGGCGGGTGTTGCCGACCGCCTTGCCGAAGCACCAGGTCAGCCCCGCACCGATCGCGAAGATGCTGAGCATCTGCAGGAGATTGGTCAGCGCATTCGGGTTCTCGAGCGGATGCGCGCTATTGGCGTTGAAGAAGCCGCCACCGTTGGTGCCGAGCATCTTGATCGCTTCCTGGCTGGCCACCGGACCGAGCGCGATCGTCTGGCGGGCGCCCTCGAGCGTGGTGGCGACGGCCGAGCCCGCGAAAGTCTGCGGCACGCCGAGCAGCACCAGCGCCAGCGCATACGCGACGCACAGCGGGACAAGTAGATAGAGGGTGATGCGCACCAGGTCGGCCCAGAAATTGCCGAGCGTCTTGGTTTCGCGCCGCGCGAAGCCGCGGATGATCGCGAAGGCCACGGCGATCCCGGTCGCGGCCGACAGGAAGTTCTGCACGGTCAGCCCCAGCATCTGCGTGCCGTTGCTCATCGTCGTCTCGCCGGCATAGCTCTGCCAGTTGGTGTTGGTGACGAAGCTGACCGCGGTGTTGAGCGCGATTCCGAACGGCACCGCGCCGAACTCCTGCGGATTGAGCAGGAATCCTGCCTGCAGCAGCTGGATCAGGAGCAGGAGAAGGATGCCGGCAGCGTTGAAGACGAGGAGATGGACGGCGTAGGCTTTCCAGCCCTGCTCCTCTCGAGTTGCGCGACCGGCGGCACCGGTGATCAGCCGCTCGGCCGGCGCGAGCCAGGCGAGGGCACGTGGCGCGCGGCCCTCGTAAAGCGCGAACAGCCACGGCCCGAGTAGTCGGGCCATGCCGAAGGTCGCGGCGATGAAGAGGGCGATGAGGAGCCAGCCCTCGGGCGTCGTATTGGCCATGGGAATGGGGTCCTAGAAGCGCTCAGGCCGCAGCAGCGCGGCAGCGAGGTAGAGAAGGAGGCCAAGCGCGGTCAGGCCGCCGAGCCACAGTTCGAGCGTCATGCGCGATGCTCCCGAAGGATCTGGAGGAGGCCGGTTCCCACCGGCAGCAGCAGCGCCGCGACGAAGGCTGCGGCGCACCAGTTGACCGGGCCCATCAGAAGCTCGCGCCGAGCGACAGGACGACCGCGCCATCGACGATTTCCTTGGTCGCTCCGGCGGCAAGCGCGTCGCGGCGGCCGATGTCGGTGTCGACATAGGAAACGCCCGCGGTGAGGTTGCGCCACGTCGCCTGCGCGCCGAGCGACCAGTCGAGATAGTCGCCGCCCGGAGTCAGTGTGGTCCGCCCCTTGGACCAGCCGACGTGGCTGGCGAGGGCAATCGGCGTTCCGGCGATGGGCAGGCTGTTGTCGTTGAAGAGATAAAGGTTGCTGTTCCCGCCGATCGCCGACTGTGCCGGCGCGAAGGCGGCGCCGACCTTGGCGGTCACGGGGCCGAGCTTGCCGCTGACATTGGCATAGGGCTCGAAGAATTCGAACTTGCCGCCGCGGCTTCCCGGATAGGCATAATAGAGCAGGCCCGCGTCCGCGGTGACGCCCTTGGCGAGTTCGGTGCGGTAGCCCCCGTAGAGGTCGAGCTCGAGGTTCGACCCGCCAAGCTCGCCGAAGCCGTCGAGGCTCGACGCCCACGCGCCGACATAGGCGCCGCTCTCGTGGTTGAGGTTGATCGTCCCTTGAAGCGCCGGCTTCTCGTCCGACAGGCCGATGCCGCGGAAGCGATATTGCGAGGCGAGGGTGACGCCGCCGGTTGCGGTCAGGGCCGGTGCGCGGGGCGTTTCCTGGGCTGCGGCGCGCAGGGGAAAGGCCGAGGCAAGCAGCGCGCCGACCAGCAAAAGACTATACTGAGCCAAGATGACATTCTCCGCCGGCGAAGAGGTGCCGGACGGACGGTCATGTGGGCGGGGTGGCCGTTACAAAGCCATGTGAGCCACGCGGGCGAAGCGTAAAACTTCCGTTACGCCGTTCGCCAGTAAGAAAGCCGGGAAAATGGAGGCCCGAGCCGGAATCGAACCGGCGTGCAAGGATTTGCAGTCCTCTGCGTCACCACTCCGCCATCGGGCCTCGGCGTGGTGGGCTGCCTAAAGCCGCCCGCCGCCGCACTGTCAATCTTTGTCGGTCACCGGCTTGGGTCCCTTAATGGCCGGCACGGTCAGCAGGCGCGGAGCGGAGCCGCCCTTCACGACCTTGATCCGCAGTGCTGCCCCGGCCCTGAGATAGCGCTTCGCCGCATCCTGGAGCATCGCGGGCGTTACCGCCTGATAGTCCACCAGCTGGCTGGTGATGCTCTCGACCACGAACGGCTTGGTGCCGACTTCCTCGAGCGCGTTCAGCCAGAAGCTGTTCCCGTCGCGGGCGCGGGTGCTCGCGGACAGCAAGGGAAGGCGCGCGCGGTTGAGCTCGTCCGCGTCAATTGGCTTGGCTGCAAGGTCGGCGGCGATGGCCTGCGCTTCGGTGAAGAAGCTGTCGAGCTTGGCCGGTGGCGCTTCGATCTGCGCGGCGAGATAGCCGTAGTTCGCCCAAGTCGCCGAGGCCGCATGCCCCGCGCTCGGCGAATAGCTGACGCCTTCCTTTTCGCGCAGCTGGTCGGTGATCCGCAGCTGGAAGACCGCGCCAAGAAGCGTAAGGAGCCGCGCCTCGCGGCGGGTCGCCTGCGAATAACCGGTCGTCGGCCACGCCATGAACCCCATCGCCTGATCCTCGCGGCCCTTGTGAAAGAGCGTGATCGGCTCGGCCGGCGGCGCGGGGAAGCGCATCGGTCCAGCCTCGGCGGCAGCAGCCGCACGGGGTGCGAGCGCACCGAAGGTTCTGGCCGTCTCGGCAATCGCCTGGTCGACCCCGATATCGCCGACCACGATCACCTCGATGGTCCCGTCCTTGAGCGCCGGCTCGAGCAGCGCACGGCCCTGCGCGATGCTGCTGGTCCGCATCGCCACCCGGTCGGGCAGCGCCCAGCGCCTGTCCCCGCTGCGCAGGATGTAGCCGAGGTCGCGGGTGAGGACCCCGCCCGGCGTGCTTTCGAGCCGGTCGTGGATGCTGGCCGAAGTCGCCCGCGCGCGCTCCCAGCCGAGCGGCCGCCATGCGGCGTCGGTGAGATAAGCGGCGAGGAGCTGCATCTCGGTCGCGAAATCGGCTGGACGGGTGCCCCCGCCGAGCACGAACCGCTCGTCCTCGATCCCGAGCGACGCACCGACGAGCTTGCCGGTCAGCGCGCGATTGACGCTGTCGGCGTCGAGCTTGCCGGTGCCGCCCAGGATCAGCCCCTGCGCCAGCGCCCATTCGGGGCTGGTCCGGTCGCGGCTCATCGCCAGCCGGCCATTGCCGAAGCGGACGCTGACCAGCACCTGCTCCTTGCGGCTGCTGCTCGGCCGGACCGTCAGGCGGACGCCGTTGGCGAAGCGAACGAGCGTGGTGCCGATCGCGGCGATCTCGCGCTTCTCGACCACTTGGCCCGGCGCGCCGAAGCTGTCGTAGGGCCAGGCGACCTTGGCCTGCGCGGTCGGCGGATTGAGCGCGACCCTGGTCGATTCCTGCCATGCCGCGAGCAGTTGGGCCTCGGTCGCGGCGGGCCGCGGCGTGCTGAGGTAGAGGAGGGGGCCCGAACCGGTGAACATGCGTCGCGCGGCGGCGTGGATCCGCTCGGGAGTCAGCGACGGTTCGATGCTCCGGTAGAAGGCGACGCGATCCTCGGGCGAGGTCACCACCGTGTCACGATTGACCGCCGCGACCAGGCTTTCGGCAAGCGCCGGGGTCGTCCGGGTCGAAGCAGCCGCGACGCTTGCCTCGAGTGCCGCGCGGGCCCCTGTCAGCTCGCGCTCGAGCTCGTCCGGGGTGACTCCATATTGCACCAGCCGGCGCTGTTCCTGCTCGACCGCGACGACCGACCCGCGCCACTCGCCGATCCGCGCCTGCGCGCCGATGCTGGTCGTCTCGGCGGTCTGCTCGATGTCGCTCACCCCCGAGCGCGCGCCGACGAACGGTGGCTTGCCATCCTGCTGGGCGAGCTTCTCGAGCCGGCGATTGAGCACCGCGGCGGCGATCTGCTCCTCGAGGTCGCGGCGCCGCTTCTCCACGCTGTCGGGCGAGCGGTCGGCAGGGCGGATCCAGGTCGCGTTGAAGCTCGCGCCGACCGCGGGGTCGACGAACAGCCGCGCCGCGCTCGGCCGCGCTTGGGGTTGCCCCTCGTCGGCGGGCTTGCCCGCAGGGCCAACGCCCCGCCAGTCGCCGAACTGCGCTTCGAGCCGCGCCTTGATGTCGGCGGGATCGACGTCGCCGACCACCACCAGCGTCGCCCGTTCGGGCCGATACCAGGCGCGATAATAATCGAGCAGGCGCTGGCGCGGCGCGGTGCTGATGACTTCGGTGGTGCCGATCGGAAGCCGGCTCGGAAGCCGCTGGCCCGCATAGAGCCAGCCGAGCTGGTCGATCGACTGCCGATAAGCAGCGCTCGCCCGGGCCCGCTCCTCGGACAGCACGATCCCGCGCTCGCGGTCGACCGCGGCCGCGTCGAGTTTCGCCCGGCCCGCGACCTCTCGCAGCAGGAAGAAGGCTTCGTCGAGCGTCGCCTTGTCGGTCGAGGGCAGGTCGAGCTTGAAGACGGTCTGGCCGAAATCGGTCGAGGCATTGGTGTCTGGCCCGAACCTGAGCCCATGCCGCTCGAGCCGCCGCACGAAGTCGCCCTCGGGCACGTTCTCGGTCCCGTTCAGCACCATGTGCTCGAGGAAGTGGGCGAGGCCGCGCTGGTCGTCCGCTTCGTTCAGCGATCCGCTGTCGATCCGCAGCCGGAGCGAGGCTTCCTTGGGCGGCGTCTTGTTGACCCGGATGACGTACCGCATGCCGTTCGACAGCGTGCCGATCCGGAGCTGCGGGTCGGCCTTGAGACCGGCGCCCTGCAACCAGGCGCTGCTAGTGGCGGAGGGCTGCTGGACGTCGGCCGAGGCGATGGACAGGGGAGCGGCGGCAAGCAACAGGGCGAACGCCCGGGAAAATCGAGAGATCACAACCACTCCAGCCCGAATCACGGCAACTTGCGAGGGTCCTAGCTAAAGCCGAGCCACCCACTGCTGCCAAGTGCCGGGGCTGCGCCACTCGACTGCATGGCCCCATCCGCTCGACGAACGGCGGTCAGTTTGCTTGGCGTCCGTGACGCGCCTCGCTACATGGGCGATTGCACTTTGCTGTCTTATCGAGATAGGACAGCGCCGATCGACAAGAGGAACATGATGGACTTTTCCGCTGCACGCCGTGCGATGGTCGACAGCCAGCTGCGCCCGCAGGCCGTGACCGACCCGCTGGTCGTGGCGGCGATGGCGGTCGTCCCGCGCGAGCGCTTCGTGCCAGAAAGCGCGGCGGCGAGCGCCTATATCGACCGCATCGTGCCAATCGGCGGCGGCCGCTCCATGAGCCCGCCCGCCAGCCTCGGCCGGATGCTGACCGAACTCCAATGCCGCCAGGGCGAGCGCGTGCTCGTGATCGGGGCCGGCACCGGCTACAGCGCCGCAGTGCTCGCCGACATGGGTCTGATCGTCACCGCGGTCGAGAGCGACGCGGCGCTGGCGGCACGACTCGGCGAGGTCGAGGGCATCGAGGTCGTCAGCGGCCCGCTCGAACAGGGCGCCCCCGACGGTGCCCCCTACGACATCATTCTCGTCGACGGTCAGGTCGAGCAACTTCCGGATGCGCTGGTCGAGCAACTCCGCATTGGCGGCCGCATCGCCGCCTGCATCGTCGAGAATGGCGTTCCGCGGCTGATGACCGGGACACGTTCGGTTCATGGCTTCGGGCTCAAGTCGGTCGCCGACGCGAGCATGGCGCCGCTGCCCGGCTTCGCCCGTCCCCACGCCTTCACTTTCTAGAACTGGAGCAATCCGCCTTGTCACGCCTTCTCGCCTGCTGCGCCACCGCCGCTCTGGTGATCGCCAGCCCGGCCGTGGCCGACACCCTGCGCGACGCACTGGTCTCGACCTATCGCACCAATCCGACCCTGAACGCGCAGCGTGAGTCGCTCCGTTCGACCGATGCCAACGTCGCCATCGCGCGCTCCGCCGGTCGTCCCGCGGTCAGCGGCGTGGTCGGGGTCAACCGCGATCTCACCCGCTCGGGCATCCTCGACACCGGCGGGTCGAAGGGGCCGACTATCTCGGGCGGCGTCGACCTCAGCGTCCCGCTTTTCTCGGGCGGCCGGGTCAAGAATTCGATCGCCGCGGCCCGCACCCGGGTCGAGGCCGGGCGCGCGACGTTGCGCGCGGTCGAGGGTGACGTCTTCACCGACGCCGTTTCGGCCTACATGGACGTGATCCGCGACCGTGCGATCGTCGAGTTGAACGACAACCAGATCCGCGTTCTCTCGACCAATCTCGAGGCGACCCGCGACCGCTTCCAGATCGGCGACGTCACCCGTACCGACGTCGCGCAGAGCGAGTCGCGCCTCAGCCTCCAGCGCGCGCAGCTCGCCAACGCCCAGTCGCGCCTTGCCGCGAGCGAGGAAAATTATCGCCGGATCATCGGCCGTGCGCCGGGCGCGCTCGCCTCGCCGCCGCCGCTTCCGCCCCTCCCGGCCAGCGCCGACGAGGCGGTCCGGATCGCGATTGCGCAGAACCCCGACATCATCGCCATCGTCCGTCAGGCCGAGGCCGCCGGGCTCGACGTCCGCACCGTCCGCGCCGACCGCCTGCCGACCGTCTCGGGCACGCTGAGCGGCGACTATCTAAACCGGACCAACGTCCCCAACGGCCTACCCAATTCCGGCACGCAGACCAGCATCGGCATCAACACCCGCATTCCGCTTTATCAGGGCGGCCTGCCCGCGGCGCGGATCCGGCAGGCGCAGGCGATCGAGGGCCAGACCCTCGAGCAGGTGATCGGCACCGAGCGCCTCGTCGTCGCCAACACCCGGTCGGCCTTCGCTGCCTACCAGGCGACGCAGCGCGCGATCTCGGCCAACGACGTCGCCGTCCAGGCCGCGACGCTCGCGCTCGAAGGCGCCCGCGCCGAGCGCAGCGTCGGCACCCGCACCGTGCTCGACGTCCTCAACGCCGAGCAGGAATTGCTCAACGCACAGGTCCAGACCGTCAGCGCACGCCGCGATGCTTATGTCGCGGGCTTCCAGCTTCTGAACGCGCTCGGCCAGGCCGAAGCCGATGACCTCGGCCTCGACGGCGGTCCGCTCTACGATCCGCTCGGCAACTATCGCCGCGTGTCCGGAAGCTGGAACGACTGGGCGGGCGAGGGGCGGCACACGCCGCAGTCGACTCGTACCGTTACGAGCTCCGAAACCCCGGTCGCGGGGCCGCCCGAGGGGGTGACAACGCGTCCGCGTTAAGGTTAGCAAGTAACCATGCCCGGCCGCGAACCCTCGATGGAAGACATCCTTGCGTCGATCAAGAAAGTGATCGCGGAGGAAAAGGAGCTGCGCACCACGGTGCAGGCCGGGCCGATCGGGGATGGGTCGCCCGCGCCGGCTTCGGAGGAAAACGAGGACGACGCCCACGTGCTCGAACTCGATGATCCGGTGGTCGAGGAACTGCACCTCCCCGACGTCGACCTCGGCCCCCCGCTCGTCAGTGAGGATGCCGCAGAGGCCAGCCGCGCCAAGCTCGTCGCGTTGCAGGAAGTCGCCGCCGCCGCGCCCCCGCCGCCGTCGGTCAATCCGCTCGAGCAGGTGGTCCGCGACATGCTTCGCCCGATCCTCAAGGAATGGCTCGATCAGCACCTGCCGGCGATCGTCGACGAGCATGTGAAGCGCGAGATCGGCCGCATCACCGGGCAGCCGCTCTAGAACGACCACTTGCGGTTCATCGCGGCGCTGCTACCCCTCGCGCCATGATCAAGCGTCTTGCCCTCCTCGCGGCCGCTGCCGCCATTGTCGCCCCTGCCGTCGCCACCGCGCGGCCGATGACCGCCACCGACATGCAGTCGATGCGTCGTCTCGGCAGCCCCGAGGTTGCGCCCGACGGTCGCTATGCCGTCTTCACCCTCTCGACTACCGATCTCGAGAAGAACAAGCGTAGCAACGTCCTCCACATCCTCGACCTGACGAAGCCGGGCAGCGCACCGCAGCCACTGGCGGGCGCCGAGGGCGCGCACGACGCGGTGTTCGGACCCGACGGCGCGCTCTACTTCCTCAAGGCGGTCGGCGAGCGCGACCAGCTGCACCGCATGCCGATCGGCGGCCAGGCGACCCAGATCAGTGAATTCGGCGCCGACATCTCCGGCTTCAAGCTGTCGCCCGCGGGCAACGCGGTCCTCGTCTGGGCCGACCAGAAGGACTGCCCCGATCTCACCTGCGCCACCGTCCGCTTCGCCGGCAAGGAAGGCGGCTCGGGCCGCACCTATGACCAATTGTTCGTGCGCCACTGGGACACCTGGGCCGAGCCCGGCGTCAAGAGCCGCATCTTCACCTTCCCGGTGGTCAACGGCCGCCTGACCGGCCTCGGTACCCGGGTCACCGGCGGGCTCGTCGGCGACACGCCCTCGAAGCCCTTCGGCGGCGGCGAGGAGATCAGCTGGTCGAAGGATGGCCGGACGGTCTTCTTCGCGCTGCGCGAGGCGGGTCGGATCGAGCCGACCTCGACCAACTTGGACATCTTCGCCGCGCCCGCCGACGGTTCGTCCCAGCCGACCAACCTCACCGACGACAATGACGGCACCGACACGCTGCCGACCGTCTCGCCCGACGGCCGGACGCTCGCTTATGTCTCGATGGCCCGCGCGGGCTACGAGGCTGACCGCCAGGTCTTAAAGCTGCGCGACATTGCCACCGGCCAGGTCCGGGCGCTGACCCAGGGCTGGGACCGCTCGGTCGGCTCGATCGCCTGGGCCCCCGACGGCAAGTCGATCCTCGTCACCGCCGACGACACGCTCGAGACCCCGGTCTTCCGCGTCGATGTGCGCAGCGGCAAGGTCGCGCGCCTGACCGGCGAGGGCCACACCGGCAACGTCCGCCAGCTTCCCAACGGCACCGTGCTCTACACTTCCAACAGCATCCAGGCGCCGGACGACCTCTACATGCTCCGCGGCAAGGCCAAGCCGGTCCAGCTCACCGCGGTGAACAAGTCGCTGCTGGCCGAGCTCGACCCCGTCACGGTCGACCGCTTCAGCTTTACCGGTGCCAATGGCGACAAGGTCTGGGGCATCAAGATCAAGCCGGTGACCGACAAGCCGCTGCCGATCGCCTTCGTCGTCCACGGCGGCCCGCAGGGCAGCTTCGGCAACGGCTGGTCCTACCGCTGGAACCCGCGTGCCTTCGCGGGCCTCGGCTCGGGCTATGGCGTGGTCAGCGTCGATTTCCACGGGAGCACCGGCTACGGCCAGGCCTTCACCGACTCGATCCGCAACAACTGGGGCGGGTGGCCGCTCGAGGACCTCCAGAAGGGCCTCGCCTTCGCCACCAGCCAGGACAAGCAGCTCCAGGCCGACAATGCCTGTGCATTGGGCGCCAGCTACGGCGGCTACATGATGAACTGGATCGAAGGCCAATGGCCCGACCGCTTCAAGTGCATCGTCCAGCATGACGGCGTGTTCGACGCCCGCGCCATGGCCTACGAGACCGAGGAGCTGTGGTTCGACGAGTGGGAGCATGGCGGCAAGACCTATTACGAGGACCCCGCCGCGTTCGAGAAGTGGAACCCGGTCAACCACGTCGCCAAGTGGAAGACCCCGCAGCTGGTGATCACCGGCGAGAAGGATTTCCGCATTCCCTACACCCAGGGGATCGCCGCCTTCACCGCCCTCCAGCGCCGCAACATCCCCTCGCGCCTCGTCGTGTTCCCGGACGAGAACCACTGGGTGCTCAAGCCCCAGAACTCGATCCAGTGGTACCGCGAGGTCGGCAACTGGCTGAACAAGTGGACCGCCGCGACGCCGCCTGCACAATGACGTCACCCCGGACCTGATCCGGCGTCCGCCTGCCTTTCTTTATACGGGAAGGCAGGGGATCCCGGATCAAGTCCGGCATGACGGTTGATGGATGCGGCTGCGCTCTTTACCGCACTGCACCATGAGCACCGAACTGCCGAAGACCTTCGAGCCGGGCCCGATCGAGGCCCGCTGGTACGACCATTGGGAACACTCGGGCCAGTTTCGCCCGAGCCGCGGCGAGGCCGAGCCCTTCACCATCGTCATGCCGCCGCCCAATGTCACGGGCAGCCTCCACATCGGTCACGCGCTCGACAACACGCTGCAGGACATCCTGACCCGCCGCGCCCGCATGCAGGGCAAGGACGCGCTGTGGGTCGTGGGCACCGACCATGCCGGCATCGCCACCCAGATGGTGGTCGAGCGGCAGATGGCCGAGCGCCAGCAGAAGCGCACCGACTTCGCCCGCGACGACTTCGTCGCCAAGGTCTGGGAGTGGCGGCACGAGAGCGGCGGCCAGATCACCCGCCAGCTCCGCCGCCTCGGCGCCTCGTGCGACTGGTCGAACGAGCGCTTCACCATGGACGAGGGCTTTTCGAAAGCCGTGCTCAAGGTGTTCGTCGAGCTCCACAAGCGCGGGCGCATCTACCGCGACAAGCGCCTCGTGAACTGGGACCCCCGCTTTGGCACCGCCATCTCCGACCTCGAGGTCGAGACCAAGGAAGTCGCGGGCAAGTTCTGGACGCTGCGCTATCCGCTCGCCGACGGCAGCGGCCACATCGAGGTTGCCACCACCCGGCCCGAGACGATGCTCGCCGACATGGCGGTCGCGGTTCACCCGGAGGACGCGCGCTACACCGCGCTGGTCGGCAAGCAGATCAAGCTGCCAATCACCGGCCGCCTCATCCCCATCGTCGCCGACGAGCATGCCGATCCCGAGCTTGGGTCGGGCGCGGTCAAGGTGACCCCGGGGCACGACTTCAACGACTTCGAGGTCGGCAAGCGGGCCGGCTTCAAGGCGGGCGAGATGCTCAACATGCTCGATGCCGCTGCCTACGTTTGCCAGACGCAGGACGGGCTGGTCCCCGACGAACTCGTCGGCCGCGAGCGCTTCGATGCCCGCCGCCGCGTGGTCGAACTGCTCGACGAGGCGGGCGCGCTGGTCAAGGTCGAGGACCGCACCATCGCCACCCCGTTCGGCGACCGCTCGGGCGTGGTGATCGAGCCGTGGCTGACCGACCAATGGTATGTCGACGTCAAGCCGCTCGCCGACCGCGCGATGGAGGCGACCCGCTCGGGCGCGATCAGGATCGTCCCCGAAAGCTGGGCCAAGACCTGGTACAATTGGCTCGAGAACATCCAGCCCTGGTGCGTCTCGCGCCAGCTCTGGTGGGGCCACCGCATCCCGGCCTGGTATGACGCCGACGGCACGCCCTTCGTCGCCGAGACCGAAGCCGAGGCCCGTGCGCTTGCCGGCGACGACCGCGAGCTTGTGCAGGATCCCGACGTTCTCGACACCTGGTTCAGCTCGGCGCTGTGGCCCTTCGCCACGCTCGGCTGGCCCGAGGAGACCGCGGACCTCAAGCGCCATTATCCCAACGACGTTCTCATCTCGGGCTTCGACATCCTGTTCTTCTGGGACGCCCGCATGGCGATGCAAGGGCTGGAATTCATGGACGAGGTGCCGTGGAAGACGCTCTACCTTCACGGCCTCGTCCGCGACGCCGCCGGCCAGAAGATGAGCAAGTCCAAGGGCAACACCGTCGATCCGCTTGGGCTCATCGACAAGTACGGCGCCGACGCCTTGCGCTTCACGCTGACCGCGATGGAAAGCCAGGGCCGCGACATCAAGCTCGATGAGAAGCGCGTCGAGGGCTATCGCAACTTCGCGACCAAGCTGTGGAATGCCGCCCGCTTCCTCCAGATGAACGGGGTCGGCCCGTCGGCCTCGATCGAAGCGCCCGCCGCCACCCAGCCGGTCAATCGCTGGATCATCGGCGAGGTGGTGGGGACGCTTGGCAAGCTCGACCGCGCCTTCGACGAACTGCGCTTCGACGGCATGGCCGACGCCATCTACCACTTCACCTGGGGCAGCTTCTGCGACTGGTATGTCGAGCTCATCAAGGGCAGCTTCGACGACGAGACCCGCGCCGTTGCCGCCTGGGCGTTCGACCAGATCCTCGTCATGCTCCACCCCTTCATGCCCTTCGTCACCGAAGAGCTGTGGCACGGCATGGGCACACGTCCCTACGACCTGATCGTCGCCAAGTGGCCCGAGCCGAAAGCCTCGGTCGACCCCGCCGCCAAGGCCGAGATCGACAGCCTGATCGACGTGGTCGCGGGGGTCCGCACGCTTCGCGCCGAGCTCAACATTCCGTGGACCGCGACGCTGGTGCCGCACGTCCTCGGCGGGTCGGACGCGGCGCTGGCGCAGCTGCGCAAGGGCGAGGCGATCCTCGCGCGCATGGTCAAGATCGGCGTGCCGATTGCCGCCGATGCGCCGCCGGCGGGCTCGGCCCAGATCCTCGCGGCCGGGGCGACCATCGCCTTCCCGCTAGGCGACGCGATCGACCTCGACGCGGAGAAGGCGCGTCTAGCCAAGGCGATCGAGGCGGCGGCGAAGGAACGCGACAGCCTCGCCGCGCGTCTCGCCAATCCCGCCTTTGCCGAGCGGGCCAAGCCCGAGGCCGTCGCCAAGGCGCGGGCTGACCATGAGACCAGGTCGGCCGAGGCGGAGCGACTTTCGGCCGCCTTGGCGCGTTTGGGGTGACCGTCCAAGGAGAGTGAATGGCCGACGCCGATCCCAAGCCCCCAAGCGCCCAGAGCCCGAACCGACGTGACCTGACGCAGGGGCCGATCGCCCGGACCCTGCTGGCCTTCGCGCTGCCGACCTTGGGGTCGTCGATCATCCAGTCGCTCAACGGCTCGATCAACGCCGCCTGGGTCGGGCGGCTGATCGGCGAGGACGCGCTCGCCGCGACCGCCAACGCGAACATGACGGTGTTCGTGCTGACCGCCTTCACCTTCGGCTTCTCGATGGCGAGCTCGATCCTCATCGGGCAGGCGTTCGGCCGCCGCGACATCGACAGCGCCCGCCGCGCCTTCGGCAATGCCGCTGGCTTCTTCGCGCTGCTCGGGACGCTGGTCGCGATCGGCGGCTGGTTCCTGTCGCCGCATATCCTGGGGATGCTCGGAACGCCGCCAGAAGCGGTGCCGCTTGCCGACGACTATCTGCGGGTCATCTTCCTCGGCATGCCGCCGACGATCCTGCTCGTCATGTCGATGATGGCGCTGCGCGGGTCGGGGGACAGCCTGACGCCGCTCTGGTTCATGATCCTCGCGGTGATCCTCGACAGCGGTTTGAACCCCCTGCTGATCGCGGGGATCGGGCCGTTCCCGCAGATGGGGATCGCCGGCTCGGCCACCGCCACCGTCATCGCCAACTGGGTCGCGCTCGGTGGGCTCGTCACCTACATCTACGCCAAGGACCTCGTCCTCCGCCTGCGGGGGCCGGAGCTCGCCTACCTCAACCCGTTCGGGCCGACGCTCCGGTCGATCATCGTCAAGGGCTTCCCGATGGGGCTCCAGATGATCGTCATCTCGGTGTCGAGCCTGATGCTGGTGTTCCTCGTCAACCGCCAAGGGGTCCACACCACCGCGGCCTATGGCGTCACCATGCAGCTGTGGACCTATATCCAGATGCCCGCGATGGCGTTCGGCGCGGCGGTGAGCGCCATGACGGCGCAGAACATCGGGGCGGGGCGCTGGGACCGGGTGGCCGAGATCACCAGGACCGCGATCGTCCAGACGCTCGTCATCACCGCCAGCCTGATCGGGCTGTTCCTCCTGTTCGAGAAGCCGGCGCTCGGCCTGTTCCTCGGGATGGACAGCCCGGCGCTGCCGATCGCGATGCACATCCAGTGGATCGCGACCTGGAGCTTCCTCCTGTTCGGCGTCACCCTGGTGCTGTTCGGCACCGTCCGGGCCAATGGCGCGGTGGTGGGGCCGCTGGTGATCCTCGCGATCGGGCTGCTGCCGGTGCGGCTGGGGGTGGCCTGGGCGGGCGAGCCGCTGATCGGGCCCGACGCCCTGTGGTGGAGCTTCCCCGCCTCGACGCTCGTCAACCTCGCGCTCGCCACGGCCTATTACAAGTCGGGCCACTGGCGGCAGGCCAAGATGGGGGCGGGGCGGGTCGCGCCCGCGGCGGTCTAGACCGCCTCGACCGTCTCGACCTCCGGGACGTAGTGGCGAATGAGGTTCTCGACCCCGCGCTTCAGGGTCACCGCCGAGGACGGGCAGCCGGCGCAGGCGCCCTGCATCGCGAGGAAGAGCGTGCCCTCCTTGTAGCCGCGATAGACGATGTCGCCGCCGTCCTGCGCGACCGCCGGGCGGACCCGGGTCTCGAGCAGTTCCTTGATCTGCTCGACGATCTCGGCGTCGGCGGGGTCCTCGTCGAAGCTGGGCGTGTCGTCGGGCGCGACGTGGAAGCCGGCGCTTCCGGCCACGAACAGCGGGGCGCCGCCGACGAAATGGTCGAGCAGGATCTGGATCACGTCGATCTCGAGCCCCGCCCAGTCGACGTCGGGCGCGGCGGTCACCGAGACGAAGTCGCTGCCGAAGAAGACGCCCTCGACGTCGCCGGTCGCGAAGAGCGCGGCGGCGAGGGGGCTCGCCTCGGCCGAGGCAGCGTCGGGAAAGTCGCGGCTGCCCGCTTCCATCACGGTCCGGCCGGGAAGGAACTTGCGGGTCGAGGGATTGGGCGTGCGCTCGGTCTGGATCAGCATGGGGCTCATTTGTGGTCCCCGGCCGACCGACGCAACCCCGGGGACATGATCCACAGCTTTTTCGCCGCGTCGATGTTCCCGTTCCGTTCTCCCATGCGTATAATCAGCACCCATGTCCGCCAAGCATATCCGCAACACCGGTGACCTCATGCGCTTTCGCGCCAGCATCCGGATCGACTGCCCCCATTGCGCCGCCGCCCGGACGATGAGCGGGCTCGAGACGGTGCGGGCGATGGGGGTGACGAGCTTCGAGGAGGCCGAGGCCCGGCTCCGCTGCGCGCGCTGCGGGGGCAAGGGGGCGCGGGTGTCGGTGCTCCCGCCGGTCTAGGGAGAAAGCTGAACAAGGTCTCGAATGTCCTAGGGTCCGCGAGTCGAAATCACGCGGCGCCGGCACCGCCATGGGGCAGGGGCCATTCGGGCGGGCGCGGCGAGGGCAGCGCGGGCGGCTCCGGCGTTTCGGCCCCGGC
Organism: Sphingomonas rosea; assembly: GCF_039538065.1. NCBI lineage: Bacteria > Pseudomonadati > Pseudomonadota > Alphaproteobacteria > Sphingomonadales > Sphingomonadaceae > Sphingomonas > Sphingomonas rosea. The sequence goes on from NZ_BAABBR010000001.1 coordinate 1,815,367, forward strand.
ATCGAGCGCGCGCTCGCGCTTCCACCGCTCGAGCTCGTCGATCGGCGCATAGTTCAACGGATCGCGCACGCGCAGCAGGTAGATGCCGAGCGCATCGTGGTGGACGGTGCGGGTCCCGACCAGCTCGCCGCCGTGGAAGACGGGGACCTGGTGGCCGTGGATGGCGCGGTCGAACAGGGTGTCGGCGAGGATCGCGGTATGGTGGCGCAGCGCGTTGGCGAAGGCGGCGGCGAAGGCCGGCGCGCGCGGCAGCAGCCGGTAGACGGCGCGGCGCGACATGTCGGCGGCGCGTGCCGCGGCGATGATGCTGCCCTGCTCCTCCAGCCGTTCGAGGAACAGCACGCGGCGCGCGGCGGTCCAGCCGTCGACGCGGGTGTTGGGCGGGACCTCGGCGATGACGGCGGCGTAATCGTCCTTGCTGTAGAGGTCGACGATCTGGTCGTCGGGATCGGGCCGGCTGTCCTGCGCGGCAAGGACGGCGCGGGCGTCGGCGGCGCGGGTCTCGCGCGCGGCCTTGGCGGCGGCCTCGGCGAGGAAGACGTCGCGCTCGGCGGCTTCCTGCGCCTTCAGCCGCGCGTTGAACGCGAGGTTCGCCTCGCGCTCGGCGGCGCGGGTCTCGGGATCGTCGGGGACGGGGATGGGCTTGTCGTCGGGGCGGCGTTCGGCGTGCGAGACGTGCCAGCACCAGTCATAGTCGAAGCGGTAAGTCCGGCCATCGGGCCCGGTCGCGGTGTCGCCGGGTTCGGCGTCGAGCGGAAAGGGGAAGGGCTTCATCCGCTAGGATAGAACAGGCGAAATCCTACTAGGCAAGGGGTCGCTTTCTGAATGTAAGACCGCGAGCGAAAGGACGCTCGTGCTTCAAGTCTGAAGGTTGCTCACGACTCGGCAAAAGCGGTCAACGTATGCCATCTCAAGATGCCTGCGAGCTCGGCTCGCTTGCCGGTGCGTCTTTTTCATCTACTGCAAAAGTGTAGTCACCATCTTTGATCTTCTTTTGTGCAATCTTAAAGCACCACTCCGGTGCAGTCGGAGCACCACTTCGGACGGCTTCTTTCCGATCTATGACTTGCTCGAAGGCACTACGGAATTCTTCGTAAGAGGATAATGAGTCCACATTCGCGAGAAGACGAAAGCGATCACGTAAGCTTGTAAAATCTCCTGCTGCACGACCAATGTCCTTGACGTGCATTCCAAGATCAAAGTTCGAATATATGGCGGGGAAAAAACCTGCTAAAAGTCCGCTAGCCAGCCCAAGTAGCTTTCCGCGATCCTCTCCAAAAACGCCAATTATCTGTGACCCTGCGATTGATCCAAAAACAATCGGAGCAATTATAAAAACAGCGCGCCAAAAGCGCGAACGCTTCTGCCAAATATAAAGGCTGGCTGCAGTAAACTTGCAGGACTCCTCTTGCCGTTTGCACTCATCGATTAGTGCAGAAGTGGTCTTATCCATCATACAAACCTAGGAATGTCAGTACCAAAAATCATTTGCCACTGTTCACCGGCTAGTCCGATTTCGGCGTTCGCTTCATGGGCACACGCCTTCTGGGCTCGATTTAAAGCCGATTGGGCCTTGCTGCTCCACATTGAACCGAGCGACATCGTTTCTGCGGTACCGGGAGCGTAAACGTAGCCATTCTGACGTCCCATGATATATGCAAAGAAGTCTCGACACATATAATCATAGTAAACTTCTGAATTACCCCGATTTCCCCATGTCGCAATGAATTCGATTGCAAGAAGTTCTATATGGAAAGATCGTAGAGGTACTCCGCAGAAGCTCTGCCATCGCTTCATCATTCGTACAAGATCACGGGTGTTGTTACGAGAGAGAGCATTGCTAGCCGTCATGGCGACATTCTGAGCTTCGTATGCCTCGTGTTTATACCATCCTCCGAGAGAGGTCATGCAGACGAAGTGTCCACCGCCCAATCGCTGGAAAGATGGAATAAGCTCTACATCGTAGCTGGCGAATGAGACGAGCACGATTGGACCATCGCCTTTAATCGCGGTCCTCGTAAACGAATTGGCGAGGACAGTCTTGACCTCCTGAAGCAACTGCGATTGTTTGTTACCTGACCGCTGCTCGAACCTCGCATGTATACTTGCAGGAAGCTCGAAGAGCACATCAACATCTCGGGGTGGACGGATACGCGTCTTTTTGGCCCACGAGCCGACGAAACGGGAATTGGAAGTTCCGCTGCTTGAACCCCAATAATGGATGTTGAGAGCTCTAACGACACTTTCTCTCTTAGACGCTCCGTCGCTTTTTTGAGCGTCGGTAAGTTTAAGGTTGTTGAGAAACGTCGAGAACCGTTTACTAACGCTCATGAAAAGTCCTAGGCCTGCAAAACTTCGCTGGTTGTGAGCTTAACCGCTGCGATCCGGTCGTCCAGTGGCAAAAATTGTCGTTCGGCAATCGTTTACTCGACTGAGATTTCCTAACCCCATCTTCACCTTCCCGCTCTAGCCTCTCCGGCGATGCCCTCGCTCGCCGCCTTCACCGACCTGCTCCGCGCCTGGACGCTGCCGTTCGTGGCGTGGGGGTCGCAGTTTGCTTGGTGGACCTATGTCGGGGCGGCCGGACTGGCGGCGGGGCTCTTGTGGCGGCGGCGGGGGCGGGTGGGGTCCCCAAGGGCCGTGCTGCGCTATCTGTTGCCGGCGCGGCTGGTCGGGCATCGCTCGACGCGGCTCGACGTGAAGCTCTTGGTGGTGGCGCTGGTCGTGGGGACGCTCCAGGAGCCGTGGGTCGCGGGGGCGGTGTCCTTCGTGCGGGACGCGGTGGCGCGGGGGGAGGGGCTGGTCTTCGGTGCCTCGACCGCGCTTGGGCCGAACGGGGCCGCAAGTCCCTGGGTGACGGGGCTGTCGGTGCTGGCGACCTTTCTGGCGATCGAGCTCGGCTACTGGCTGGCGCACCTAGCGATGCACCGGGTGCCGGCGCTGTGGGAGTTCCACAAGGTCCATCATAGCGCCGAAGTGCTGACGCCGCTGACCGAATGGCGGCAGCATCCGCTCGAATGGGCGCTGTTCCCGGTGGTGATCGGGGCGGTCGTGGCGGCGGTGCAGGGGGCGCTGGTGACGGCGTTCGGCGCCGCGGCGGTGACCGCGGCGGGGGGCGCGAACCTCATTCTGGTGGGCTTCATGGTGAGCGTGCTGCACCTGCGGCACAGCGAGCTGCCGTTCGCGGCGACCGGCTGGCTCGGGCGGCTCGTCCAGTCGCCGGCGCACCACCAGATCCACCATTCGGTCGATCCGGCGCACTATGACCGCAACCTCGGCTTCTGCCTGTCGCTGTGGGACTGGGCGTTCGGGACTTTGGTCGTGCCGGAGAAGGGCGCGCGCTACCGGTTCGGGCTGGGCGAGGAGGACAGGGCGCTGGAGACGGTGGGCGGGAGCCTGGTGGCGCCGTTCTGGCGGGCCCTGGGGATGCGTCCTTCGACTGCGCTCAGGACGAACGAGGGAGGGGCAAGCCCTCCCCCGGCCCCTCCCGCAAGCGGGAGGGGAGAAGAGGGGGCGTTACTCGGCGGCTAGTTCGACCACCTTCTTGCGGGTGCGGCGCCTGGGGGCCTCGGGCTCGTCGGCGGCGACGGGGACGGCGCGTTCGAGGAGGGGCTTCAGATAATGGCCGGTGAAGCTGCGGGGCTCCTGCACCACCTGCTCGGGGGTGCCGACCGCGACGATCTCGCCGCCCTTGACCCCGCCTTCGGGGCCGAGGTCGATGATCCAGTCGGCGGTCTTGATGACGTCGAGATTGTGCTCGATCACCACCACGGTGTTGCCCTGCTCGACGAGCGCGTGGAGCACCTCGAGGAGCTTGCGGACGTCCTCGAAGTGGAGGCCGGTGGTCGGCTCGTCGAGGATGTAGAGGGTGTTGCCGGTCGCGCGGCGGGCGAGTTCCTTGGCGAGCTTGACGCGCTGCGCCTCGCCGCCCGAGAGCGTGGTCGCCTGCTGGCCGACCTTGATGTAGCCGAGGCCGACCTCGGCCAGCATCGCCATCTTGTCGCGGATGCCGGGGACCGCCTTGAAGAACTCGACCGCGTCCTCGACCGTCATGTCGAGCACGTCGGCGATGCTCTTGCCCTTGAACTTCACCTCGAGCGTCTCGCGATTGTAGCGCTGCCCGTGGCAGACGTCGCAGGTGACGTAGACGTCGGGGAGGAAGTGCATCTCGATCTTGAGGAGGCCGTCACCGGTGCAGGCCTCGCAGCGGCCGCCCTTGACGTTGAACGAGAAGCGCCCGGGCTTGTAGCCGCGCTCCTGGCTTTCGGGGAGGCCGGCGAACCAATCGCGGATCTGGGTGAACGCGCCGGTGTAGGTGGCCGGGTTGGAGCGCGGGGTGCGGCCGATCGGCGACTGGTCGATGTCGATGACCTTGTCGAGCTGTTCGAGGCCGGTGACCTTGTCGTGCTTGCCCGCGAGGATCCGGGCACCGTTCAGCGAGCGCGCGGCGCTGGCGTAGAGCGTGTCGATGGTGAAGCTCGACTTGCCCGAGCCCGAGACGCCCGTGATGCAGGTGAAGGTGCCGAGCGGGACCGAGGCGGTGACTCCGCGCAGGTTGTTCTCGCGCGCATTGTGGACGGTGAGCTTCTTGCCCGACCCCTTGCGGCGTTTGGCCGGCAGCGGGATGGCGCGGCGACCCGAAAGATAGTCGGCGGTGAGGCTGCCCTCCTGTTCGAGGAGGCCGGAAAGCTCGCCCGAATAGAGGACCTCGCCGCCGTGGAGGCCCGCGCCCGGCCCCATGTCGATGACATGGTCGGCGGCGCGGATCGCATCCTCGTCATGCTCGACGACGAGCACGGTGTTGCCGAGCGACTTCAGCCGCTGGAGGGTCTCGAGGAGGCGGTCATTGTCCTTCTGGTGAAGGCCGATCGAGGGCTCGTCGAGGACGTAGAGGACGCCCGAGAGGCCGCTGCCGATCTGAGAGGCCAGGCGGATGCGCTGGCTTTCGCCGCCCGACAGCGTGCCGCTGGTGCGGTCGAGGTGAAGATAGTCGAGCCCGACATTGTGGAGGAAGCCGAGGCGCTCGTTGATCTCCTTGAGGATCGCGCGGGCGATCTCCTGGTGCTGCGGGGTGAGCTTGGGCTCGAGGCTGCCGAACCAGGCGAAGGCATCGGCGACCGAGCGCCGGACGGCGATGGAAATGTCCTCGCCGGCGATCTTGACCGCCAGCGCCTCGGGCTTGAGGCGCGCGCCATGGCAGGTCTCGCACGGATGCGCGGCCTGGTAGCGTGACAATTCCTCCTTCATCCACGCGCTCTCGGTCTGGGCGAGGCGGCGGTTCAAGTTGCCGATGACGCCCTCGAACGCCTTCTTGACCTCGTAGCTCTTGCGGCCGTCGACGAAGCGCAGGGTGATGGCCTTGCCGCCGGTGCCGTGGAGGATGGCGTGCTGGTGCTCGGGCGCGAGGTCCTTCCACGGAGTGGAAAGCTCGAAGCCGTAATGCCGCGCGAGGCTCGAGAGGACCTGCATGTAGTAGGGCGAGGGGGGCTGCGACTTGGCCCAGGGCACGACCGCGCCCTTGGCGAGGGTCAGGTCGTGGTTGGGGACGACGAGGTCCTCATCGAACTCCATCCGCTCGCCAAGGCCGTCGCAGGCGGGGCAGGCGCCTTGCGGCGCGTTGAACGAGAAGAGGCGCGGCTCGATCTCGGCGATGGTGAAGCCCGAGACGGGGCAGGCGAACTTTTCCGAAAAGGTGATGCGGCCCGGGGGCGCGTTGGTCGCGAGGACCGCGCGGTCGGCGGCCTTGTGGAGGACTTCGGCGACGCCGGTGTTCTCGGCGCCCGCGGGGTCGGCGGGCGGGTCGGCGGGGTCGAGGTAGGCGAGGCCCTCGGCGAGCTTGAGCGCGGTCTCGAAGCTGTCGGCGAGGCGGGTCTGGAGGCCGTCGCGAACGACGATGCGGTCGACCACGACCTCGATGTCATGCTTGTACTTCTTGTCGAGGGCGGGGGCTTCGTCGATCTCGTAGAAGGTGCCGTCGATGCGGACACGGGTGAAGCCGGCCTTCTGCCACTCGAGCATCTCCTTGCGATACTCGCCCTTGCGGCCGCGCACGACGGGGGCGAGGAGATAGTGGCGGCTGCCTTCGGGCAGGGCCATGACTCGGTCGACCATCTGGCTGACCTGCTGCGCCTGGATCGGGAGCCCGGTGGCGGGCGAGTAAGGGATTCCGACCCGCGCCCAGAGCAGGCGCATGTAGTCGTAGATCTCGGTCACGGTGGCGACGGTCGAGCGCGGGTTGCGGCTGGTGGTCTTCTGCTCGATCGAGATGGCGGGCGAGAGGCCGTCGATATGCTCGACATCGGGCTTCTGCATCATCTCGAGGAACTGGCGGGCATAGGCCGAAAGCGATTCGACGTAGCGGCGCTGGCCTTCGGCATAGATGGTGTCGAAGGCGAGGCTCGACTTGCCCGATCCCGAGAGGCCGGTGATCACCGTCAGCTGGTCGCGGGGAATCGCGACGTCCACGCCCTTGAGGTTATGTTCGCGCGCGCCCTTGACGGTGATGTGAGTCAGCATGGAGGGATTTTGTTCCGTTTTCGTTCTTGAAGCAAGCGGCCAGCGCTGGGTTGGTCAGATGGGTAGCGACCCGTTGAAACTCAAGGCGAAGGCCGGGTTGATGGAAGCGGCGCGGCAGGGCAAGCTGGCGACGGCCGAGTGCGGCCGGGTCGAGGGGGAGTTGTCATGCGTCTGTTGTTGGCTCCGTGCGTCGTGGCGGCGATCCTGTCCGGTCCCGCCTTCTCCCAGGGAGCGCCCAAGGAAGCGGTTCCGACCAGCGCGTGGACGGTCGACTTCGCCGGCGAACGCTGCGTCGCGCTCAGGCAATATGCGACGCCCGCGGGACCGGTGGTGCTCGCCCTCGAGCCTTCGCCCGACAGGGACGGGATGCGGATCATCTTCCGGGTGCCGGCGCGGAAGGACGAACCGTACGGCAGCACGTCGGGCAGGCTGTCGATCAACGGCGTCGAGCAGAAGTGGGGCTATGTCATGATCTGGCCGGCCGCCAAGGACGGGCTCCTGATCTACAGCGGAAGCCGGGGAGACGATCGCGAACCCGCAATGCCGCTCCCCCAGCTCAAGTCGCTCTCGCTGGCGACGGCGCGGCTGTCGGTGACCTTGCCGGTCAGCGGCGCCGACAAGGTCGCCGCGGTGCTCGACGAGTGCACGCGCGACCTCCTCAAGAGCTGGGGCTTTGCCCTCGCCGAGCAGGACCGGCTCGCGACCTGGCCGAAGCATCGCAATGCCCAGACCATGCTGACCTATGTCGATTATCCGCCCGAATCGATGATGCGGGGCGAGCAGGGCGAAGTGCGTGTGCGCGGCGTCGTGGGGGCGAACGGCAAGCTCAAGGACTGCAAGGTGCGTTACAGCAGCGGCTATCCCCGGCTCGATGCCGTCACCTGCGACCTGCTGCGCAAGCGCGGGAAGTTCGAGCCGGCGCGGGACAAGGCGGGCCAGCCGATGGACGCGCCGACCTTCACCAGCGTGCGCTGGGTCATGCCGACCGTCTGAGCGACGTTCCTCCGTAGGTCCGTCGATGCCCGCAAGTCGTTCGTCGATCAGGCTTGGCGCGGGCGTGGGGGCGCGTCAGTCTCCGGCTCGACTCATGTTTTTCCGGTTTTTGGGGGATTTTTAATGACCAATCGTCTTGCACGCGCTGCGCTGCTTCTGTCGGGGGCTGCGCTCATTGCGCCCGCCGCCATCGCCCAGATGCAGGCGCCCGCGCCGGTCGTCGCCGCGCCGCCGGTGCCGGTGACCTTCGGCAAGTGGGGCGTCGATCTTGGCGCGCGCGACCTGTCGGTGAAGCCGGGCGACGATTTCGAGGCCTATGCCTCGGGCAAGTGGCTCGCCTCGAACGACATCCCCTCGGACAAGCCGGGCAATGGCGTCGGCACCGAGCTCAACGACCGCAACCAGGAGCAGCTGCGCGCGATCGTGATGAGCGCGCCGGCTAACAGCCAGATCGGCGCGCTGTACCGGAGCTACATGAACGAGCCGCTGCTCGAGCAGCTCGACGCCAAGCCGCTGATGGCCGACCTCGCGCGGGTCGACGCGATCGCGAGCAAGGACGAGATGCTCAAGTTCATGGCCGAGAGCCAGTGGAGCTTCGGCGGATCGCTGTTCGGGGTGCAGATCATCCCCGACCTCGCCAATCCGACGATGAACAGCCTGGCGGTGGGCTCGGGCGGGCTCGGCCTGCCCGACCGCGATTACTATCTCTCCGACAAGTACAAGCCGCAGCTCGCCGCCTATCGCGCTTATGTCGAGCGGACTCTGGCGCTGACCGGCACGCCGGATGCGGCAGCCAAGGCCGACGAGATCCTCGCCTTCGAGACCGAGCTGGCCAAGGCGAGCTGGGCGCGGACCGACCTTCGCGACATCAACAAGATCAACAATCCGATGACCCCGGCGAGCCTCGCGACCTATGCGCCGGGCGTCGACTGGAACCGCTACCTGACGCTGTCGGGCGTCGCGGCGAGCCCCAAGGTGCTGGTCAGCGACAATACGGCGATCAAGGCCAAGTCGGCGCTGTTCGCGGCGACCCCGCTCGACACCCTGAAGACGTGGCAGCGCTACAAGGTGACCGCGCAGGCCTCGCCCTATCTGTCGAAGCGCTTCGTCGACAGCCAGTTCGAATTCGCCAAGGCGCTGACGGGCGTGGCGGTGCAGCGGCCGCGCTGGCGCCGCGGGATCGGGCAGGTCGACAGCCGCCTCGGCGAGCTGGTCGGCAAGACCTATGTCGAGCGCTATTTCCCGGCCGAGGCCAAGACCAAGATGGAAAGCCTCGTCGCCAACCTGAAGCTGGCGGCGGCCGAGCGGATCCGCGGCAACAGCTGGATGGAGCAGCCGACCAAGGAAGCGGCGCTGCGCAAGCTTTCCAAGATGGACGTGATGGTCGGCTATCCGGACAAGTTCCGCGACTATTCGGCGCTGAGCATGTCGGCCGACGACCTCTACGGCAACGTCAAGCGCTCGAGCCAGTTCGAGTGGAACTACCGCCTCGCCGACCTCGGCCAGCCGGTCGACCGCAAGAAGTGGGCGATGAGCCCGGCGACGGTGAATGCCTATAATGGCGGGCTCGAGAACAAGATCGTGTTCCCGGCGGGCATCCTGCAGCCGCCCTATTTCGATCCGCGCGCCGACGCCGCGGTCAACTACGGCGCGGCGGGCGCGATCATCGGCCACGAGATCATGCACGGCTTCGACGACCAGGGCCGCAAGATCGACGAGAATGGCGCGGTGCGCGACTGGTGGACGCCCAAGGACGCCGAGAATTTCAAGGCGCTGACCGCCTCGCTCGGCAAGCAGTACAGCAGCTACGAGGCGGCGCCGGGCGTGTTCATCAACGGCGACTTCACCATGGGCGAGAATATCGGCGACATGAGCGGGCTCGAGGTCGCGCACCTCGCTTACATGAAGAGCCTAAACGGCAAGAAGGCGCCGGTGATCGACGGGCTGACCGGCGACCAGCGCTTCTTCCTCGCCTTCGCCCAGGCTTGGCGCGGCAAGGCGCGGCCCGAGGCGATCAAGACGCAGGTCGCGAGCGATCCGCACAGCCCGCAGCGCTTCCGCGTGATCGGGCCGCTCCGCAACCTCGATGCCTGGTATGCGGCGTTCAAGGTCGGGCCCGACAGCAAATATTACATCGCGCCCAAGGACCGGGTCCGGATCTGGTAAGCGCGGTCGTTTAATCGATTTTCAAGTGATCGCCCCCTAGCTTGGCCCGTGCCGAGCTAGGGGGTTTTTCATGGCGTTGCGTCTGCTTGGAATATGCGTGCTGGGGTTCGCGGTGGCCGGCTGCGGTCCGGCGGTGACCCAGCGGTTCGAGGCGAGCCCGAGCGCGACCTATGCCGCCTTCGAGCAGGCGTGGGGCAAGCCGAGCAAGGACCTGCGCACGATCGACGGCAAGAGCGTCGTCGTCGCCTACGATTACGAAAAGGTCGAGGGGAAGAGGCTCGAGGCGATCATGACGATCGACGGCGAGGAAGCCGCGATGGTCGGGCTCGAGATGGTTGCGGCCGACGAGGGCAAGGCGACCGACGTCCAGGGCACGATCCGGATCGACGACGAGAAGTTCCGCAAGGCGACCGGCGCGACCGACATGCCGCCGCTGAACGGGATGCTCGCGAACATGGCGCTGAAGTCGCTTCTGGCCGAGGCATCCAAGCAGATGAAGGTCGACGGCACGCTCGGCTATGGCGGGCCGTTCGGCAGCCTTTCGAGCCGCGCACGGCAGGCGAGCACCGATCCCGAAGAGCGCGAGATGGAAGCGCGCTCGCAGGCCTATGCCGCGAGCCGTCCGATGGTGAGCACGCGCGGCGCAAGCACCGCCGGGGCGAGCACCGCGCCGATGATCGACCCGAGCAAGCCGACCGGGCAAAGCGCGTCGGGCTACTGATCGGCTTGCCAGTCCCGGGACCGTGCGGCACTCCGTGCGCGGGGTTTACGTGGGGGAGTGAAGCATGATGCAATTGTGGCGCGGCGTGCCGACCAATGCGGCGGCGCTGGCGGTGCTGTTCGTCGGTCTGGCGATCGGCCTGATCGGGATCATCCGGGTCAGCCGCGGACAGGATGCGGAGCAGCAGAAGGGCGGCGAGAAGGCCGGCTCTTCGAAGCTCGGGATCCTCGTCCAGGCGCTGGGCTTTGCCCTCGCCTCGGGCCCGGTCGCCGTCACGACCGGCTTCTCCGAGGGGCTTGCAGCGCCGCGGACTTGGCTCGTGCTGCTACTCATCGGGGCGAGCCTGTGGCTGGTGCTGAGCGCGTTTCGCGTGATGGGTGAGGAATGGGCGCTGGTCGCGCGGACCCGCGAGGCGCACCGGCTGGTGACGAACGGGCCGTTCGCGCTGGTGCGCAATCCCATCTATCTCGGGCTGTTGCTTTACCTCGGCGGAATGGCGGTCGCGCTGGGATATGAGCGGCATCTGCCCTTTGCCCTGGTCGCCTTCGCAGTCGGGACGGCGATCCGGGTCCAGGCCGAGGAGCGGTTGCTGCGCGCGCGTTTCGGCGGGGCCTATGACGCTTATGCGGCGCGAGTGAAAAGGATCATCCCGGGCCTGATCTGACCCGGGACGATCCGTCTGGCGCCGTCTATCGGCGCCAGTCGCGGTCGATGTCGCGGCCAGGGTCCGCGCGTTCACGCTGGCGGCGTTCGAGCGTGTAGCGCACGTCCTCGCTCGTGAAATCGACACGGTAGCCGCCGCGCTGCTCGTCGTAGCGCAATTCGTCCCACTGCACGGGGAAATGCTGCTGGTCCATGCCGAGGAATCCGGTGGCGTGGGACAGGACGGCGTAGCGGACCTGGCCGCGATATTTGTCGAGCATCAGCGTCTTGATCGTGCCGAGGCGCTGGTCGTCGCGGCCGTAGACCGGCGTTCCCTCAACCTTGCTCGAGGCGATCAGGTCGCGGGTCTCGTCGGTCGGGACGGGAGCGCCGCGATCGGTGCGGGCGAACCGGTCGCGGGCGTCTTCGCGGCGGCTGGCGGGGTCGCGGTCGTCGCGGCCCGAACGGAAGAAGCCGCGGTCGCGATCGCGGTAAGCGTCGCGGTCGGGCGCGCGCTCGTCGTCGCGGAGCCGGTCGCGGGTTCGGTCGTCGTCACGATATCGGTCGAAAGCCATGGCTTGTTCCTCCTTCAGGCAGGAGAAAAGCCAGACCCCGCCGCCGCGTTCCGACCGTTTCGGAGGCGTGCGCCCGAACGGCGCGACCGTCCGCCGAAGTGCCGCGCGGCCGGCGGCGGGCGTGTCAGTGGTAGCGGCGGATCAGGCCGGCGAGCTTGCCCTGGATCTCGACGCGCCGCGGCTCGTAGCGCTGCGGCTCGTGCGCGCGGTTGGCGGGGTCGAGGCGGATCATCTGCCCTTCGCGGCGGAAGGTCTTCAAGGTCGCTTCCTCATGGTCGATCAGCGCGACCACGATCTCGCCCTCGCGCGCGACGTTGGTCTTGCGAATGAGGACATAGTCGCCGTCGAGGATGCCCTCGTCGACCATCGAGTCGCCCGACACCTCGAGCGCATAATGTTCGCCAGGTCCCAGCAGGGCGGCAGGGACGGGGAAGCTGTCCTGGCCCTGCAGCGCCTCGATCGGGGTGCCGGCGGCGATCCGGCCGGCGAGCATCAGGTCGATTGTGTCATTGGCGGCGACCACCGGACGCGGGGCCGGCGACAGGGCAGGGGCCGGCGCGCCGCTACCCGTCTCGGGCATGCGGACGACCTCGAGCGCGCGGGCGCGATTGGGAAGGCGGCGGATGAACTGCCGTTCTTCGAGCGCGGAGATGAGGCGGTGCACGCCCGACTTGCTCTTGAGGTCGAGGGCCTCGCGCATCTCGTCGAAGCTCGGGCTCACCCCCTCCGCCTTGAGACGCTGGTCGATGTAGGTGAGCAGTTCGCGTTGCTTGGCGGTCAGCATGAGGTTCACGGGCCCTGTAGTGAACAGACGGGGAACGGGTAAGGAACGTTACGAGGTCCGTCAAGACGTTTTTGTGCCCGCCGCCGACCAGCCAACCCGGCGGGAGCGCTGACCGGTTACCCGGCCAGCGCCAGGAAATTGGCGAGGAGGGCGAGGCCGTGGTCGCTGGCGATGCTCTCGGGGTGGAACTGGACGCCGTGGACCGGGGCGGAACGGTGGGAGAGTGCCTGGACCGTGCCGTCGCTTCCGTGGGCGGTGGCGACGAGGTCGGGCGGAAGGTCCTCCGCCACGAGGCTGTGATAACGGGTCATGGTGACGGGGGTGGGGAGGCCGGCGAAGAGGCCGCTGCCGTCGTGGGTGATGGCGTCGGTCTTGCCGTGCATCGGCGCGGCGTGGGCGATGGTCGCGCCGCCGGCGAGCGCGATCGCCTGGTGGCCGAGGCAGACGCCGAGGAGCGGCTTGGACGCTTCGACGCAGGCGGCGGCGAGTGGGACCGAGATGCCGGCGTCGGCGGGGTGGCCGGGCCCGGGGCTGATCAGAAGCGGGCCGGGGTGGGCGAGGGCGTCGGCGACGGTGATGTCGGTCGAGCGGGCGACCGTCACCTCGGCGCCGAGCTGGCGGAGGTAATCGACCAGCGTGAAGGTGAAGCTGTCGACATTGTCGATGACGAGCAGCTTCATCCTGGCCTCACGCGCAGAAGGCTGGCGTTACTCCGCCGGCGCGGCGCCGTTGCCGAGGATGCGGGCCTTGGCGGCGGCGATGGCCTCCTCGTTGCGGCTGACCTTGAGCTCCTTCTGGGCGGCGGTGAGCCACTCGAGCGCGAGTTCGGTGCCGGCGGCGCGCTGCACCTCGACGAGCTGCTGGGCGATCACCGTCGGCTGCGAGGCGGCGCTGCCGGGCACGATCTTGTCGAGCTTGACGAGATAGATGCCCGAGGGACCCGCGGCGCGCTGGGCCTTGCCCGGCTGCAGCGAGAACAGGATGCGCAGCGGCGGCGGGACTTCCTGGCCCTGCTGCGCGAACTGGGCGAGCGCGCCGCGCTTGAGCTCGATCGCCTCGGCGGGCTTGATGCCGGGCTGCTTGAGCGCGGCCATGGCGTCCTTGAGCGCGGTGCCGCGGGCGACCTGGTTGAGCACGGTTTGCGCGGCGGCGGCGGCCTGCTCGTTGGCGCGGCGGGCGACGAAGTCGTTGCGGACCTGCGCGGCGATCCGGGCCAGCGGCGCGGGGGTCGCCGGCACGGTGTCGGTCACGTCGACGAGCGCGTAGCCGACCTCGTTGGGAAGCGTCTCGACCACGGGATCGTCGTCGACGCCGAGGTCGAAGCCCTGCGTCGCGATCTGCCCATATTCGGGCGGGAGCTTGTAGGTTGGCTGGTCGAACACCGCCCCGGTGCGGGTCAGCGGCGGCGTGGTGAGGACCGGCAGCTTGTAGGCGGCGGCGACCTCGTCGAAGGTCTTTCCGTCGGCGAGCGCATCCTCGACCTTGCCGACGAGGTCGGCGAGCGCTTCCTTCTTCTTGTCGGCGGTCAGCTTGGCGACGATCTCGGCGCGTGCGGCCTCGAGGCTCTTGCCGCCGGCGGCCTGGATGCTCTCGACCTTGATCGCGTCGAAGCCAGTCGAGGACTGGACCGGGCCAATTACGGTGCCGGCGGGAGCGGCGAAGACCTGCGCGGCGACGGCTTCACCGGTCTTGGCGGCGAGTTCGGCGCGGGTCTGCGGCCCGACGCTGACATCGGCGGCGGAGAAGCCGGCGGGCGCGGCGGCGGCGGCGAAGGTGCCGCCGGCACGGGCGCGCTGGACGATTGCGGCGACCTGGTTGCGGTCGGGCAGGGTGGCGCGCGAGACGACGCGCTTCTCGACCCCGCCGTAGGTCGCGGCGTTCGCCTTGTAATAGTCCGCGATCTCCTTCTCGCTCGGGGCGATGGAGCCGAGCTGCTCGGCGGTGAGGCGGGCGATACGGAGCGCGCGGCGCTCGGGGATGGTGTAGCGGGGGAGGTTCTGGCGGTAGAAGGCCTGCAGCTCGGCGTCGGTCGGGGCCGGGCCGTTGACGAAGGCGGCGAAGGGGATGAGCGCGAGCTCGCCCGAGCGCTGCTCGAACAGGCTGTCGGCATAGGGGCGTGCGAGGCCCTGCGCGACGCGGGCGTTGGCGGCGACGGGGGTCAGGACGAGCCGCTGGAGGAGCGCGGTCTCGATCTCGCGGCGGACCTGGCTGTCGGTCAGGCGGTTCTGGGCGAGGAACTGCTTGTAGGCGGCGTCGCTGAAGCGGCCGTCGAGGCCCTGGACGCCCGGGATCTTGACGATCTCGGCGTCGACCAGCTTCTTCGAGACGGTGAAGCCGTGCTTCTTGGCATAGGCCCAGAGCGTGCGCTCCTGGATCAGGCTGTCGACGATGGTGTCGAATTCGCCCGCGAGGTCGGCGTAGGTCGCCTGCGGGTTCTGCTCGCGGACCTGGGCGAGACGGCGCTGGAGCGCGGTGTCGAGATCGGCCTGCGTCAGCTCGGCGCCGCCGACCTTGGCGAGCGTGCCCTGCGGCAGCGACCCGCCGCCCTGACGCAGGTTGGTGATGTCGGCGACCGCGAAGCTGGCGAGGATCGCGACCAGGAACAGGATGCCGATGACCGTGCCGGCCTTGGACTTGGTGAGGCGGCGGAAAAATCCGAGCATGGGGGCGTATCTGGTCCTGGACGTGTGAGAGACTGGGGCGGGGCTGTAGGGCCGCGCGGCGCTTCCTTCAAGCACAGGGGCTTGCTAGGCGCCGGCACTTCAACGGCAAGTGAACGGAGCGCATATGGTCAAGCTGGTCGCCGGCAACTGGAAGATGCACGGAACCTCGGCCGATCTGGGCGAAGTGCGCGCGATCGCGGCCTTTGCGGCGAAGTACGAGGGGGCGGTCGACGTCGCCCTGTGCCTGCCCGCGACGCTCATCCACCGCGCGGCCGAAGCGGTCCCGGGCTTTACCGTCGGCGCGCAGGACATGCATGCCAACGAGGAGGGCGCGCATACCGGCGACCTCGCGGCGGCGATGCTTCACGACGCGGGCGCCCAGATCGTCATCGTCGGGCACAGCGAGCGACGCGACGCGCATCGCGAGGCCGATGCCGACGTCAGGGCCAAGGCCGAGGCGGGGCTTCGCGCGGGCTTGAAGGTCATCCTGTGCGTGGGCGAAAGCCTCGAAGTGCGCGAGGCCGGGCGGGCCGAGGAAACGGTCGCGGCGCAGGTCGATGCCTCGCTGCCGCAAGGGCCGGTCGATCCGGCGCGGTTCAGCGTCGCCTATGAGCCGATCTGGGCGATCGGCACCGGCCGCGTCGCCGAATGCGGCGACATCGAGGAAATGCACGCGGCGATCCGCGCGCGGCTGGTCGCAGCCTATGGCGAGGCGGGGGCGGGGGTACGGATCCTCTACGGCGGGTCGGTCAAGGCATCGAACGCGGCCGAGATCTTCGCGACGCCCGAGGTCGGCGGGGCGCTGGTCGGGGGCGCGAGCCTGACGGCGGCGGACTTCCTGCCGATCGTCGAGGCGGGCGCGGCGTAGAAAATCCGCATCGTTGAACTTGTCGGGCTTCGCCGCTAAGTGGCCGCCCATGTTCACCTTCCTGCTCATCGTCCAGACCCTCGTCGCCGTCTCGCTCTGCACGGTCATCCTGCTGCAGCGCTCGGAGGGCGGCGGCCTCGGCGTGGGCGGGTCGAGCGCGGGGTTCATGACCGCGCGCGGCGCGGCCGATTTCCTCAGCCGGGCGACGGCGGCGCTGGGCGGCCTGTTCGTGGTGTTGTGCATCGTGCTCGCCGCGATCGCCGGCACGCGCGGCGATGCGCAGAAGGTCGATGCCTCGATCGCCGCTCAGCCGGTGTCGCAGCAGGCACCGACCGCGCCGCTCGGCGATGCCGGCACCACTACCGCCCCGCCGGCGGGTGCGGTCAAGCCGAACAACGCCCCGCCGGCCGACAACGGCGCGGTCCCGCTCGCGCAATAAGCACCATTTTCCGCCAGGCCCGGGTGACGTCGCGGGCCGCGCCCCGGCCTCGCTCGAGGCGACCGGAAGTGATGCGTCCACCGGGCCGGGAGAAAGATTCTCCTTGCCCCTTTTCGATTCTCATCCCTAAGGCCCGACTCCCATGGCGCGGTTTGTTTTTGTCACCGGCGGCGTGGTTTCCAGCCTCGGTAAGGGTCTCCTCTCGGCTAGTCTTGCAGCCCTGCTGCAGGCGCGCGGCTACAAGTGCCGCATCCGCAAGTTCGACCCCTATCTGAACGTCGATCCGGGGACGATGTCGCCGTATCAGCACGGCGAGGTCTTCGTTACCGACGATGGGGCCGAGACCGACCTCGACCTCGGCCATTACGAGCGCTTCACCGGCGTGTCGGCCAAGCAGTCGGACAATGTCACCACCGGGCGCATCTATCGCGACATCATCGCGCGCGAGCGGCGCGGCGATTATCTTGGCGCGACCGTGCAGGTGATCCCGCACGTCACCAACGCGATCAAGGAATTCGCGCTGGCCGACACCGACGGCCTCGACTTCGTAATCTGCGAGATCGGCGGGACGGTCGGCGACATCGAGAGCCTGCCCTACATCGAGGCGCTGCGGCAGCTTCGCAACGACCTCGGGCGCGGGAATACGGTGAGCGTCCACACGACGCTGGTGCCGTGGATCAAGGTCGCGGGCGAACTCAAGACCAAGCCGACCCAGCATAGCGTGCGCGAAATCTCGAGCCTCGGCGTCCAGCCCGACGTGCTGCTGTGCCGCTGCGAGATGCCGATCCCCGAGGCCGAGCGGGCCAAGATCGCGCAATTCTGCAACGTGCCCAAGAGCGCGGTGATCGAGGCCTTGGACGCGCGCTCGATCTACGACGTGCCGCTGCAATATCATCGCGAAGGCCTCGACGACGAGGTGCTGAAGGCGTTCGGGCTTCCGACCGACCCGCGCCCCGACTTGAGCCGGTGGGAAAGCGTGATGGATGCGGTCGACCATCCCGAGGGCGAAGTGACGATCGGCGTGGTCGGCAAATATGTCGGCCTCCCGGACGCCTACAAGAGCTTGCGCGAGGCGCTGGTCCACGGCGGCATCGCCAACCGCGTCAAGGTCAACATCAAGTGGCTCGACGCGGAGATGTTCGAGAAGGGCGACGAGAGCCTCGCGGGCGAACTAGAGCCGATGCACGCGATCCTCGTGCCCGGCGGGTTCGGCGAGCGCGGGAGCGAGGGCAAGATCGCGAGCGTGCGCTTCGCCAAGGAGCGCAAGGTGCCGTTCTTCGGCATTTGCCTGGGCATGCAGATGGCCTGCATCGAGGGTGCGCGGGCGGCCGGTCACGCCGAGGCGTCGAGCACCGAGTTCGGCGATACCAGCGAGCCGGTGGTCGGAATGATCACCGAGTGGATGAGCGAAGAGGGCCTGCAGGAGCGCGCCGCCGGCGGCGACCTCGGGGGCACGATGCGCCTCGGCGCCTATGAGGCGACGCTTGGCGGCAACAGCCATGTCGCGGCGATCTACGGGACGACCACGATCAGCGAGCGGCACCGCCACCGCTACGAGGTCAATGCGCATTACCGGCCCGCGCTCGAAAAGGACGGTCTGGTGTTTAGCGGGCTGTCGCCCGATGGCCGGCTGCCCGAGATCGTCGAGCGGCCCGATCATCCCTGGTTCGTCGGCGTCCAGTTCCACCCCGAACTCAAGAGCCGCCCGTTCGAACCCCACCCCCTGTTCGCAAGCTTCATCGCGGCGGCGGTGAAGCAGAGCCGGCTGGTCTGAGCTTCCGCTAACCGGGCGGTAAGGCGCGGCGGGCACAAGTGGTGGCATGCTGTTCCTGCTTTTCGCCCTCGCGCAGCCCTTGCCGCCCGCTCAACCGCCCGCAAGCGGTGAGCCGCTGCAGATCCTGACTCCGGCACCGCCGACGCCGAGCGCGGGGACGCCGGGCTGGAGGTCGGGCTTCCCGCAGACCGACACGACCTGCTCGCGTGACGACAGCGGGGTTCCGGCGCTTCGCGGTGGACCGCGCAGCGAGCGGGTGTGGGGCAGCGACATGAACAGCCGGCTATTCGGCGGGGCAGGGCAGGACTTCCTCGCCGGTGGGCCCGGCGACGACGAGGTGGTCGGTGGGCCCGACCTCGACATCCTCGTCGGCGGCGCGGGCAGCGACCGCTTCGTGATCGACAGCGCCGACGACAGCGCGGCGGACGAGAGCGGGAGTTGGTCGCAATTGAACGGCGACACTATCGTCGTCCTGACGCCGAAGGACTTTGACAAGATCGACCTGCGCGGCATGCGCAAGGAAGGCGCGAACGTCCCGGCAACGTTCCTCTTCACCGGTCGTCGGCCGGGCAATTACGCCGTCTGGTCGCGCCCCCGGAGCGGCGATACCGAAGTGCTCGTCGATGTCGATGGTGACTCCAAGGCCGATGTGGCCTTGCGGTTGATCGGCAATTTCAGCCTGACGCCCGCTCTCTTCTGCGGGGTCGGCGAGGGCGCGGTGACCGAACCGTCCGAGTGACCTGCCGACGACGGCAACGGCAAGCGCCGGTTTCCGAAAACGACCGCGCTTCCTATCTCGGGGGCATGAACGCTCCCGCCACGACCAAGCCGCGCGCCGTCCTCTACCGGATGGTGATGCCCAGCCACACCTGCCCGTTCGGGCTGAAGGCGCTGCATCTGCTGAAAAGCCGCGGCTATGCAGTCGAGGATCATTACCTGCGGACGCGCGAGGAGACCGACGCGTTCAAGGCGGAGCATGGCGTCCAGACGACCCCGCAGGTGTTCATCGACGGCAAAAGGATCGGCGGGCATGACGACCTGCGGCGGTTCCTCGGGCTTCGCGTGGCCGAGCCGGGGGCGACCAGCTACCGGCCGGTGGCGGCGCTGTTCGGGATGACCGCGCTGATGGCGCTGGCGCTCAGCTTGGCGGTTTACGGGACTCCGCTGACGGTGCGCGCGGGCGAGTGGTTCATCGCCTTGTCGATGTGCGTGCTGGCGCTCCTCAAGCTGCAGGACATCGAGAAATTCTCCTCGATGTTCCTGAACTACGACCTGCTGGCCAAGCGCTGGGTGCCTTATGCTTATGCCTATCCCTGGCTCGAAGGGCTGGCGGGCGTGCTGATGCTGTGGGGCGGGGCGCGCTGGCTGTCGGTCCCGATCGCGTTGGTGATCGGCGGGATCGGCGCGGTGAGCGTGTTCAAGGCGGTCTATGTCGACAGGCGCGAATTGAAATGCGCCTGCGTCGGGGGCTCGTCGAACGTGCCGCTGGGCTTCGTCTCGCTGACCGAAAACGTGATGATGGTCGCGATGGCGCTGTGGATGGCATTGATGTGAGGGTTGTGGTTGGGAGCGCGAGGCATCAGATAGCGCCGATGCGGCTCTGGCTTGCCCTCTTGACCTTGTGCGCGCTGCTCGTGGCGCCGCTGGCGACGCCTGCGATGGCGGCGGCGGGGCCCGATCATTGCGCCGAGATGGGTGGCATGGCCAAGTCGCATGGCGATAAGGCGGCTCCTAAGGAGAAGAGCTGCTGCGTCGCGGCAGCGGCCGCCTTGCCGAGCGCGGGCGATGCGCCCGATCCGCTTCCTCCCGTGGTCTCGGCCAAGGCCGGGCCGGTGGCGCAGTTGACCGCCCAGCGCGCCGACGTCGAAGTTCCTCCGCCACGATCCTGAGGCCGAAACGCGGATGATGACGTCCGCTGACGCTATCCTCAGGAGTTTTGACACGATGAAAAGCCAGTTTCTGCTGGCGAGCGGCCTTGCCGGCCTGCTCGTCGCCGCGCCCGCGAGCGCGCAATCGCACATGGGCCATAATATGCCGGGCATGACCATGCCGAAGCCGGCGAAGAAGCCGGCGGCGAAGAAGCCTGCGGCCAAGAAGAAGCCGATCGCTGCCAAGAAGCCGGTCGCGGCCAAGCCCGCGGCGACGAAGCCGTCGGTCACCGAGGCCGCGCCGCCCGCCGCCGAAGCGCCCGCGGCTCACGACCATGGCGCGATGGACCATGAGGCGATGCCGGGCATGGCCATGCCGTCCACGACGCCGCCGTCCGCCGCGACGACCATGGATCATAACGCCATGCCGGGGATGGATCATGCGGCGATGGGGCACGAGGCGCATGCGATGACGGGCGCGCTCGGCGTGTATCCGGCCGGGCGCGAATCCTCGGGTACCGCCTGGGCGCCCGACAGCACCGAGCATCGCGGGCTGATGCGCCAGGCCGGCGAGTGGATGCTGATGGGGCATGCCGACCTCAATCTCGTCGGCAGTTTCCAGGGTGGTCGGCGCGGGGCCGACAAGGTCTTCGTCGGCGGCATGCTGATGGGGATGGCGCGCCGGCCGGTGGGGGCGGGCACGCTCCAGCTGCGCGGCGCGGTCAGTCCCGATCCGCTGATGGGGAAAAGCGGCTATCCGCTGTTGCTCGCGAGCGGCGAGACCGCGGACGGGGTCAACCGGCTGATCGACCGGCAGCATCCGCACGACTTCTTCATGGAATTGTCCGCGAGCCTGTCGCAGCCGATTGGGGCGAAGAGCAGCGTCTTCCTCTATGGCGGGCTGCCGGGCGAGCCCGCCTTCGGGCCTGGCGCCTACATGCACCGCGAGGCGGCGATGGACAGCCCCGAGGCGCCGATCACCCACCATTGGCTCGACAGCCAGCATATCAGCTTCGGCGTGCTGACGGGCGGGGTCGTGCTGGACCGCGTGAAGTTCGAAGTGTCGCGCTTCAACGGGCGCGAGCCCGACCAGTATCGCTGGAACATCGAGACCGGCCCGCTCGATTCGACCGCGCTTCGGGCGAGCTGGAACCCGACCGCCGACCTCGCGCTGCAGGTCAGCTGGGCGGACTTGAAGGAACCCGAACAGCTCGAGCCGGGGGTGAACCAGAAGCGCTGGTCGGCGAGTGCGCTTTACGGCCATACGCTCGGCGACGGGTCGCGGGTGGCGGGGACGCTCGCCTGGGGCCGCCGCACCGCGGAGGGGCACAGCTATGACGCGTTTGCCGCCGAAGGATCGTGGAAGAAGGGGCTGTGGACCGTCTTCGGCCGCGGCGAGCTGACCGAGAACAACGAACTGCTCGAGGTCGCCGACCATCATGGTGAGGCGTTCCGGGTCGGCAAGGTGTCGGCGGGCGCGGTGCGTGACTTCCGGATCGCGGATCGGGTGAAGCTCGGGGTCGGCGGCCTGCTGTCCGTGAACTTCGTGCCGGCGGGGCTGGCGCCCGAATATGGCGGGCGCAATCCGCTCGGCGCGATGGCGTTCGTGCGGCTGAAGGTAGGCTGATGACGAGGAACTGGACCCCGGCCCCGGCCGGGGTACAAAGGCCGCAATTCCAGAAGGACCAACGATGATGATTCTCTCGGCTTTGGGCGCGCTGGCGCTCGCCTCCGGGCCCGCTCCGATGAAGGTGCCGGTCGCCGGCCAGACCCACGATCATGCCGCCATGGAAGGCATGGCCGACAAGGACGGCAAGATGGACTGCTGCTGCTGCAAGGGCGAAAAGACGATGCCCTGCTGCGATGGCATGAAGAAGGACGCGCCCGCCGCCGACCAGGCTGGCGAGCACCACCACGATCACTGAGTAGAAAAGCCATGAGCGAGACCATCCACAGCCGCATGATCGTGCTGGGCTCCGGCCCGGCCGGCCTGACCGCCGCCATCTATGCCGCGCGCGCAGGCCTGAAGCCGATCGTCATTCAGGGCATCCAGCCCGGCGGCCAGCTGACGACCACCACCGACGTCGAGAACTATCCGGGCTTCCGCGAGGTCATCCAGGGCCCGTGGCTGGTCGAGGAGATGCAGGCGCAGGCCGAGCATGTCGGCACGCAGATGGTGTGGGACCATATCGAGCGGGTCGAACTCAACGGCCGCCCGTTCCGGCTGATCGGCGACAGCGGCACCACCTATCTCGCCGACACGCTCGTCATCGCGACCGGCGCGCAGGCCAAGTGGCTTGGGCTGCCGAGCGAGGAGCGGATGAAGGGCAAGGGGGCGAGCGCCTGCGCGACCTGCGACGGCTTCTTCTATCGCGGCAAGAAGGTGGCGGTGATCGGCGGCGGCAACACCGCGGTCGAGGAAGCGCTTTACCTCACCAACCACTCGGACGACGTGACGCTGATCCACCGCCGCGACAGCTTCCGCGCCGAGAAAATCCTTCAGGACCGGTTGTTCGCGCACAAGTCGATCAAGGTGATCTGGAATTCGGAAGTCGACGAGTTCCTGTCGGGCGGGGAGCCCGAGGCGCTGGTCGGGCTGCGGCTCAAGAACCGGGTCACCGGCGAACTCAGCGAGATCGCGGTCGACGGCGCGTTCGTCGCGATCGGGCACAAGCCGGCAACCGAATTGTTCGCCGGACAGCTCGAGCTGGATTCGGACGGTTATCTCGCGGTCGAGACCGGCTCGACCCGGACCAACATTCCGGGCGTATTCGCCTGCGGCGACGTCATGGACAAGGTCTACCGCCAGGCGGTGACCGCGGCCGGCACGGGCTGCATGGCCGCGCTCGACGCCGAGCGGTTCCTCCAGGCCGAAGAGTTCGCTGAGCTTCAGGCGGCGGAGTAGGGCTCAGCCCTTCTTGCGGCCGAAAATCGCGCGGCCGAAGCCCGGGCGCGGGGCGGGGGCCGGGGGGATCGGGGCGGTGCCGCGGGCGCGGACCTCGAAACCGGCGCCGGCGCTTTCCGCCAGCCGGCGCTTCTCACGCCATTCATTGGCGAGTTCTTCCTTCACCTCGTCGTCGTCGGGCATCAGCCCAGGGGGCGGCGAGCGGTCGTCGATCACGCGGTCGCGCGGCACATAGTCGGGGCTGACGAAACCGTGCTCGCGGAACATGAGCGGCACCAGTTTCAGCACCGGCACACCACCCTCGTCGGCTGGCTCGTGCAGGATGCGGTAGGAGAAGCGGCCGTCGTCGGGACCGAAGCTGTCGCCGTGGGGCACGATATAGCCCTTGTCAGAGATGGCGAGGCGGATGAGGCCAAGGATCACCTCGAGGTTGTCGGCCCAGGGCAGGGTGGTGGGATCGAGCTGGAATTCGTAGCCGATGAAGTGGCGCGCGCCGAAGGTGCGGATGCCGAGCGCCACTTCGTCGCCGGTCTGTCCGGCGGGGCCGTAGAGCCAGGGGTGGACGTGAAGGAGCGAGGGGGCGTCGAGCGACGCGAAGCCCTCGAATTTCTCGCCGGGAAGGAGCAGGTTGCTCTGCACCCAGTGGACGAGGCTCGGCCCGAGCTGGTCGGTCGCGAAATGCGCGAGGATGGCGAGCACCTTCAGCCGCTGGAGAAATTGCGGGAGATTGCCGCCCTCGCGGGGCATGCCGATCTGTTCGAACAGCGCTCCGAATTGCTGGTGGATCGAGTCGCCGAAGACCCCGTGGCTGAGATTGATCAGCACCATGTCCTGTGCACGGGCGACGCGCTGACGGGCGTCCGGGCACAGGATGCCGGTGACGAACGAGCCGAGCGCCTTGTCGAAGACGGCCGGGTTCGGAGGGCGGCCGACGCGCTCGATCGTCACCATCAGTTCGCCCGGGCCGAACAGGCGGGCGTAGGCGCCGGGCTTGAACTCGGGTCGGTTGAAGGGCGCGCCGGCGATGGTCGCGAGGAGCTTGGCGAGCGCGTCGACGAGGCCGTCGAAGTCGCGGGCCGGGTGATCGAGCAGCAGGGCCGCCTGCAGGTCGTTCGGAAACTTCACGCCATCAGTCCTCTTCCGTGGGCGCGGGAGAGACTATTGGCGCAGGCTTGAGAAAGCGTGAAGGCTAGGCGGTCAGCCGCTCGACGAAGGCCGTGAGGCTGCCGAAGGTCGCGAAGTCCTCGGCTTCGACGTCGCCGTCCTCGATCAGCAGGTCGAAGCGCTCCTCAAGGCCGGTGAGGAGGTTGGCGACCGCCATCGAATCGAACTCGGGCAGCGCACCGAACAATTCGGTGTCGGCATCGAAGGCGGCGACGCGCGCCTCGGACAGGCCGAGGGTCTCGGCGAGGAGGGCGCGGAGAGTCGCGTCCGTCGCGGCCGCGTCGTCGGTCAGGGGCTGGGCGGCCATGGTGGGCGCGCCCTAGGCGAAAAGCTGGCCAAGGCGCAAGTTAGGCGGCATTCGGGCGGGCGTGCCCATGACGCCGCCCGATCCCGCGCCCCGTCCACTCGATCACCTCGCGCTTTGCGGCGCGGCGGATGCGCCTGCGTTGCGGGTGGGGGAGCGGCGGTGGACCTATGCCGAGCTCGATGCGGCGGTCGGGCGCACCGCGCACCGGCTGCGGGCGCTGGGCCTCGAGCCGGGCGACCGCGTGGCGAGCTGGATGGGCAAGACCTGGTTCGCCTGCATGGTGCCGCTTGCCGCGGCGCGCGCCGGGCTGGTGCACGTGCCGATCAACCCCGTGCTTCGCCGCGCGCAGGCCGAGCACATCCTCGCCGACAGTGGGGCGCGGCTGCTGGTCGCCAATCGCGCGCGGTTGGAGACGCTGGAGGTTCGGCCGGATTTGGCTGTCGCGCTCGAGGAGTGGGACGAGGGGGAGGAGGCGCTGCCGCCGTCGGCGGCCGCGCCCGACGATCTCGCGGCGCTGCTCTACACCAGCGGTTCGACCGGGCGGCCCAAGGGGGTGATGCTGAGCCATGCCAACCTTTGGCTCGGCGCGGTGAGCGTGGCGCATTATCTGCAGCTTTCGGCCGACGACCGGACGTTGTGCGTGCTGCCGCTGGCGTTCGATTACGGGCAGAACCAATTGCTCTCGACCTGGAAGGCGGGAGGCGAGGCGATCGCCTTCGACTATCTCCTGCCGCGCGACGTCGTGCGGGCGGTCGAGCGAACCGGCGCGACCGTGCTCGCCGGCGTGCCGCCCTTGTGGGTGCAACTGGCCGAGCAGGAATGGGGCGGGGCGGGCGCGAATCTCAGGACGCTGACGAACAGCGGCGGGCACATGCCCGAAGCGCTGGTGCGGCGGCTGCGGGCGCTGTTCCCAACGGCGAAGCTGCACCTCATGTACGGGCTGACCGAGGCGTTTCGCTCGGCGAGCCTCGATCCCGCGCTGGTTGACGATCATCCCGATGCGGTGGGGACCGCGATCCCCTTTGCCGAGCTATCGGTGCGGCGGGCGGACGGGACCGAGGCGGAACGACAAGAGGAGGGCGAGCTGGTGCATGCGGGGCCGCTGGTGGCGCAGGGCTATTGGAACGATCCCGAGCGGACGGCGCAGCGCTTCAAGGACGGCGCAGTATGGTCGGGGGACCGGGCGGTGGTCGGGGCCGATGGGCTGCTCCGGATCCGCGGGCGCGACGATGCGATGATCAAGGTGAGCGGACACCGGGTGAGCCCGAGCGAGATCGAGGAAGCGGCGGCGGCGAGCGGGGCGGTCGAGGATGTTGCGGCCTTCGGCGTGAAGGACGCGCGGCTGGGGCAGCGGATCGTGCTCGTCGCGGTGGCGAAAGGGTCGGATGCCGAGGCACGGCTGGCGGCGTGGTTTGCGGCCGAGCTTCCCGCGCATTTGCGGCCGAGCGAGGTGCGCTGGGTCGAGGCGCTGCCGCTCTCGCCCAACGGGAAGATCGACCGGGCGGCGCTGGCGGCGGGATTCAACTCATGAAGGCGATGGGACCCATTCCCGCGGGGTTCGCGGCGAACGCCGACGGCGTGCTCGCGATCGGCGGGCGCAGCGCGTTCGAACTGCTCGAGTCCGAGGGAACGCCGCTGTTCGTTTACGACCGGGCTGGCGTCGAGCGGCAGGTCGCGCGCTTCCGCCGCGCATTCGGCGAGGTCGGCCTCCATTATGCGGTCAAGGCTAATCCCTATCCGCCGCTGCTCCAGCACATGGCCGGGCTGGTCGATGGTTTCGACCTCGCTTCGGCGGGCGAGCTGGGGATTCTCGACGAAGCCGGACTGGTCGGCGACGACTTGCCGCTGAGCTTCGCGGGGCCGGGGAAGAACGACAGCGATCTCGCCGAAGCGGTGCTTCGCGGCGTCTGCGTCCATGTCGAGAGCGAGGGCGAGCTCGACCGCCTCCTCGGCATCGCATCGGTGATGGAACGGCGGGCGCGGATCGGGGTGCGGGTCAATCCGCCGTTCGGGCTCAAGGGCAGCGGCATGAAGATGGGCGGGCTGGCGAGCCAGTTCGGGATCGACCACGAGCGCGTGGCCGCGGCGGTGAGGCGGATCATCGCGGCGGGGGCCGAGTGGCGGGGGCTTCATGTCTATGCCGGCTCGCAGTCGCTGTCGGCTGACGCGCTGATCGAGAGCCAGCGCGAGACGGTGGCGCTTGCAGGCCAGATCGCGGCCGAGGTCGGAGCGAGCCCACCCGAGGTCAATCTGGGCGGCGGCTTCGGGATTCCCTATTTTGCGGGTGATGCGCCGGTCGACGTCGATGCGGTTGGCGCGACGCTGGCGATGACCTTGCGCAGCTTGCCGCCGCTGCTGGGCGACACGCGGTTCGTGATCGAACTCGGCCGCTGGCTGGTCGGCGAATGCGGGGTCTATCTGACGCGCGTCATCGACCGGAAGGTGAGCCGGGGGAAGACCTTCCTGGTGGTCGATGGCGGGCTTCACCACATGCTCGCGGCGAGCGGGAATTTCGGACAGCTCCTCCGGCGCAACTATCCGGTGGCGGTCGCGAACCGGTTCGGGGCCGAGCCCGAGGAAGAGGTGACGGTGGTCGGTTGCCTGTGCACGCCGCTCGACCTGCTGGCGGACGAGGTGATGCTGCCGCGCGCAGAAGTCGGCGACGTGATCGCCATCTTCTGCGCCGGTGCCTACGGCCTCACCGCGAGCCCCCAGGCTTTCCTGAGCCAGGGGGCTGCGCGGGAGGTTCTGGTCTAGTTCGTCAGCGGGATCGCGCTGGCGCTCCGGTCGGCGGTGGTGCCTCGGCTGTCCTGCGTCAGGAAGCCGACCACGTCCTTGCAGAAGCGCTCCTTGTCGGTCTCGAAGATGCCGTGCGGGCTGCCGTCATATTCGATGAAGGTTGCGTGCGGCAGCGCCTCGGCGACCTTGCGGCCGGTGCCCTCGATGGGGACATTCTTGTCGCTGGTTCCGTGCAGGATCAGCGTGGGCACGCCCTCGAAGGCGGGGAGGTCGGGGCGGAAGTCGGTGCCGGCCCAGGCCGCGGCGGCGGCATAGAAAGGACGCGCGCCGCTCATCATGCCCTGCTGGAAGCCCGAATCGAGCACGCCCTGGCTGACCGGACGTTCAAGGAAGCCGACACCGTAGAACTGCTTGATGAACGTCTGAAGGAAGCCCGCGCGGTCTTCCTTCATCTGCTTGGTGATGTCGTCGAGCGTCGACTGCGGAACGCCGTCCGGGTAGTCGTCGCTCTGCGCGACCTTGGGGACGACCGAGCTGGCGAGCACCGCGGCGCTGACCCGGCCCTTGCCCTGCTTGGACAGGAAGCGGGCGACTTCGCCGCCACCCATCGAGAAGCCGACAAGCGCGATCGGCTCGCTGATCTTGGCATCCTCGAGGATCGCCGCGACGTCGTCGGCATAGGTGTCATAGTCGTGGCCGTTCCACGGCTGGTCCGACCGGCCGAACCCGCGGCGATCGGGAATGATGCAGCGCTTGCCGCCCTCGACCAGCTTGATCGCGAGGTCGTCAAACGTGTCGCCCGTCAGCGGCCAGCCATGCATGAGGACAACCGGCTCGCCGCGGCCCCAGTCCTTGTAATAGAGCATGGTGCCATCCTTGGCCTTCGCATAGGGCATGTGTTTCTCCTTGGGGGTAAGTTGCTGATCAACACCCAAGCAGCAGGAACGTTGCTTTGTGTTCCGCTTCTGTTCTAGGTTTTCACCATGGCCAAGACCAAAGCCCGTTACGTTTGCCAGGCCTGCGGATCGGTATCCCCGCGCTGGCAGGGGCAGTGCGCCGACTGCGCCGAGTGGAACACGCTGGTGCAGGAAAGCGCGGCGCCGACCGTGTTCAGCCAGAAGCACGACCTGTCGGCCGGCGGGCGCGCGTTCGAGCTGGTCGGGCTCGATGCCGAAGTCGCGCTTCCGACCAGGATCGAGACCGGGGTGGCCGAATTCGACCTGGCGGTGGGCGGCGGGCTGGTGCCGGGTTCGGCGATGCTGCTGGCGGGCGATCCGGGGATCGGCAAGTCGACGCTGCTGCTGCAGGTGGCCGCCGCCATCGCGCGGACCGGCAAGGGCGCGGTCTATGTCTCGGGCGAGGAAGCGGTCGACCAGGTCCGGCTGCGCGCGCTTCGGCTCGGGCTCGGCACCGCGCCGGTGCGGCTGGCGAGCGTCACATCCGTGCGCGACATCCTGACGACGCTGGGGAGCGAGGCCCCGCCCGCGCTGCTGGTGATCGACAGCGTCCAGACGATGCACTCCGATCTCATCGAGGGCGCGCCGGGAACGGTCAGCCAGGTCCGCGCCAGCGCGCAGGAGCTGATCCGCTTCGCCAAGGAGCGGGGGACGGCGCTGATCCTCGTCGGGCACGTCACCAAGGACGGCAGCATCGCGGGTCCGCGCGTGCTCGAGCACATGGTCGACGCGGTGCTCGGCTTCGAGGGCGAGCGAAGCCACCAGTATCGCATCCTGCGCGCAGTCAAAAACCGCTTCGGCGGGACCGACGAGATCGGCGTCTTCGCCATGGAAGGGGCGGGGCTGGCCGAGGTGCCGAACCCGAGCGCGCTGTTCCTGACCCGGCGCGACGATCCGGTCAGCGGAACGGCGATCTTTCCTGCGCTCGAAGGCACGCGGCCGGTGCTGGTCGAGATCCAGGCGCTGACGGTGCGGCTGGCGAGCGGGGCGACTCCGCGGCGCTCGGCGGTGGGCTGGGACAGCTCGCGCCTCGCGATGCTGCTCGCGGTGCTCGAGGCGCGCTGCGGGGTGAGCTTCGCGACGGCCGAGGTCTATCTCAACGTCGCGGGCGGCTACAAGTTGAGCGATCCGGCGGCGGACCTGGCGGTGGCGGCGGCCCTGGTCTCGGCGCTGTGCGAGCGGCCGGTGCCTGCCGAGGCGGTGGTCATGGGCGAGGTCGCCTTGTCCGGCGAGGTCCGGCCGGCGGCGCATACGCAATTGCGATTGAAGGAAGCGGCCAAGCTGGGGTTTGAACAGGCCTGGGTGCCGGGCGGGGTCGAGGCCAAGGGCATCGGGATCGCGCGCTTCGGGCAATTGCGGGGATTGGTCGAGAAGGTGATGGGGCGGTAACGCCCCGGCGTCCTTCGACTGCGCTCAGGACAATCGAGTGTGAAGAGCGGTCGTCCCGAGCGACGTCGAAGCACGTTTCGCTGCCCCTAGTCACTCCGCGAGCACTCCACTAACGCTGCCGCTACCCATGACCACGCTCGACATCTTCGTTCTGCTACTCCTCGGCGGCGGCGCGCTGGTGGGGTTCGTGCGCGGGTTCGTGCAGGAGGCCCTCGTGCTGACCGCCTGGGCCGCGGGCGTGGTGGCGCTGGTGCTGTTCCACGCCCCGGTCGCGGTGGCGGTGCAGGACTATGCCAAGGGACCGACGGGCGCGGCGGCGCTGGCCTTCGTGATCCTGTTTCTCCCGGCCTATCTCCTCATGCGCTTCCTCGCCTACCGGCTGGGGGCGCGGGCGCGCTCGTCGGCGCTGGGGCCGCTCGACCGGCTGCTCGGCGGCGGGTTCGGGATGCTCAAGGGGCTGATCGGCGCGACATTGTTCTTCCTGCTGGCGAACCTTGGCACCGACATGGTCTATGGGGCGAAGGCAGAACGACCCGACTGGATGCGCGACAGCCGCACCTATCCTTTGCTCGATGCCAGCGGACGGGCGATGCTCGCGACTTGGAACGAGACACGATTGAAGCGAAACCAACTGTGATCAGACTGTACGACACCGCGACGCGCGAAAAGCGCGAGTTCAGGCCCCGCGAGGGGGAGCCGATCGCCATCTACGTGTGCGGTCCCACGGTCTATGGCCGCGCGCACATCGGCAATGCGCGGCCGCCGGTGGTGTTCGACGTGCTGCGACGGCTGCTCGAGCATCGCTATCCCGAGCATGGCGTGACGTTCGCGCGCAACATTACCGACGTCGACGACAAGATCATCGCGGCGGCGGGGGAGGAAGGCGTCGAGCCGTCGGTCATCACCGAGCGGTTCGAGAACTTCTATCTCGACGACATGCGGGCGCTGGGTGTGCGCGACCCCGATATCGCGCCCCACGCGACCGCCGAGATCGGGCCGATGGTGGCGATGATCGCGGACCTCGTCGCCAAGGGCCATGCCTATGCGGCCGAGGGGCATGTCCTGTTCGATGTGGCTTCCGATCCCGAATACGGTGCGCTGTCGCGGCGGGACCGCGAGGCGATGCTCGCGGGTGCCCGGGTCGAGGTCGCGCCCTACAAGCGCAGCCCAGGCGACTTCGTGCTGTGGAAGCCGAGCCCCGAGGGCATGATCGGCTGGGATTCGCCCTGGGGCCGAGGGCGGCCGGGCTGGCATATCGAATGCTCGGCAATGATCCGCGCGCACCTGGGCGAGACCATCGACATCCATGGCGGGGGCATCGACCTCGTCTTCCCGCACCACGAGAATGAGGCGGCGCAGAGCCGCTGCGCGCATGGCGGCAAGCCGCTCGCCCGCTACTGGATGCACAACGGCTTCGTCGACTTCGGCGCCGAGAAGATGAGCAAGAGCCTCGGCAACGTCGTGACGCCGGGCGAATTACTCAGCGCGGGGCACAAGGGCGAGGTGCTTCGGCTGGCGCTGCTGTCGGCCCACTATCGCTCGCCACTGCCGTGGACCGAGGCGCTGCTGGCGCAGAGCAAGGCGGTCCTCGATGGCCTTTACCGCCGGGTGGGCGAGGCCGACGCGGGCGCGGTCGACGCCGGCGTGGTCGAGGCGCTGGGCGACGATCTCAACACCGCGCTCGCGATCGCGCGGCTCGGCAAGATCGAGGATCCATCGACGCTGAAGGCGAGCGCCGGGCTGCTCGGCCTGCTTGGCGACAGCGCCGATCGCTGGTTCCGCGGCGGTGGCGGCGAGGTAGGCGACGGCCGGATCGACGCACTGGTCGAGGCGCGGACCGCGGCAAAGAAGGCGCGCGATTTCGCGACCGCCGACCGGATCCGCGACGAGCTGGCGGCCGAGGGCATCCTCCTGGAGGACGGGCCGCAAGGGACCAGCTGGCGGCGGGCATGAACCGCGAGCCGCCCTACACGCTCGACATCCTGCGGCTCGCGGCATCCTTGCCGGTGGACAGCCGGCTCGAAGCGGCGGACGGGGTGGCCGAAGCGCGCTCGCCGACCTGCGGCTCGACGATCCGCACCGAGGTTCGCATGGCTGACGGGCGGATCGGGGCGGTGGCGCAAAAGGTCACGGCCTGCGCCTACGGCCAGGCGAGCGCGGCCCTGTTGCAAGGCTGGGCGCCGGGACGATTGAAGGCCGAGGCGATCGTGATGCGGGCCGCGGTCAAGGCGTGGCTCGACGGGCGCGGCGCGGTGCCGGAAGAATATGCCGTGCTTTCGCCGGTGCAGGCGCGGACCGGGCGGCATGGCGCGGTGCTGCTGCCATTCGATGCATTGCTGAAAGCGATGGAAGGGGCGGCGTGACCAATTTCCTGACCTGGATGACGATACTGCTCGGCCTCGCGCTGTTCTTCGTCATGCTGTTCCGGCGGCTCGGGCTCGGTGCGACGCTCGGCTACATCGTCGGCGGGATCGTCGCGGGGCCTTACGTCCTCAACGTCTCGGGTGATGCCGAGGCGATCAACCGGGTCAGCGAGATCGGGATCGCGCTGCTGCTGTTCCTGGTCGGCCTCGAGCTCCAGCCTTCGCGGCTGTGGCGGCTGAAGCGCGAGATCTTCGGGCTCGGGCTCGGCCAATTGCTCGCGGCCGGTGCGGCGCTGGCGGTGCTGGTGCACCTCGTGCTCGGCATCGGCTGGGGGCCGGCGGCGGCGATCGGGCTGGCACTTGGCCTGTCGTCCACCGCGCAGGTTCTGCCGATGTTGCGCTCGACCGGCGAGTTGAACAGCCCCTATGGCGAGCGCGCCTTCTCGATCCTGTTGCTGCAGGATCTCGCCCTCATTCCGCTGATCACGCTGACCGCCGCCCTGAGCGTCGGCGGAGATCCGGATGCCCCGTCGGGGCTCGAGATGACCGGGCTGACGCTGGCGGCGATCGTCGGGCTGGTGCTCGCCGGGCGGTTCGTGGTGGCGCCGCTCTACCGGCTGATCGGGCGGCTGGGCGAGCGTGAGCTGTTCATCGTCGCGGGGCTGACCACGGTGATCGGCGCTGCCGCGTTGATGCACGCGCTCCACCTGTCGGTCGCGCTGGGCGCGTTCGTCGCGGGCGTGATGCTCGCCGAGAGCCCCTACCGGCACGAGCTCGAAAGCGACGTCGAGCCATTCCGCTCGATCCTTCTCGGGCTGTTCTTCATGTCGGTCGGGATGCTCCTCGACCTGAGCGTGATCGCGAGCGAGCCGCTGACGGTGATCGGGCTGGCGGCGGCGGTGATCGCGCTCAAGACCGCCGTGCTTTATCCGATCGCACGCGGCTTCGGGAGCAAGCCCGGGCGCGCGATCACGCTTGCCATGCTGCTCTCCCAGGCGGGCGAGTTCGGCTTCGTCCTCTTCGCCAGCGCGGCGGCGGGGCGGATGATCAGCCAGGACCAGGCGAGCCTGCTCGGCGCGGTCGTCACCTGCTCGATGGCGACGACGCCGTTCCTCATGCGCGCGATCGGGGCGCTGCAGCGGCGCCAGCCAGACAAGCATGTCGATCTCGACGGGCCCGAGTTCAGTCCCGAAACCAATGCGATCATCGTCGGCTACGGCCGCTTCGGCCAGACCGTCGCGCAGATGCTGATGGGCAAGCGTGTTCCGGTGACGTTGATCGATCTCAAGGCAAGCCAGATCGAGCTGGCGGGGGAGTTCGGGGTCAAGGTCTATTATGGCGACGGGACGCGGATCGATCTGCTGCGCACCGCCGGCGCCGGAGAGGCCGAGGCGATCCTCTTCTGCCATGACGATCCCGATTTCGGGCCCGAGCAGCTGGCGCCTTTGCTCGAGGCCTTCCCGCAGGCCTCGGTGATGGTCCGGGTGTTCGACCGCCGGCAGGCGATGGCGCTCGACGGCCTCGACGTTCGGCTGCTCCAGCGCGAGGTGTTCGAGAGCGCGGTGGCGATGGGGCGGGCGGCACTCGATTCGCTCGGCATCGCAGACCGCGAGATCGTGCGGGTCGAACAGGCCTATCGCCGGCTCGACGACGAGCGGCTGCGGGCGCAGTCCGCCACCGGCAATCTGCACGAGGGGATGGAGAAGAGCTTCGCGCACCAGCCGCTCGACGACGAGGGCGTGGCGGCGGCGAAGGACCGTTAGGCGGCGCGATCGAGGAAGGCGGCGACCTTCGCTTCCTCGACTCCTTCGCTCAGGAACGCATCACCGATCCCGCGGGTGAGGACGAAGCGGATCGCGCCGGCATCGTTCTTCTTGTCCCCGCGCATCAGCGGCAGCAGCGCGGCGCGGTCGACCCCGGTCTCGGCGATGGTCGTGGGCAGCCCAAGGCCGGCGAGATGATCGCGCACGCGGGCGCTGTCGCCGTGCGGGCACAGGCCAAGTTCGGCCGAGAGCGCGAAGGCGAGCACCATGCCTACCGCGACCGCTTCGCCGTGGAGAAGAGTACCGAGTCCCGCGGCGCTTTCGAGGGCATGGGCGAAGGTGTGCCCGAAGTTGAGCAGCGCGCGGGCGCCGTTGCGGTCGGTGATGTCGGCTTCGACCGTGCGGGCCTTGGCGGCGACGCTCTGCCACACGGCTTCCTCGCGATATTCGCGGTGGCCGGCGAGTAGCTTCTCGCCATGGTCCTCGAGCCATTCAAACAGGGCCTCGTGGCGGATCAGGCCATATTTCACGACCTCGGCATAGCCGGCGCGCAGTTGGCGCGGGTCCAGCGTGTCGAGGAGCGAGACGTCGGCAACCACGAGGTTCGGCTGGTGGAACATGCCGACGAGGTTCTTCTGGCCGAGCGCGTCGATCGCGGTCTTGCCACCGACCGCGCTGTCGGCCTGGGCGAGGAGGGTGGTCGGCAGGTGGATGAGCGGGAGGCCGCGCTTGAACAGGCCTGCGGCAAGGCCCGTCAGGTCCCCGACCGAACCGCCGCCGAAGGCCGCGACGGTGGTCTGGCGGTCGAGATTGCGCTCCGCGAAGGCCTCGATGAGGTCGCGCAGGTGCGGCCAGTCCTTGGCCGGCTCGCCCTCGGGAACGAGGATGGGATCGCAGGGGAGGAGCGCCTCGAGCTTCGCGCCGTGCAGGCCCCAGACCTTCGGCTCGGACACCACGACGAGGGGCCGGCCGCGGGCCAGCGCGACGAGACGGCTTCGGCAATCCTCCAGGCGGCCGACGAGCACGTCATAGCGCTCGTCCCCCGCATCGACGGTCAGGCTCTTCACTTTGGCTCCTTGAGATGGCGGTCGAGCGCGGCGACGATCCTCTCGACCACCTCATGGTGGGCGCCGCCTTCGCTCGCAATCCGGATGTGGGCCTCGGCATAGGCCGGGCGGCGTTCGTCGATCAGCCGCGAGAGGGTCTCGGCGCGATCCCCGTTGTTGAGCATTGGCCGGGTCGCGGGACGGCGCGCGGTGCGTTCGGCCAGGAGCCCGACCGGCGCGTCGAGCCAGACCGTGATGCATTTGTCGTTGAGGAGTGCGCGGGTGGTCTCGTTGACGAAGGCGCCGCCTCCGGTCGCGATCACCCGGACGGGGCCGGTGACAAGGCGCGCGACCACCCGCCGCTCGCCATCGCGAAAGTCGCGCTCGCCGAAGCGCTGGAAAACTTCGCCGGCGGACAGGCCCGCGGCGTCCTCGATCTCGGCGTCGCTGTCGACGAAGGGGAGGCCGAGGCGGCGCGCGAGGCGGCGGCCGACGGTCGACTTGCCCGCCCCCATGAGGCCCACGAGCACCACCGAGCGATCCAATCGACCATCAAAGGGAAGTGCACGCCGCGCCATGTCCGCCGGGGCTATACAGCGTGGCCGTCAGTCGGCAAAAGCCCGCCTCATGGCGATACGACGCAAGCCTCCGCACCCCGCGCGCGGGCTCATCATCTGGCTCATCATCCTGGCGATCCTGGTCGCCGGCGCCTTCTGGCTCGCGAACGGGGTCAAGGAAGTGCCGACCCGGCCGATCGAGGTGGACGTTGCCAAGCCGGCCTGACCGCCGCTGGCGCTGGTGGCTCGGAGCGGGCGTCGCGGCGCTTTCGCTGCCGGCCCTCGCGCTGGCCCAGGAGAGCCTGCTTCCGCCGAGCTTCAACCAGGCCGCCCCGCCGCCCGAGCAGTCGCCCCAGAACGGGCAGGCGCCCGACACCGGCGCCGCCGAGGTGCGCCGGGCGCAGACATCGCGCGGCAGCGAAGGCGGCGCGGTGCAGGAGACCGACAGCCTCAGCGTCGCCGACCTCGCGCAGGTCCCGGTCTATGTCCCGCCGGTCGAGATCCCCGAATCCTCGCGGCGCGATCCGCGGCTGGTCGGGGCGATCGATCCGGTCGCCTGGGGCTATGGCGCCGCGCCCTGGGGGCAGGCGAACGGGAGCTTCCTGTCGGGACTGATGCGCCGGCTCGACACGCCGCTGCCGAGCCGCTGGCTGCACATCGCGCTGAGGAATGCGCTGCTCGCCCGGAGCGACGCGCCGCCGGCGGTCAATCCGGTCGACTGGGCGGCCGAGCGCGCCTGGCTGCTTCTGCGCATGGGCGAGGCCGATGCCGCGTCGATGATCGTCGCCGGTGTCGACGTCGCCGACTTCACGCCCAAGATGACGCAGGTCGCGGTGCAGAGCGCGCTGGCGAGCGCCGATCCGGGCGCGCTGTGCCCGCTGCGCGAAAAGATGGCCAAGGTCGAGAGCCGCGTGCTCCCGCTGACCGAGGCGATGTGCGCCGCCTTGTCTGGTCAGGCGGCCAATGCCGCGACCCGCATCGAGCAAGCGCGGCGGCGCGGGCCGATCACCGGCATCGACCATGTGCTCGCCGACAAGGTCGTCGGGGCAGGGGCCGACACCGGTCGCGCCGCGACGGTCGAGTGGGAGGGCGTGCAGGGGCTGACCGCGTGGCGCTTCGGGCTCGCCAGCGCGACCGGGGTCGCACCGCCTAATAACATCATCGACCGCGCGCCGGCGCGGATCCGGGCATGGCAGGCGCGGGCGCCCCTGCTCAGCGCCGAGCAGCGGCTGCCCTCGGCCCGGATCGCGGCGGGGCTGGGGGTCTTCTCCTCCTCCTCGCTGGTCGATCTTTATTCCCAGATTTACGACGCGACCGACCCTTCCGACCTCAGCGGCACCGACGCCTGGCAGCTCCGGCTCGCCTTCGCGGCGCGTGATCCGGCCGAGAAGATCGACGCGATGCGCAAACTGTGGGGCGACACCACCGACCCCGTCCAGCGGCTGGCGAACGAGGCACTGGTTTCGCTCGCTGCCTCGCGCGTCCGGCCCGATGCGGCGCTCGGCAAGGACGTGCCCAAGCTCGTCGCCTCGATGCTGGCGGGCGGCTACGACACCGCCGCGGCGCGCTGGGCGGGTACGCTCGGCGACCTCGAGGACGCGGACGCCGACAAGGCGTGGGCGCTGCTCGCGCTCGGCACCAATGCGCCGCTCGATGTCAGCGAAAGCCGGATCGAGGATTTCATCGACCGCGACACCAGCCCCGAACAGGCGCGCACCAAACTCCTCGTCGCGGGCCTTGCGGGTGTCGGCCGGATCGACAGCGAACTCGCGACCAAGCTGAACGACCGTTACAAGCTCGGGCTCGGGCGCGACAATGCCTGGGTCCGGATCGTCAATGACGCGGGCCGGCGGCGGCAGGCGGGAAGCGCGGTGCTGCTGGCGGCGATCGGGATGCAGGCGAGCGATTCGGCGCAAATCCCCGCGGCCCACCTGTTCCGCTCGCTGACCGCGATGCGCAGTGCCGGGCTCGAATTCCAGGCGCGGATGATCGCTGCCGAGCTGCTCGCCCGGACGTGAGCCCCGACACCCGCGCGCTGATCGACCGCTTCGCCGATGCGCTGGCGGCCGAACGGGGCGCGGCGCGCAATACCTTGCTCGCCTATCGCAGCGACCTCGCCGCCGCCGCCGACGTGGTGGGGGAGTTGGGTAGGGCGGGCACCGCCGAGCTCGGCAGGCTCGCAGGGGCGTGGGAGGAACTGAGCCCGGCGACGCTCGCCCGGCGCTCGGCCGCGCTCCGGCGCTTCTACGGCTTCCTTGTCGACGAGGGGTTGCGGGCGGATGACCCTTCCGCCGCCCTGCCGCGACCGCGCACCGTCCGGCCGCTGCCGCGCGTGCTCGACGCGGGCGAGGTCGATGCGATGTTCCGCGAGGCCGAGGATCGGGCGGCGAGCGGCGAGCCGCTGCGGCTGCGCAACCTCGCTCTGCTCGAGCTGCTCTACGGCTCGGGCCTGCGCGCGACCGAGCTCGTCAGCCTGCCCGCGCGGGCCTTGGCGCGGCCCGAGCCGTTCCTCATCCTCGCGGGCAAGGGCGGCAAGGAGCGGCTCGTCCCTATTTCCGACCGGGCGCGGGCGGCAGTGGCGAAGTGGCGCGAGGCGCTGCCCAAGGGCGCGGCCTGGCTCTTTCCCGGTGGCACCAAGCACATCAGCCGCGTGCGCCTGTTCCAGCTCGTCCGGGCCATGGCCGCCGAGGCGGGAATCGCGCCCGAGCGGGTCAGCCCGCACGTCCTGCGCCACGCCTTTGCGACGCACCTGCTCGGTAATGGCGCGGACCTGCGCGTGCTTCAGGCGCTGCTCGGCCACGCCGACATCGCCACCACGCAAATCTACACCCATGTCGATGCCGGCCGGCTGGTCGAGCTCGTCAACCGGGTCCACCCGCTCGCGCGCGGCCCGCTTGCCAAGGGCCGATCATCGGCCTAGCCCGCCCGCCGATGTTGACCTTCCTCGATTTCGAAAAGCCCATCGCCGAGCTCGAAACGCGTGTCGCCGAGCTCAAGGACACCGCCCGTGGGGGCGACCTCGATCTCGCGCCCGAGATCGAGAAGCTGGAGGCGAAGAGCAGCAGGCTCCTCAAGGAGACCTATTCGCGGCTGACCCCGTGGCAGAAGACGCAGGTCGCGCGCCATCCCGAGCGGCCGCACTTCCGCGATTATGTCGCGGGCCTCACCGACGAATTCATTCCGCTCGCCGGCGACCGCGCCTTTGCCGACGACCAGGCGATCATCGGCGGGCTGGCCATGATCGACGGCCGCAAGGTCGTGATCCTCGGCCACGAGAAAGGCGCGGACACGCAGACCCGCCTCAAGCACAATTTCGGCATGGCCAAGCCCGAGGGCTATCGCAAGGCGATCCGCCTGATGGATCTCGCCGACCGCTTCGGGCTTCCGCTGGTCAGCCTGGTCGATACGCCCGGCGCCTTTCCGGGCGTCCAGGCCGAGGAGCGCGGGCAGGCCGAGGCGATCGCCCGCTCGACCGAGCGCGGGCTTGCGCTCAAGGTCCCGAGCGTCGCCGCGATCGTCGGCGAGGGCGGCTCGGGCGGCGCGGTGGCGATTGCCGCCGCCAACCGGGTCCTGATGTTCGAGCATGCGGTCTATTCGGTGATCAGCCCCGAGGGCTGCGCCTCGATCCTGTGGCGCACCGCCGACAAGGCCGCCGACGCCGCCGAAGCGATGAAGGTGACTGCCGCGGACCTCCTCGGGCTCCACGTCATCGACCGGATCGTGCCCGAACCGCTCGGCGGCGCCCACCGCGACAGCGCCGGTGCGATCGCCAGCCTCAAGGCGGCGATCGTCGAGGAGCTCGACGAATTGGCGGAAAAGGGCCCCGAAGAGCTCCGCCAGATGCGCCGCGAAAAGTTTCTCGCCATCAGCTGAGCCTTTCGCCTTGCGCGGGTGAAAGACCCCCGCTAGAGGCCCGTTCCAGCGTGGGCGTGTAGCTCAGTGGTAGAGCACTGTGTTGACATCGCAGGGGTCGCAAGTTCAATCCTTGCCACGCCCACCATTTCCTCCCCATGATGTCAGCAAGTAAGTGCGCGCGGGTCGCCAGGGTCGTCGCGCTGCTTGCTCCGATCAGTCCGGTGCGGCTCCACCTCGAGCCTCAATTTTCGCGTTACTGAAGAACCGAAACCGGACCGCGCGCCGAGGTGGCTGTGGGTCGCAATTCCGCGCGGGTCGTCGTCTGCGGCCCCGGCGACGAGACGGATTCCCAGCCGGGACATGATCCCGCGTGTGCTTCCTTCATGTCTTCGCTGAGCGAACGGTTTCCGGTCGGCACCTCATTCCGTCCGCTGGTGAAATCACGGGTTCTTTTCCCCGACCTGCGATCCTTCTCCGGTTGATGAACATTTACGTACCTTCAATGCTGAGACTTTCGTCAACGAGGCTAAATCGTAAGGTTCGCTGCGAAGTCGCTGTAGACCAGCTCACTGCAAACTGAAGGCAGCGCTGTCCGCCTTCGAAAGGTCGAGTAACCATCTTCTCCTATTGATTGCGCACCAGTTCTTGCGAAGATGAACGGGTAACGAGCTCGGGTTGCGTCAAGGGGGACTAGACATGCCTTTGAAGATCGTGGCCGGTGCGGCCAGCGCGGACGACGTTTTTCGGATCAGCGAGGACGCTGCCGGTTCGACTCTCGTCTTCGATGTCAGGGCAAATGACGGGAAGAATGCTTCCCGGCCGCTCTATTCGCTCGACGACGGCCAACCAGCCGACCTTGCGACGGGGGACCCGGTCGGCGGCGCCATTCCCGACAGAAGCGCGCTCGGCGCTGCCATCGGGATCAATTCGAACGGCACCGTCAGCTACTCGGCCGGCGCGCTGCAGGCGCGGATCGATGCGCTCGCGCCTGGTGAGACGCTCGAGGACAGCTTCGTCTACGCGGTGCTCAGCGCATCGAACCAGCTCACCTGGCAGACGGTGAAGGTGCGCATCATCGGAACCAACGATGCGCCGGTGGCGGTCGCGGATCGGGCGGCGGTGAACGAAGGCAGCCTGGTCAGCGGCAACGTCGGACTGAACGACCGCGACGTCGACAATGGCGCGGTGCTGAGCTTCGTGCCGACCGGCCAGCTCGTCCCCGGTTTCCAGATGGGCAGCAACGGGGCCTGGACCTTCGACGCGAGCAACGCTGCCTATGACAGCCTGGCGGCCGGCGAGACCAAGCTCGTCACGGTCGATTACCGGGTGACCGACCAATATGGCGCGAGCGCGGTCTCGACCCTGCAGATCGTGGTGACAGGGACCAACGACGCGCCGAAGGCGGGCATCGCGACCAGCCCGTGGCCCGTCGATGAGGGGCAGGTCATCACCGGCAACCTCTACGGCGTCGATCCCGACCGCAGTGACACCCTCACCTTCAGCGCTGCGGGCGAGCTGCCTGCGGGCTTCACCCTCGGCGCCGACGGCAATTGCCGGTTCGACGCGGGCGATCCCGCCTACGACCATCTCGCTGCTGGCGACACACAGAGCGTGACCATCGCTTATCTGGTGCGCGATCCAAGCGGGGCGACGGCGTTCGGAAGCATGCTCTTCACGGTCCGCGGTACGAACGACGCGCCTGTGCTCGAGGCGGGCTCGGCGAGCTTCGCCGAGGACAGCCAGGCGAGCGGCCGGCTGGTCGCGCGCGATGCCGACCAAGGCGCGGTGCTGACCTATGCGCTGGTCGGTGAGGCCCCGGCGGGGTTCGCGCTGGCGGCAGACGGGAGCTGGACCTTCGACGCGTCGCATCCCGCTTATCAGGGACTGGCCGAGGGCGAGACGCGAACCCTGCTCGCCGCGACACGGGTGACCGACGAGCAGGGGGCGTCGAGCGATTCGACCCTTGCCCTCACGGTCACGGGGACAAATGACGCACCCGTGCTCGACGCGCAGGCGGCGAGCCTGTTCGAGGACAGCCAGGCAAGCGGGCGGCTGATCGCAAGCGACCCGGATGGGGGCGCATTGCTTTCCTTTGCGCTGACAGGCGAGGCGCCCGCAGGCTTTGCGCTGGCGGCGGACGGGAGCTGGACTTTCGATGGCGGCAACGCTGCTTACCAGGGCCTCGGCTATTTCGAGAGCATGACCCTGACGGTTCCGACGCGGGTCACCGATGAGCGTGGTGCGTCGAGCGATTCCGTGCTCACCATCACCCTTTTCGGGGCAAATGATGCGCCGGTGCTCGGCGCGGTCACGGTCACGGTCGGCGAAGATCAGTTCAGTTCGGGCCAGCTGATCGCGACCGATTCCGACACAAACGCGCAGCTCTTCTATTCGGTCGTCGGCGAAGCGCCGGAGGGGCTTACCCTGTACGGCGACGGGAGCTGGTATTTCACACCCACGGCCACCCTCCAAGGGCTGGGCGATGGCGAGAGCGTGGCTTTCTCCGTCCGCACGCTGGTGCGCGACGACGTCGGTGCGAGCAGTGAGGCGACGTTCGATCTCACCGTGGTCGGGAGCAACGACGCGCCGACGCTTCGCGTGGGATCATCGAGCCTGCTCGAGGACCAGGTCGCGACCGGCAAGCTCGCGGGCAGCGATCCCGACACGGGCGCGGTGCTTACCTATTCGGTGGTGGGGCCGCCGATCACTGGCTTCACTCTAGCCCAAGACGGGACGTGGACCTTCGACACGCGGGGGCAGGATTTCCAGTTCCTCACCGAGGGGCAGCGCGAGAGCATCACCGTCACCACCCGCGTGACCGACGAACATGGCGCGTCGAGCGACTCCCACTTCGTCCTTGCGGTGACCGGCATCAATGACGCGCCGGCGCCCCAATCCTATCCCTTCACCCAGTCGGTGAGCGAGGACGGGCGGGTCTCGGGACAGCTTCCGAGCTTCGACCCCGACGAGCGGGTCGGCGTGGTCTTCTCGGTGGTGGGTGCGGTGCCCGACGGCTTCGCCCTGTCGACGGGCGGGGAATGGAGTTTTGCGCCCGGCGCCAGCTTCCAGTCGCTGCACAATGGGCAGAGCCAGTCGGTGCAGGTCACCTACAAGGTGACCGACAGCCTTGGCGCGAGCGGGACCGCGACCATCGACTTCCTCGTCCAGGGCGCCAATGACGCGCCGGTGACGGCACCACTGTCGGCGATCGTGTCGGAAGACGAGGTCAGGACCGGCCAGATTACCGCGACCGATGCCGATGCTGGCGACAGTCTCACCTACAGCCTCGCAGGCACCGCCCCGCAAGGCATTGCGCTGACCTCGAGCGGCCAGTTGAGCTTCAACGGAGCGGACCCCTACTGGCAGGCGCTCGGAGCCGGCGAGACGGTCAGGCTCGACATCGGATATGCCGTGCGCGACCTTGGCGGAGCGAGCACCAACGGGATCGTCTCGCTCACGATCGTCGGCAGCAATGACGCGGCGATCATCACCGGCACCACGAGCGGCACCGTGGTCGAACGGAGCGTTCATGGCGGCGGCACTCCGCTCGCGAGCGGCCAGCTCCAGGCCAATGACATCGACAACGCCGGCGGATTCGCCTTCCAGAACGCGGCAATAAGCCAATATGGATACGGCCGTTTCTCCATCACGTCGGCGGGCAGCTGGGAGTATTCGCTCGACGACGCCAATCCGGCTGTGAACGGCCTCAACTACGGACAGACGCTGACGGACTATTTCACGGTCAGGAGCATCGACGGAACGAGCCAGCTCATCAGCATCACGATCAAGGGCGCTGTAGACAGCTTCCGTGGGCCCGACTGGTACGTCCTCGGCGGCGATCCCAACGATTTCGACGCTCCCGTCCCCGGCGGCAGCAGCGCAGCCACAATATACGGGACCGATGGCTCGGAGACGCTGATCGGGGACGCCTCGAGTCAGTCGATCTACAGTTTCAAGGGAGACGACATCGTCTGGGGCGGCGCCGGCAACGACAAGCTGTACGGCATGGGCGGCAATGACGTCATGTACGGTCAGGCCGGCGACGACTGGGTATTCGCTGACGGATGGGGCGTGAACCGCGTCTATGGCGGCAGCGGTGCAGACGAGGTACGCGGCGGCGGCGGGAACGACTTTCTCTTCGGAGGCAGCAGCGGATACGCGACGGATTCGCTCAATGGCTTTGAAGGCGATGACGTCCTCGTCGGCGGATATGGCATCGACAACCTGATCGGCGGGGCAGGGCGCGACACGTTCCGTTTCCTCGATGTGCGAGACACCGGGGACGTGATCCTCGACTACCAGGAAGGCGAGGACATCCTCGACTTCGTGGCAATCGACGCGAATAGAAATCAGGCCGGTGATCAGGCATTCGGCTGGGCCGGCAACACGCCGACTGCCTATTCGCTCTGGGCCTATACCGTGAACGGCAAGACGGTCATCTACGGCGACACCGACGGCAATCCGGCGACGGGCGAGTTCGAGGTCAGCCTGCAGAACATCGTCTGGGCTTCCAGTCCGACCCAGCCGGCGGGCTGGCTGATGTGAGGTTCAAGAGGCGCCTCGTCCTGTGCGAGGCGCCTCTTGCACGTGGAGTGTCGGGGATCCTCTCGTGAGCCGCATGAAGTTGTGCGGACCTCGCACGCCACGTCTCGGCATGCTGGGCAGCTAACCAGCTACTTTCGGGCGAGAAATGCAGGATGACGACATTCGTTTCTCGCGCCTGGGCGCGGGAGCGACCTTGAATCCTGTCATTGCACCTTTGCCCGGAAGCGGATGCTGAAGGTGCCGTTGGTGTTGAGCCGGTTCTTGAGCTTGACGCGGAAGAAGGTGACGGCCGGATCGATGCCGTCCGTATTGGCGGTCGGGACATAATTCCAGTCGGCGGCGCCCGGGGCGGCCGCGGTGGTGAACTCGAGGTCGTCGGCCGTGCTCGAGAGCGCCAGGTAGCTGTAGGTGAGTCCG
This sequence comes from Sphingomonas rosea, assembly GCF_039538065.1. Classification (NCBI taxonomy): domain Bacteria; kingdom Pseudomonadati; phylum Pseudomonadota; class Alphaproteobacteria; order Sphingomonadales; family Sphingomonadaceae; genus Sphingomonas; species Sphingomonas rosea. The sequence goes on from NZ_BAABBR010000001.1 coordinate 1,859,382, forward strand.
CTCGCCGTGGCGCCGTCGACGAAGGCCACGGGGCCACTGCCGGCGGTGCCGAAGTCGCCGACGATCATCCTGGTGTTGGCGGGAATGGCGTCGCTCAGGACGATGCTGTCCTTGTCGGTCGCCTGGCCGCTCGGGTTGGCGACGGTGATCGTATAGGTGACGATCGCGCCCGGGATGTTCTTGGGATTGGTGAAGAGATTGACCGGATCCCAATAGACTTCGCCTGCCTTGCTGGCGGTGAGCGGCGCAAGGACTTTGAGTGTGGCCGACGCGGCGCCGATCGAGGAAACGGTCTGGGTGCCGTAGGCGACGGTGAGCCCGCCTGCGGGGATGGTGTTGATTGCATCGCCCGCGACCTTGCCGACGACATCGGCGGCGACAGTGCAGGTCGAGGCCGCGGCCAGGCTACCGCCGCTCAGCGCCAAGGACGGTCCGTTCGCTGCCGCAGTCACGCTTCCGCCGCATGCGGTTGCGGGATTGGGGACTGCGGCATTGGCGATGCTGGCGGGATAGGTGTCAGTGAAGGCAACCGCGGTCATGGCGAGCGTGGGATTGCGGTTCTGGAACGTGACGGTCAGCCGCGAGACCTGGCCGATCCCGACTGGCGAGACCGAAAAGGCTTTGCTGATCACCGGCGTGCATTCGGCGCCCGAGGACATGCCGGGAATGGCGGAGGTGACGATGGTCGCGCCCGCGCCGCCGTTGCCGCCGAGCGCGCCATAGGAACTGCCGAACGAGCCGCCATTGACCGTCGTGCCGGCGCTTCCGCCCGCAACATTGGCACTCAGCGCGAAGCTGCTCGCGACGAAGCCGCCGCCACCGCCGCCACCGGGACCGTGCGCCGCGCCGCCGCCGGTGTTGGAGCCGCCGTTGCCGCCGCTGGCGTCGATCGTGACGCTCGCACCCGTTGCATCGAGCGCACTGAAGAGGACGCTTCCGCCCGCGCCGCCGCCGCCGCTCGAATCGTTGAGGACGCTATTATTGGCGCTCGCGCCCGACGCGTTGATCGTACCCGCGCCGCGCAGCTTGTCGGCGCGGACGATGACGATGCCGCCGCCGTCGGCCCCGCTCGAGGCGAAGCCATTGGCGGGCGTCCCGGTGGCGTTGTTGGTGGTGCCCGCGCCGCCGCCGCCACCCATGATGAGGCGATTGACCGCGAGGCTGGTCACGCCACGGCCGCCGAGCCCGCCGGTCTGGGGGCAGCCGACCGGCTGGGTGCTGCACCAGGCGTAGCCACCGAGGCCGCCACCGCCATAGCCCGCGCCGCCGCCGCCGCCGGTGTTCTGGTCGTTGGCGGCGGGATTGCCGTCGGTGCCGCCGCCGCCACCCGTCGCCGGCGCGCCGCGCCCGTAGCTGCCATTGGCGTAGCCTTCGACCCCGGTGTCGAGCAGCGCGCCATTGTCGTTCAGGAAGCGCGGGGTCCCGGCGATGCCCTCGCCCTTGCTTGCGTTGAGCGTGGCCGAGGCGAGGGTGCGATAGTCGGTGTTGGTCCCGGTGCCGCCGGCAAGCGCGCGCCCGGCGCCGCCGCGAAAGCCGAGGCCGCTGACCGAGATCGTCCCGCCGTTGAGGTTGAGCGTGCCCGCGACATCGAGCGCGACGACTCCGCCGCTGGTTCCGTTCCACTCGGTCGCGGTCACCGTCCCGCCTAATGTCAGGTCGGCATATTGCGGCACCCTGACGACCTGGAAGCGACGCTGCCCGGCGGTCGCGAAGGCGGCGTTGGTATAGGCATAAGCTAGGCCTGCGCCCGTTCCGCCCGCGATCGTCAGCGTCCCACCGGTGAGCGGGACGGCCGAGGCGGCGCGGACGAATTCGAAGCGGCCGCTATTGTTGAGTGTGGTCGTGCCGTAGGTCGTCGTATTGGTGGTATCGATGGCCGCGTCCTGCATCTGGATCACGAGCAAGAGGTCACCGACCGCGATCGGCGTCGCCGCTCCGGTCGCGGCGCCGAGCGACAGGCTGGTGGCGCCGGCAGCGGCCGAGGCGGTGCCGGGATAATAAGTGTTCACGATCCCCGACAGGCCCGTCACCGAACCCGCCCGCGACGGCGTCGCGCAATTGTTGGCGGTCGCCGCCTGCGCCAGGAACAGCCCGAGGATTGCCACGAGCCAATGCAGGGGATGAAGGCGGATCACGTCACTGGCTCCTCGCCCGGCCGAACAAGGCGGCGGGCGTATCCTGGTCGAACTTGAAGCGCAGCGTCACGTAAGGACCGGCGCGGGTGTAGCGGGCGTCCGAGAAGTCGCGGTCACGGAAACCCTTGATGTTGTAGCCGAGGCTGATCCAGCTGTTGCGGATCGGGGAGATCCCCACCGACGGCCCGAGCAGATAATCGATCGTGCCGGTCGAAGAGACGTGGCGGACCGCGGCGTTGAGGCTGAGGTCGAGGCGGTCGCTGAGGTCATGGCGCGCCTCGAGGCCGAGCATGTTGCTGAAGCCGGCGTAATCGTCCGCCCCGAAGGTATCGAAGACGTATTTCGCGCCCCAGTAGAAGGAAAGTTGATCGCGCTCATAAGCCTTTTCGGCAGTGTCGCGGTCGTCGATCCCGGCGGCGCCGACGAGATTGACCGCGAGATTGTTGACGATCCGGCGGGTGCGGGCGTTGCCGACCACCGCGATCCCGTCGAAGCCGAGCAAACCGTCGGTCGTGCCGCGACCGTTGGCGACCTCGTCCCAGCGCAGCTCGAGCTTGTCGAGGACGGCCCAGCGCGACCACAGCGGACGCCAGGCGAAGGCGCCATTGGCGATGCCGAGCGTGGCGACGCTGCCATCGGCGTTGCCGATGCGGCTGAAGCGGGCGGCGGCGGCCATGCTGATCCCGTCGCGGGTCTGGCGGAGGAGCGCGGTCGACACGGCGATGCGATCGTCGAGGTCGCCGCGGCGATATTCAGCGCGGCCGGTCCAGCTCAGAACGGACGAGCGATAGGTCGCGCCCGTGCTGACCGCCCAGAAGTCGTCGCTGATCGTCTTGCTCGAATCGAGGTAGCCGCCGGCCGCCACCGGATGGTTGATGTTGACGATCTGCGCCGGGTCGATCTGGCCCTTGAGCGTGCGGCTGCCGTCGACCGAGAGGTCCACGCTCCAGCGGGGGCTGAGCGTCAGCGACTGGCTGATCCCATAAAGTGCGTAGGTGCGGCCCCCGAACTCGGCCATCGCCTGCTGGTTGACCGTGGTCGCGAGGCGCAGGCCGCGCCAGGGGGCGGCCTCGATACCGAGGCTGGTGGTTGCGGTGTCCACCTTTGCGCCATCGGTGATCTCATGGCTCGCGAGCAGCCGGACGTCGGGGCGCAGGGCCCAGGACAGGCCGACCCGGTAGCGATTGGGAAAATCGAGGCTTTCACCCTTGCCGCCAATGCCGATCGCCGCGTCGGCATCGAGCTGGAGTCGGTTGTCGAACAGTTGCTGCGAGCCGCCGACGGTGGCCTGCTGGCTGATCAGCGTTTCGCCCGAGGGCACGTGGTCGCGGGCAAACTGATAGCCGGCGCGGAGCGAAGTGCGCGGTCCGCGATAGTCGACCTGCGTGCGGAGCGCATCGCGGCTCGCGCCGGTCGCGAGCATGTCCTCGTGCCAGCCGCCGACCGTCAACGAGAGGCCTTGCGAGCGACCGAGGCGAACGTCGGCACCATATTTACGGGTGCCGCTTTCGGCACGGTTGAGCTGGCCGACGCCGAAACCCAAGTCCTGCTGGCGGAAGTAGGCGAGCGCATCGACGGTCTCGCCGCGATGCTCGACCTCGAGGAGATAGGCCTGGCCCTGGCTCTTCTCGCCACCAGTGTCGGTGCGGCTTGCGGCGATTTCGCCGCGCACTTCGGTGGCCTCGCCGATCCGCACCCGCGCATCGAGGGCCGCAAGGTCGCTCTTCTGCGCTGGATCGGCATCGCGGATGAGGGTCGCGCCGATCTGGGCGCGGCCGCCGGCGAGGCGGGTCACGGCGCGAAGGCCGCCGTTCCAGCGCCGCGTGCCGTCGCCGCGGGTTTCATATTCCGCCACGATGAAGACGGGATTGCCCTGGGGATCGCGGCTGGTGACCGGCTGGCGGAAGTCGATGCTGCCGGCTTCGTAGCTGATGTCGTAGTCGGCGTGACGCGTGAGCTCACGGGCCGACAAGATGATGTTCGAGCGCAGGCGGTCGCGCACCTCGATCCGCACCTTGTCCGAATTGATCACGATGTCGGTCCGGCTCAGCCGGTACAGCGAGGCGAGACCCGACCCCTGGATTTCGTCGCGGGCGAAGCGGAAGCCGGTGTCGGCGGCGAAGGCCTGCACCGCGACCTTGTCCGAGCGATACTCGCTCTTGAGGCCGGTCAGGCTGCGGCTGTAGCGGCCGAGCTGGGTGTCGTTGAAGCCCGTCTCTAGGTCACCGAACAGCGCGTAGAATTGCGGGCGCTCGAGACGGAGATAGACCTTGCGGGCGCTGGCGGCGTCATAGGCCTGCTCGGTGCCGTCGGCATAAAGGTCGTAGTAGCGCTGCGGATCGATCACGCCGCCAAGAGGACGGCGAGCGTCGCGGCCGGTCTTCTTGTCACTGTCATAGGCCATGGTCAGCAGCCACTTGCCGAGGATTCGGCCCTTGGCGAAGAAGGCGATCTGGCCGTCGGTGAAGCGCTTGGCCGAATCCTTGCCGCCGAGCCGCTCCTGGTGATCGTCGAGGACGTTGAAGCCGGCAGTGCCGGCCGCGAACCCGACCACCACCCACGGCTGATCGCCGGGCGCCATCCAGCCGCGGACGATCTCGCGCACCTGGCGCCGCTCGACCTGGTGGGTGAAGGCAAGTTCGATCGACCCGGCCTGGGTCGTCGGCGCGAGTTCCACGAGCGCGATGCCGTCCTCGGTGGAGACCTGCCAGGTGGGCGGTGCGCGATCGGCGCCCGACAGCTGACGGGCCTGCTGGAGGTCGAGGTCGCTCGCCACGCGGTAGGGCGCGGTCAGCTGGAAGGTGCCGGTGACGCCCTGGCGGACGGGCTTGCCGGCGCGGTCGGTAAGGCGGATCGCGACGACCGGGCGGGTTCGGCCATCCGCCACCAGCCGCGAGCGGGCGGGAACCAGTTCGGCATGCGCCACGGCATTGGCATAATGAAGCGTGCGCACGAACTTCTCGAGCAGCGCCCCGCCTGCGCCGCGGACCTCGACCTCGAGGCGGTTGTCGCCCTCGCCCAAGGGGAGGCCCTGATATTGCGTGACGAGGAAGCTCTTATCCGCGCTCGCCTGGCTGGTGTCGAGGTTGATGTCCGGCACCGCGGCGCCGTTGAGGCGGAGACGGAGGCTGGTGTCGGCGAGATGCTTCACGACGACGCGCACGGCCGGCGAGGAGGGATTGAAGCCGTCACCCGGGAAGAGGAGGGCATTGCCCGCCTGCTGGCCTGCGAACCAGTCGGTGGCAGGGGCGGCCGGCTTGTCCGCGGCGAGCACGGGCGCGGCCTTGGCGGCGAGTGGCTTGGCCGTGCCGGTGCGGCGCAGGTGGAAGTTGGTGCGCCAGAGCGTCCCGCCGCGAACCTCGACGAATTGCGAGATCGCGCTCCCGCCGTGACGGGTGTCGCGGAGGCACTGCACGGCTTCGAAGCCCTCGGGCAGGCTGGCGACGTCGAGCTGGACGACGTGGGTGCCCGGACGGACACCTTCGAAATGGAACAGGCCTTCGCGGTCGGACAGGACGTAGGAGCCGTCCTCCATGAGGATGCGAACGCCGGGCACGCCGGCCATCCTGGTCTCCGGCGCATCGCAGCCGCCGTCGAACACACGCCCGATCAGCGTCGCGGCGTCGCTCATCAGGAAGGGACGGATGGCGACAAGCGCGCGTGCTTCGTTGCTCGCGGCGACACCGTTGGCGTTGGCGACGACCTTGTTGACCGCGTCGCCGGTGCGGGCCGCGCTGGTCACCTGGACGACGTAGGTCACCGTCAGGCTGGAGCGCGCCGTGACCTTGCCGATCCCGAGGCGGAAGCCGCTGCCCGAGGGATCGACGACGGGATCGGACACCGTACGCCCATCGATACGCATCGAGCCTGCCTTGTAGCGTAGCCCCTCGCTCATGCTGTCGAGGAGCACGGTGGCGTTCATCGCCGCCAGCGCGTTGTTGTTCTCGACCGTCACACGATATTCGATGAAGTCACCGGCGCTCGCCTCGCTTACCGACGCGCTCTTGCGGACCAGCAGGGGGAGCTGGCGCGGGTCGAGCGGCACGTCGATGCGGAGCAGCGCGGCGCCATTGACGAGGAAGGGGAGGAGGAAGCTGCCCTGCGGGTCGATCTGGAACGCGCCCGCGGGCCCGCTGAGCTGGCGCAATTGGTCGGCCGGCACCTGGCTCGCGCCCGAGTAGCCGGCCGGGGGCACGACGTTCAGCCGGTAATTGCCGGGCGCGACGACCGGAAAGCGGAAGCCACCGCTCGGCAGGGCATAGCTGCGGCCGGCCGAATCGGTGACGGTTGCGCCGCTCACGACGGTGGCCGGGAAACGGCTCTTGCCGTCATCGCCGAAAACGAGGGCAGGCTGGCCGGTCGCAAGGTCGATCAGCGTGATCTCGGCCCCGTCGATCAGCGCGCCCGTCTGGCTGTCGAACACGAACTGGATCGGGTCGGCGATGATCGAGGTCGTCGACCGGTCGGACGGATAGGCTGTGTCGGTGTAGGAGGCCTGCAGCGCGGCGCCGATCCCGACCGAGAGGATGCAATTATATGCGACGGCCGAAGGCGGGACGCCGGCGGTCTCGATCTCGGCGGCGAAGAGGCCGGTGTTCGGTCCGGTCTCGATCAGGCGGAGGAGTTCCTCGTCGCCGCTGCTGCTGGTGACGGCGACTTCGACCAGCTCCCGGACGGCCGGGTCGGTGTTGCGATTGGCATCGCTGACGGTGACGATGATCGCCTCGCCGGCGTGGACAGCGCTGGTTTCGATCGCGTTGGCGCGTTGCTCGCCAGCGCCTGCGGCGCGCGCCGGCGCGCTGGCGGCAAAGGAGCCGTTGGCGCCGCGGCACTGCCCGCCGTCGGTCGCGATCGGGATTCCGCCGGTGGTGGTCGAGCGCATGAAGGTGACCGTCGAGGGCGACGGCGGAAGCAGGCGGTCGGCGACGACGATGTTCGAATAATAGGTCTGACGGGTCCCGCCGAGCTGCAGCGACAGGCTGGCGCGGTTCTCGATCGGGCCGGCCTCGGCGCGCCCGGCCACGCCGAACTGAACCGCCACAAGGGCGATCAGGGTAGCGAGGAAAAGGCGGGCGAAGCGGGTCATCGGGTTCCGGTCGGGGGAGGAAGGGAAGGACCGCCGGATGCCGGTCAGGAGCGGCATCCGGCGGCTTTCGCCCCGCCTGCGGGCGGCGGGGCGAAACGGCTTAGTTGATGGTCACGCGGAAGCGGATCGCCGACGAGGCGCCGCCGCTGATCGTGCCGAGGTTCGAGGTGACGGTGTTGGAGCCGAAGTTGCTCTGGTCGCCGTCGACCGCGTCGGTCTGGAGCGTGCCGTCGGCATTGCAGGTCCCGCTCGACACCGTAACGCCGGTGTAGATCGAGTTGGGCTGGTAGGTGACGCCGGTCACGCTTGCGAGGCTGTCGCTGATGATCGCGTTGTTGGCCGCGCCGGCACCGGTGTTGGTGGCGACAATGCAATATTCGACGGTCGCACCCGGGATCCGCTTCGGGTTGGTGGTGCCGTTGAACGGATCCGAGATGATCTTGCTGCTCTTCACCAGTGCGAGTGTCGGCGCGATCACCTTGTAGGTGTCGTCGGCCGAGAACTTGCCGTCGCGCAGCGCATCGGTCTTGCCGGCGGTGTCGGCGAAGACGATGTCGATCGCCGCCGGATTGTCGGCGCCGACGGTCTGGACCAGCGCGCTGCCCTGGGTTCCGGTGGTGCCGCCCGCGGCCGCCGTGGCGGTGAGGACGACGCCGGCGAGGCTTGCGTCGGCCTGGCCGGCAGGCGTGTCGGAGACAATGAACACGGTGCGGGTCGCGTCGGCGGCGAGCTCGTCGATGTAGGTCGCGACGTCGACGCCGGCGTCGTAGATACCGTTGTTGTTGCTGTCGACGAAGATGCGGACATTGGTCTGGTCGAAGCTGTCAGTCCCGCCGAAGGCGACCGTCTGGCCGCTGGTCAGCTGCGCCGCGCTCAGCGCGAAGTCGAGCGTCGCGTTCGAGGTGTTAGTGACGGTGAAGGTCGTCACGAAATTGCTTCCGCCCGGCGAGGTCGGCGTGACGAGGCCGCCGACTTCGGCGACGGTCAGGTTGACCTTCTGGTCGACCTTGAAGGTCGCGGTGTTCGAGAGGACGTTCGCCTGGGTGACGCCGCCGGTGGCGTAGCCGATGGTGGCGGTGTTGTTGACGTCGGTGCCGGCCGGCGTCGGCGCCGCCACGGCCGAGGTCGCGATCGACAGGGCCGAAGCCGTGCCGAGCGCGAAGTACAATGCCTTCTTCATGATGATCTTACCCTGCTAGTAGTTGGTGAGGTTGAGGATTTGGCCGGAAGGGGATGGGGGAGCCGGTCCGGCGAACCGGCTATTTGAGGCGCGCCTTGAAGCGGACGTGCCCGCCCGATCCCGGAGCGATCGCGGCGAGGTTCCAGCGCAGGTGGGTGACGTCCTTCGGCTCGGCCGCGCGCTGCGTGCCGTCGGCCGCGGTGACCTTGAGGGCACCGAGCGCGGCGAAGGTCTTGCCGCCGTCGACCGAGACGAGCGCGTTCTCGCCCGAGACATATTCGAGCGTCGCCGGCACGGGATTGGTGAGGACCACCTGCTCGGCGGGCTTGGCGCCCTTGTTGGCGAAGGCGAGGTCGTAAACGACTTCCTGGCCGGGAACGATCGTACCGGCCGGGACCAGCGCGACGTGCTTCACGCCGGCTTCCTCGACGACCTTCTCCTGCATGACGGCGGCCGTGAGCGTGACGCCCTGGGCGAGGGCCGAGCCTGCGAGAAGGCTACTGGCGGCGATGGAAAAAAGTAGCTTATTCAACATGGTACAACTCTCCTGAGCTTAGTTGTTCACACGCACTTGGAAGGACACGACGGCGTTTGCGCCGCGCGAGAGGGCGCCGATCGCGACGCGAACGCCCGCGGCCCCCGCCTGTCCGGCATCGCCATCGGCGGCGTCGGTCATGGTGGTGCCGTTGAGTTTGAGGGAGCCGGGGACGTAGCTCGTCCCGGCGGGGATCGGATCCTCGATCAGCCCGCCGCTGGTCGCGACCGCGCCTTCGTAGGAGGCGGTCAGCGTGTAGGTGATGACGGCGCCGGGAAGCGCCGAAGCGCCGCCGTTGGCGTCGACGATCTTCTGCGTCTTGGCGAGCTGCGGAACGGCGAGGCTGGCGACGAAACTGCCCTGGCTGACCGCGGTCGCGGTGGTCGCGCCGACGACCGCATCGGTGCCTTGTTCGCCGCGCCCGACGAAGACAGTGCCGGGCGCGCCGTTTCCGGTGACCGCGCTCGCGCGCAGGGAGGCGAGGCCGATGGCAGCATCCGGCAGGCCCGCAGGCGCGTTGCCTAGCACAAAGACCGTGACGCTTCCGTCAGCCTGGAGGAGGGGGTCGTCGGTGCCGGCCCGGTAGGTGCGGTCGAGGTCGGGGTCGAACAGGCCATTGCCGTTACTGTCGATCGCGATTCCGGCGATGGCCGGGTCCCACTGGTCGCCGCCGATCGTGCCGAGCGCGGTGAGGGCGAAGGCTTCGGGTGCATTGCCGGCATTGACGACACGGAAGGTCAGCACGCGATTGCTATCGCCGGGCGCGACCGGAACGCTGCCGCTGTCGAGCCACGAGATGGCGACGTCGATCCGCTCGTCGACCTTGAGCGAGGCCGCATTCGACTGGATGGTGCGCTCTTGGCTTCCGTCGAGCCAGCGCAGTTGCGCGACGTTGACGATGTCGGTGCCGGCGGGCGTTCCGTGGGCATGGGCGGACGAGAGCGGCGCGCAGAGGGCGAGCGACAGCGCTGCCGCCGCCTGCCTTCCGGTCCGTCCCGTCACCTGCCCGATCATGCCCACACGCTCCGTCGAAAGAGGTGCGCAGGACTGGCTGTAGGGCCGCCGGCTCGAGGCCGCGGACAGCGTGCGAAAAAGGGGAACTCGCCAGGTGCCGCGGCGCTCGTGGACCGGTTGTCCCCTTGCGGAAACAGTCGGCCCTGCGCGACCTCCCCATTAACTGGGCGTTGCCGTTAACGGGCATCAACAGTTGTAAAATGACCGGCGCGGCGCCGTTGCGTTACAAGAGTTTACATCCCGCGCCCGCTTTACATCTGTTTACGCGGGGACGGCGCGTGGGCGTGCTACCGCGCCGCCCATCATGGTTTTCGAAATCTATCTGGACACCGACGAGCGCTATCGCTGGCACCTGCGCAATCGCAAGGGCCAAGTGATCGCCGTGGCAGCCGAAGGGTATGTCGAACTGGATGAGGCGATGCGGTCGCTGGTCGAGGTGCGCGACAGCGACCGGGCCGAGATCCGTCATCCGGCGCGCTAGGCGCGGTCCAGCAGCTTTCGGACCTGGTCGGCGAGCGTCAACGGATCGAAGGGTTTGGCGATGACGTCGAGCGCGCCCACGTCCTTCAGCGCCTTGATGCGGTCGGGCATCAGGCTGGCGGTCATGAAGATCGCGGGAATGGCGGCCGTTCGCGGGTCGGCGCGAAGCTTTCCGAGCAATTCCTCGCCGGTCATGTCCGGCAGTCGATAATCGAGGAGGTAAAGGTCGGGCAGCGGGCCGTCCCGGTCGGTCAGGAGCTCCGGGCCTGAGCCAAAGTGGCGCACCGCGAAGCCGCCCATCTCCACGAGGGCGATCTGGGCAAGGGTCGCGATGTCGGGATCGTCTTCGACGAGTGCGATGGAAACAGGCGTCGTCATGATTCAGGCAGTTCGATCCAGAAACACGAGCCGCCGCCATCGCGCGGCTCGTAGCCAATCCGTCCCCCATGCTGCTCGACGATCGCGCGGCTGATCGCAAGCCCGAGCCCGGTACCCCCATGGCCGCGCCGATCGGCATCGACGGCTTGCGAGAAGCGCTCGAAGAGCCGGTTGACGAACCCCGACGGAACGCCCGACCCCCGATCGCGCACCTCGACCCTCACGAACTGCCCCTTGCGCAGCCCGACGACCTCGACTTCCGATCCGGCCGGGCTGTGGCGGGCGGCGTTGGAGATGAGGTTGGTCAGCACCTGGAGCAGGCGGCCAGGATCACCGCGGAGTGAAGGCGTCCCTTCGACCCGGCCTACAAGCGTGACGTCGAGACCTTCGGCGAAGGGTTCGTTCTGCTGCACCGCATCGGCAATGACCTCGTCGAGCCGCAGCGGCACGAGCAGGTAGCCAGTCTGGCCGCGGGTCAGCCGTTCGACGTCGAGGATGTCATCGATAAGGCTGTTGAGCCGGGCCGAATTCTTCTGTGCCATGGCAAGCATCTGCTTGCTGCGATTGTCGAGGTCGCTCGGCAACGTCGCGCCGAGCAGCGCAATCGACCCTCGGATCGCAGTCAGCGGCGTGCGCAATTCGTGGCTAACCGTGGAGATGAACTCGTCCTTCGCGCGGCTGGCGGCCCGCTCGGCGGTGAGGTCGCGAACCGCGACGATGAAGCCCTGCTCTTCGTCGAGCTTCAGGCGGATCGAGTGCAGCGTCCGGCCCTCGCGCGTTTCCACGATCTGTTCGGTGCGCGGCGTGGTGCGGATGATCTCGAGCATCTTCGGCACCGCGCGTTCGGTGACGTCGGGCCCGAACATTCCCCAACGGGCGGCCGTCCGGAGCATGTCGCCGGCGTCGAGCCCCTTGCGCTTCAGCTCGTCACCGAAGCCATGCAGCTCGAAGAAGCGATCGTTCCACTTGGTCAGCTTCAGGTCGCGGTCGAAATAGGCGATCCCCTGGTCGACACTGTCGAGCATGACCCCGAATAGCCGTGTCTGGCGCTCAAGCTCGAGCTCGCGTTGCTCGGCGACAAAGGTCGCCAGGCGCGTTTCGATGAGGTTGGCCGCGGTGGTCGAGAGCTGCTCGAGGAGGCGCCGATCGGTCTCGGTGAACGAGCGAGGTTCGTGGTCGATGACGCAGAGCGATCCCACGGCCACTCCACCAATGGTGATCGGCGCGCCGGCATAGAAGCGAATGAAGGGCGGGCCGGTAACCAGCTCGTTGTCGACGAACCGCGGATCGAGGCGTGTGTCCTCGACGACCATGACATCTGGCTGCCGGACCGTATGGCCGCAAAAGGCGCTTTCGCGGCTCGAGCCATCGCTGTCGAGCCCGCAGGCACCCTGGAAGATCTGCCGGTCACGACGGAGGATGGTCAGCAATGCGATCGGCACGCCGAAGATGGTGGCAACCGTCTGGCTGAGCTGGTTGAAGGCTTCTTCGTCACTCTCACCCAGCCGGTAGCGTGCGATCACTCGCTGGCGGAGTGCTTCCTCGGCATCGCTCATACCTCTAGAATTCGGAGCGCGTTCGCGAGTTTGTGGGTCGCCTGCCCGATACGGCCGGCGGGCGTTTCGCACGCCTGCTCGAGCTCCCGTGCCAGCGCGGCCGCTTCGTGGAAGCCGAAGCTGCCGAGCGTTCCGGCAAGGCGATGGCCGCAGAGCCGAAGCGCGTCATGATCGCTGGCCGGCGCGCACATCAGCCAGTCGGCGGTCTCCTGCATCCGCGCGATGCAGTCGTGCTTCGCTTTCGCCAAGCGGAACTGGAGGGTGGGGCTCGCATCCATCACCGCGCTCTAGCGTGGTGAATCCTTCGTAAAAGTTATCGTCGAAATGGATTATTCGATGTGTTCGCCAGGCCACACCTCGCTATGTCACGCGCCTTGGCGCGTCGACCGACATGAAAAGTCCTTCCGCCGCCGTTATGGAGCAAACAGGGAGGACGCTCGGTTGCGTATCGCGTTGATTGAGGACGACTTCTCGTTGGCCGAGCTGATGGCGGCCACGATCGAGGGTGACGGACACAACTGCCACCACTTTGCCGACTGTCGCTCGGCAAAGGTCGCCCTCCGCCGGGACAGTTTCGACTGCCTGCTGATGGACTGGCACCTGCCCGACGGCGAGGGGGTCGACGTCCTTCGCTGGGCCCACGAAAATCTTGAGCCGTGCCCGCCGGTCATCATGGTGACGAGCCGCGCCGAAGACGAGGCGATCGTCGCGGCGCTCGGCGCGGGCGCCGACGACTATGTGGTCAAGCCGATCGTTCCAGCCGTCCTCCTTGCCCGTCTCCAGGCGCTGCTCCGCCGCGCTTATCCGGCACCCGAAACCGTCGGGGGCATCGAGACGCATTTCGGAGTCGACTTCGACCATGGCCAGTGCACGGTGACCGTGGCGGACCGGGTCGTGTCGCTGACGCACAAGGAATTCGGGCTGGCGCTGCTCCTGTTCCAGAACATGCACCGGCCGCTCAGCCGGACGTATCTCCTCGAGGCGGTCTGGGGGCGTAATCCCGACCTCGCGACGCGGACGCTCGACGTGCACATCTCGCGGATTCGGTCGCGGCTCGATCTCGCCGCGGCCGGGTTCAAGCTGAGCTCGATCCAGAGCTTCGGCTACCGACTGGAAATGCTGACTTCCCAGCTTTGATCGGCCGAGAGCCGGGTCTGGAGTTCCGAGTCAGAGCCCGCCTTTTCGGCGTAGCTTGTTCTTCCCTACGTGCAATTCATGTCGCGAAAGTCACCGCGTATGCGGGTACAATCGCGCGGCTGTCGCGTGACGCCAGGGCCGAACCGGCAACCCTGCCTGCCATCACGAAATCTGAACGCGCGCCAGCTTCGGACTGAGAAGGTGGATGATCGCCAGTGCCACGACATAGGCGCTCGCCGCGATCGCGAAGAGCGGGGCGTAGCTGTGCGTGACGTCGAGGAGATAGCCGGTGAACTTGGCCATCGCCATGCCGCCGATTGCCCCGACCGTGCCGCCGAAGCCGATCACCGTCCCGACCGCGCTCGACGGGAAAATGTCCGAGGGAAGCGTGTAGAGATTGGCGGAGAAGGCCTGGTGGCCGGCGGTCGCGACCCCGATCAGGAGTACCGCGCCCCACACGGTCGAGACGTCCTGTGCAAACCAGATCGGCAGGATGCAGAGCGCGCAGAGCAGCATGGTCGCCTTTCGCGCGAAATTCACCGAGCGTCCGGCCGCGATGAGGCGCGAGGACAGCCAGCCGCCGCCGATGCTGCCTGCGTCGGAGATGAGGTAGATCGCCGCGACCGGAAGAGCGAAGCTCTTGAGGTCGAGGTTGTAGCGGTCGTGGAGGTAGCCAGGCAGCCAGAAGAGGAAGAACCACCAGATCGGGTCGATGCAGAACTTGGCGAGCGCGTAGGCCCAGGTTTCGCGGCGGCCGAGCAGGGTGCGGAGCGGGACCTTGGCGGTCGGGACTTCGCCGTCCTGCTCGATCCAGGCGCGCTCTTCGGGGGTGAGATGCTCGGCTTCGGCGGGGCGGCGGTAGATCATCCACCAGGCGATCACCCACACGATCCCGAACACGCCAGTCATAAGGAAGGCGCTTCTCCAGCTGAAGCCCAGGGTGTCGATGATGAGGAACAGCAGGAGCGGCGTCAGGATGGCGCCGAGGTTGGCTCCGGCGTTGAAGAGGCCGGTCGCGAACGATCGCTCGCGTTGCGGAAACCACTCGGTGACGGCCTTGATGCCGCCGGGGAAGTTGCCCGCTTCGCCGATGCCGAGGCCGGCGCGGGCAAGCGAGAACTGGACCACGGTCGAGGCGAAGCCATGGGCCATGTGGCCGACGGTCCAGATGACCACCGCGATCGCATAGCCGACCCGTGCGCCGAGCGCGTCGACCACCTTGCCGAAGGCGAGATAGGCGACCGCATAGGCGAGCTGAAAGTAGAAGACGATGTCGCCATAGTCGCGCTCGGACCAGCCGAGCTCCTTGGTCAGGGTCGGCTTGAGGACCCCGATCATCTGGCGGTCGATGTAGTTGATCGTGCAGGCCGCGAAGAGCAGCGCGATGATCACCCAGCGGCGGCGCCCGCTCGGCTTGGCAAGCGCGGGGCGGGCGGGGGTGGCGAAGCGGTCGGCGGGGACGCTGTCTGGCATGACTGTACTCACGATGCGCTCGCCGCGACGATCCGGCAGCAGGTGTCCCCGAGGCCTTCGAAGGAGGCGCGGAAGTGGTCCCCGGGCTCGACGGGATGGACCCCGGTCACCGCGCCGGTCGAGACCCACAGGCTTGCCGGCGCCGCGATGCCGCGATCGCGAAGATGGGCGAGAAGGAAGCGGACCGCGCCATAGGGGCCGTCGAGCATGGTCGCGACCGAGCCGCGGCCGACTTCCCGGTCGTTGACGAGCGAGACCGCGGTGATGGCGTTGAGATCGCGCTCGCTCCAGCCGGCCAGAGGCTGGCCGATGACGAGGCCGGCATTGTTGCCGAAGTCCGAAGCGGTGACGGGCGGGCCGTCGGCATTGATCCGGGGGTAGGGCGAGCTGGCGATCTCGATCCCGAGACAGACTTCCTCGACGATGGTGCGCACGCCCGCATCGTCGTGCGGCACATGGCCGTCGCGGCTCGGCCCGACCCGCACGAGGATTTCGGCCTCGGCTGCCGCGAAGCCGCCCGCGAAGACCGGCATGGCAGGTTCTTCGCCCGGCGCGACGCGGAAGATCTGGTCGGCGAAAATGGGGCCCACCAGCCGCTCGGCGCCGAGCCGCTCGGAATCGGGCGGGAAAATCCGGCCGACCTTCCATCCGGCGACCGGACGGCCGTCGATCGCGATCGCATGGTCCTGAATGTCATAGGCGGACGGGAGGTCGACCGGGGGCGACCCGGGGTAGCGGTCGAGCGCTGTTGCGTTTCGCCGGGCGACGACGAACGCCTGCGCCACTTGCTCGTTAGTGCCCATCCATCCCCCTCACAGGTTTGCCTCGACAAACACGAATCGGATAAGGGAAACCGGTGTCATAAGCAATTGGCCTTTGCGATTTGAGGATCGTGCGGGGCGGAAAGCCGGTCCGGGAAGGGAGCCAATTGCGGCTGATTCTGCGCTCGGCCAGTCTTGCGTCGGAGGCGGAGCGCGTTACGCGATGGTGCTGCAGATGGTCGGCGGAGCGAGGGGCGGATGAACGACAGGGGAGCGCGCGGCGCCAGTCCGACGATCAACGACGTCGCGCGCCTTGCTGGCGTATCCAAGAAGACGGTGAGCCGGGTAATCAATCGCTCGCCGCTTTTAAACGATGCGACGCGAGAGCGGATCGAGGCAGTGATCGCCGAGCTTGGCTATGTTCCCAACCGGCAGGCACGCAGCCTCGCGCTGCGGCGCAACTTCGTGCTCGGGCTGATCTACGACAATCCCAATGCGCAGATGGTGCTGAACTTCCAGCAGGGCGTGCTCGACACGATCAAGGACACCGAGTTCGCGCTCGTCATCCACCCGGTCGATCGCCGTAGCCCGACGCTGTTCGAGGACATTCGCCGGTTCGTCGAGCAGCAGCGGCATTATGGCGTGATGATCCTTCCGCCGCTCTCCGAGGACGACCAGTTCGCCGATCTTTTCCGGGAGCTCGGCTGCAATTATGTCCGGATGGGCTCGGCCGAGCTCGATGAGCCGGCGCACCTCGTCCAGTCGAACGACCGCCAGGCGGTGCGCGAGGCGATCGATTATCTGGTGGCGCAGGGACACCGGAGGATCGGGCTGATCGCCGGGCCGAGCGGCTTCCGTTCGGCGCATGAGCGGCGCCAGGGCTGGATCGATTCGCTCGTGGCGCACGGGTTGCCGCATGACGAGACGATGGTGGCCGAGGGCAATTATACGTTCGAGACTGGCCAGAGCGCAGGCGAGGCGTTGCTCGGCCGCGGCGAACCCTTCACGGCCATCTTCGCCAGCAACGACGTGATGGCTGCGGGCGCAATCCATGCGGCGCATCATCGCGGGCTCGACGTGCCCAAGGACATTTCCATCGTCGGCTTCGACGATACGGTGATCGCCGCGACCATCTGGCCGCCGCTGACCACTGTCCGATGGCCGATCCGGACCATGGCGCAATCGGCCGCGCGCAAGCTCATCCATCCCGAGACCGCCGGCAAGGAACAGGCGCTGTTCCCGGCCGAACTCATCCTGCGCGCGTCGACCGAGCCTCCCGAAACCGAACGCTGAGGAACGTTCCAGAGTATATCCTCGCACGCTTGAAAGCTTTTCTGACACCGGTTACCAAGGTCATCAGAAGGGAATTCGATCGTGTTCTGCAAAACCTATCACGCCACCCACCCGGACATGATGGAGGGGGCCAGCAACACCGAACTCCGCGACCGCTATCTCGTCCCCGGCCTGTTTCGTGATGGCGAGGTGACCTTGTCCTATTCGCATAACGAGCGCTTCGTGATCGGCGGCGCGGTGCCCGGCGCCTCGGCGCTTCGCCTGCCCGACCAGACCGAACCCAAGAGCGCGGCGGGGCATCCGTTCCTCGAGCGGCGCGAGGCGGGCATCGTCAATATCGGTACGACCGGCACGGTGACGGTCGACGGCCAGGCCTTCACCCTCGAGAACCGCGAATGCCTCTACGTCCCCATGGGATCTCGCGAGGTGCTGTTCGAAGGGCAGGGCGCGCGCTTCTATCTGGCGTCGGTGCCGGCGCACAAGGCGTGCCCAATCAAGCATATCACGCTCGCCGAGGCGAACCCGCTCCAGCGCGGTGATCTCGCCAATTCGAACCAGCGGACCATCTATCAGCTGGTGATTCCGGGGGTCTGCGAAAGCGCGCAGCTGCTGCTCGGGCTGACGGTGCTCGAGGAGGGCTCGGTGTGGAACACCATGCCGCCGCATCTCCATGACCGCCGCAGCGAGATCTACCTCTACTTCGATCTCGCCGAGCCGTCGGACCGCGTGTTCCACTACATGGGCGAGCCCGATGGGCTGCGGCACCTGGTAATCGCCAACGAGGAAGCGGTGATCAGCCCGCCGTGGTCGGTCCACATGGGGTCGGGGACGAAGCGCTACGCCTTCATCTGGGCGATGGGCGGCGAGAATCTCGACTATACCGACATGAACGTCCTCGACATCTGCCAGCTCGCCTGATGGGCGGGCCGTTCGACCTCGCTGGCCGCGTCGCGCTGGTGACCGGGGCCAATACCGGGATCGGCCAGGCGATCGCGGTGGCGCTGGCCGGGGTAGGGGCGCGCGTCGCGCTTGCCGGGCGGACACCGGCGACCGAGACCGCGGCGGCGATCGACGCGCTTGGTTCGGAGGCGCGGATCGTCGATGCCGACCTCTCTACGATCGAGCCGGTCGGGCGGGTGGTCGAGGAGACAGTGGCGGCATTCGGGCGGCTCGACATCCTCGTCAACAATGCCGGGATCATCCGCCGCGCCGACTTCGACCGGTTCAGCGAGGAAGACTGGGACGCGGTGATCGACACCAACCTCAAAAGCCTGTTCTTCCTCAGCCAGGCTGCGGCCCGGCCGATGGTCGCGCAGGGCGGCGGCAAGATCATCAACATCGCCTCGCTGCTGAGCTTCCAGGGCGGGATCCGCGTGCCGAGCTACGCCGCCGCCAAGTCGGGCGTCGCCGGGGTCACGCGCGCGATGGCGAACGAGCTCGCGCCGCGCGGCATTCAGGTGAATGCGGTGGCGCCGGGCTATATCGAGACCAACAACACTGCCGCGCTCCAGGCCGACGAGACGCGCAACCGGCAGATCCTCGAGCGCATTCCGGCAGGGCGCTGGGGGCGGGCCGAGGACATTGGCGGGGCGGTCGTGTTCCTCGCATCGAGCGCGTCCGACTACGTCACCGGGCAGATCCTCGCCGTCGATGGTGGCTGGCTTGCCCGCTAGGTCGACGCCGCGATGATCGCCTGCTTCGGCGAATTGCTGATCCGGCTGTCGCCCCCGGACAGGAAGATGCTGGTCCAGGCCGACACGCTCGACGTGTCGGTCGGTGGGGCGGAGGCCAATGTCGCCGCGGGGCTCGCCTCGCTCGGGCACGAGGTGCGCTTCGTCGGCAAGGTCAGTGGCAATCCGCTCGGCGACCGCGCGGTAGCGGCATTGCGCGCGGCGGGCGTCGACACGCGCTTCCTGCAGCGCTCGACCGACCGGATGGGGCTCTATTTCCTCGAACAGGGTGCGGGGGCGCGGCCGTCGTCGATCGTCTATGATCGGACCGGCAGCGGCCATGCCGATGGCACAGCAGGGGACATCGATTTCGCCGGTGCGCTGGCGGGTGCGCGGCTGCTGCATTCGGGCGGCATCATCCCCGCGCTCGGTCCCGGCGGCGCCGCGATCGCGCGGGCGTCCCATGCGGCGGCGAAAGCCCATGACGCGCCGATCTGCTTCGACGTCAATTATCGCGAGCATTTGTGGGGCAGCTGGGAGAGCGACCCGCGTGCCGTCCTGACCGAGTTGGTCGGCGATGCGACGATCCTTATCGGAGGCCCGCGCGACATCGCGATGCTCCTGGAGCGCCCCTTCTTCAACGCCCAGCCGGACGAGCGGCGTGCGGCAGCCGAAGCGGCGTTCGCGGCCTTCCCGCGCCTGCAACTCATCGCCTCGACCCACCGCTCGGTGAGCAGCGACCACCACCACCTCTCGGCCCGGGTCGACAGCCGAACGGGCGCGAGCCAGACCGAGGCGATCCGGCTTTCGGCGATCGTCGACCGGATCGGGACGGGCGATGCCTTTGCCGCCGGCGTGCTCGACCAGTGGCTGGCGGGCGGCGACGAGGCGGCGATGGCGAACAGCGGCCTCGCGCTCGCCGCGCTGAAGCATTCGCTGCCCGGCGACCTCTGCCTCATCCGCCGCGAGATGCTCGAGGCGTTCCGGCCCGACGGCGGCGACGTCCGCCGCTAGGCCGTTACTATTTCCGCATCGCCCGATCGCGCGCCGACAGGCTTTCCTGCGCTTCGGCCTTCTGCCCGGGATAGATGCCATTGCGCGGCGTCATGGTGACGAGGTCCCATTTGGCGGGATCGAACGGTGCGCGGCTCGGCGCGAGCCTCGGATAGCCGGTACCGACTTCATGCTCGTCGTCGATGATCTCACCGCGCCCTTCGGCGACGAAGAACAGCACCCGGATGTCGTCGGCGGCGCGGTCCCAGGGGCGGGCGCCGACAGAACGCAGCAGGCTCGTCTCGAGTTCGCCCGACGGCAGGATGGCGAAGCCGGCGGTGCTGGCGAGCGGAGCGTCGGAAGGCAGGATCCGGGCCGCGGTCTCACCATAGCGGCCGGTCTGCGGCAACGGCTTGCCGAAGCGGTCGACCGCGCGATTGTCGCGCCCGTAATAGGCAAGATCTCCCGCCCCGCCGATGGTCAGGAACGGCAGGCCCGGCGCAGTGCTGTTGCCGCCGCGCATGACGTTGCCGATGGCGGTCAGCTGACCGGTGACGAAGGGATGACCGGTCCATTCGAGGTCCATCAGATTGTAGTGCACCGCGCGCTTGCCGGGATCGTAGATCAGGTTGTTGATCATCAGCGCCTGCGCCCCGCCCTTGAGCAGGGGCGAGCGCTCTTCGTTATGCGCGAAGAGATTGCGGTAGAAAGTGATGCCGGTCGCATTGTCGTGGATCAGCGAACCCTTCGAATGCTCGCCCTTGGGATGGCTGGCGAAGGCGAGGCCCTCGGCGGCAAGGTTCTCGCGAAACAGGATGTCGTGGCTGGTGTTGGCGCGCCACTCGGCGAGGTCCTTGCCGCCGAAGCGCGGGCCCGAGGCCGACATGTTCTCGTCGAGCGCCCACATGAAGGTGCAATGGTCGACCAGCACATGGTGCGCGCCGACGGTTGAGAAGGCATCGGCCTCCCAGCCCGAAAAATGCGGCTGCCCGTCGGCGCCGGTCATCACCCGCAAGTGGCTGAGAATCACGTCATGGCCTTGGACGTCGATCCCGCCGCGGATGATCGTGATGCCCGGCGATGGTGCGGTCTGGCCGGCGATCGTGAGATTGGGTTCGGTGATCGTCAGGACACTGCGGCCAAGGTCGATGACGCCGCCGACCTCGAACACCACGATTCGCGGACCCTTCTCGGCGATGGCGGCGGCGAGCGATCCGGGGCCATCCTTGGCGAGGGTTGTGACCCGGATGATTCGCCCGCCCTGGCCGCCGACAGTCGGCTCCACGCCGCGCGCCGCGGCGAGGGAGGGGAGGGCCAATGCCAGCATCACGAGAAGCAGACAGACGAGCTTTTTCAACGTCGGACCTCCACCGATTTGGCCCCTTCTTGACAGCCACGAGGCGAAGCTGCAATTAAATTGACACCGGTTACCGTTTTGGGTCGTCGGGTGCGTTGAGGGGCTGAACGCGGCTGCACCGGCCCGCTCAGAATCCAAGCCGCCCTAGTTGACATCCCCGAATGACACCGGTTGCAATGACCACAATCGGAGGGGTGTGGAGATGGAACTTCAGTCAAACTGGAATGCACGTTGTCGGCTCCTGCTTGCCGGCAGCACGATCCTTCTCTCACCCGCCGCCGCGTTGGCCCAGACTGCGGCCCCAACGCCGGCCGTGACCACGCTTGCCGCCGCCGAGGCGACGCAGCCGACCACGCCGGCCACCACCGAGGCCGAGCAGGCGACGGCCGCCGCGGCCGCGTCTCCGCAGTCGCCCGCCGACACCGGCGAGATCGTCGTCACCGGCTTCCGCAACAGCCTGCGCAAGGCGCTCGATCTCAAGCGCGCCGCGCCCAACCTCATCGAGTCGGTCCTCGCCGAGGACATGGCGAAGATGCCCGACCTCAACCTGTCGGAATCGATCCAGCGCGTGCCGGGCGTCGCCATCAGCCGTGAGGGCGGGGAGGGCCGCAACATCACGCTGCGCGGCTTCGCGCCCGACTTCACCCGCACGACGCTCAACGGCATGGAAGTGCCGGCGAGCACCGACGGCCTCGATTCGGGCGGGTTCACGGTCAATTCGAGCCGCGGCTTCGACTTCAACGTCTTCGCCTCCGAACTCTTCAACCGGATCGACGTCCAGAAGACGCAGCGCGCCTCGATCGAGGAAGGCGGCATCGCAGGCACAGTGGACCTCTATTCGGGCCGCCCGTTCGATCGCATGGGAATGCACTTCGTGACCTCGGCCGAAGGCAGCTACAATACGGTTACGCGCAAGGTCGATCCGCGGGTTGCGGCGGTGTTCAGCGACACCTTCGCCGACAACCGGATCGGCATCCTCCTCTCGGCGGCCTATTCGAAGCGCACGGTCTGGCAGGAAGGCCGCTCAAGCGTGCTGTGGACCAGCCCCTACATCAACGGCGACAGCTGGGCCGACACCAATCCGACCGTGACCGGAACACCCAAGCCGTGCGGCGCCGCCGATCCGCTCGACTGCCTGTGGGCGCCGCGCCTGCCGCGTGCCGACTTCTTCGGCAACGACCAGAAGCGCCTGGGCCTGTCGGGCGCGCTCCAGCTCCGCCCGGTCGATCGCCTGACGGTGAGCCTCAGCGCGCTTTATTCGCGGCTCAAGAACGACCGCTACAGCTACAATTCGATGGAATGGCTGCTGACTCACGGCCCGGCAGGCGGTTTCGTCGGCCAGACCCCGCGCAAGTTCGTCGTGGGGCCGAATGGCAAGGACCTCATCGCCGCGACTTTCGACGACGTGACCTCGTGGTACGAAAGCCGCCACCAGGAATCGAAGTCGTCGTTCCAACAATATCTCGCCAATGTCGATTACAGCATCAACGACCGCCTGACCTTCGAAGGGCTGCTCGGCAAGGCGCGCGATTCGGCGGATCGGACCGAGCTTCGCTTCTATGCGCGCTCGATCCCGCACCCCTATTCCTACGACTACAGCAAGAGCGCGGATGCGCCGACGGTGAGCTTCGGCAATTACGACCCGAACAATCCCGCGAATTACGACAATGCGCTGACTGCGGCCAATCGCCTGAACAAGGTGACCAAGGACAATGTCACCGCCAAGGGCGACCTTACCTATCGCAACGGCGGGCTGGTGCTGAAGGGCGGGCTCGCCTTCAACCGGCGCTATGTCCGCTATGGCGAGGCGTCGGGCAATGGGCCGTACATCACTCCGGTCTCGCAATATCTGAAAGCCTTCCCGATCCCGCACTTCGGCTCGGGCGTCATCAGCGGCGGCCTGCCGACCTTCGCGGTCATCGACTTCGACAAGATCGGAAGCTCGGGGCTCATCGACACCAACTATGTCGACAATGTCGGTGCGGGCTGGAAGGTCACCGAGAAGACCAAGGGCGGCTATCTCGAGATCAACGACCGGATCGACCTCGGCGAAATGGTGCTGCGGTTGAACGCCGGTGCCCGCTACGTCCGCACGACGGTGGAATCGGACGCGGTGCTCGCCGGTTCGCCGGTCGAGGTGAAGCACAGCTACAACAACTTCCTGCCCTCGGCGAACCTCGGCCTCGAGGTGACGCCCGACGTCATCGCCCGCCTGTCCTATGCGCGGTCGATGACCCGGCCGGGGCTGAGCTCGCTCAACATCGCGGGACCGGTGTTCGGCTATGACACGCGCACGGTCAGCAACTTCGGCAACCCGAGGCTCAAGCCCTACCTTTCGAACGACTATGACTTCGCGCTCGAATGGTACTTCACCAAGGGCGGGCTGCTTAGCGCGGGCGTCTTCTACAAGGACATCATCTCGTCGCTGACGACCGCGATCGTCACCCAGCGGATCCCGCAGCAATATTGGGCCGCGATCTACGCCGACCCGCGCTACAGCCCGGCCTACAACGCCGATCCGGCAACCACGAACTACACCTTCTCGATCCCCGTCAACACGCCCAACGGCAACCGGGTGAAAGGCCTAGAGCTGACCGCCAACGTGCCCTTCTCGTTCGTCGGTCCGGAATGGCTCTCGCCGCTCGGAGTCGCGTCCAACTACACCTATGTCGACGCACGGGACTCGGCCGGGCTGTCGAAGAACAGCTATAACTTCACTGTCTATTACGACACGGGGACGCGCGGCATCCGGGCCTCGCTCAATCATCGTGATAGCTATCTGATCAGCGCGCCGGGCGGGAATGGCAATGCGCAGGCCCGCAAGTCCGGCTCGTCGCAGATCGACATGTCGGCCTACTGGAACCTGTCGAAGCGGCTGACGCTCAACCTGCAGGGAATTAACGTCAACAATCAGCACGAGCGCTATTACGATACGGGTGATGGATCGCAGTTCCTCGTCCGCGAATATACCGGAACCGGCCGCACTTTCCTTGCAGGGGTGCGGTATCAGTTCTGATCGATCGCCCGCGACGCGAGGACGCCAGGTTTCTCTTCGGAGACGCCTGGCGTCATTCGCAACGCTGGCGCTGCTGGTTGGTGGCGCCAGTGGCGCACTGGCGGACACGCACCCTGTCGACGACAGCTACACGATCGCCCGCCGCTTCGCGCAATATCGGGACGAGTATCCGGGCATTGCCCTGCCGGTGTTCGCGCCAAATAGTGGGCAGCGGATCGACTTCGACCTCGCCTACAAGACCGCCGGCGAACGCGATCTCCACCTCGACATCTTCCGGCCCGCTCCGGCGCTGAACCGGGGGCAGGGACTGTTGCTGGTCCATGGCGGAGCGTGGCGGTCGGGGTCGAAGGCGCATTTCTATGCGCTGGCGAACCGGCTCGCGCGGCGCGGCTACACCGTATTTCTCCCCGAATACCGGCTCGCGCCAGAGGCACCTTATCCTGCCGGCATGCGCGACGTCGCCGATGCCCTGGCCTGGGCGCAGGGCAATGCGAAGCATTATGGCCTCAAGCCATCGCGCATCGCGATCGGCGGTGCCTCGTCGGGGGGGCAGATGGCGGCGCTCCTCGCCTATCGCGGAACCGATGCGTACGGTGCCGGCAAGGCGGTGCCGAACGCGCTGGTTGACCTCGACGGCGTGCTCGACATGACCACGCCGTTCGCGCTCGGCTTCGAGAATGCCGCCGGTCCCGCGTCACCCTTCGCCCAGTGGCTCGGCGGTTCGTTTGAGCAGGTCCCGCAGCGCTGGCGCGAGGCGAGCGCCGCCACCTATGTCGGGGCTGCCTCCCCGCCGACCCTCGTCATCGCCAGCAGCGCCCCGCGCTTCACCGCCGGCCGCGAGGCTGTGCTCGCGGCGCTCAAGGCCAAGGGCATCCGAACCGACAGCTACACTTTCGCCCGCTCGCCGCACGACCTGTGGCTGTTCGAACCCTATCTCGGCGTCGCGGTGGAGCGGATCGACCGCTTCCTGCGCGCCGTCGCCGCCGACGAAGCCCGGAAAGGCAGGAAGTGATGCCGCGTTCGCTCTGGTTGCTGCTGGCCTGTGCCGTTGGGCTCGTGAGCGAGGCGCCCGCCGCTGCGCAGTCGCTGACGGTGCGCCCCGACTGCCGCGATGGCGGACGCTGCTTCCGCACCGTCGGCGCCGCGCTCGACGCCGCCGCTCGCGACACGAGCGGAAGCTGGCTGACGGTCAGGGTGGCTCCGGGCGACTATCGCGAAAAGGTGACGATCCGCCGGGCACGGCTTCGCCTCGTCGGCAGCGGACAGGCGCGGACCCGGATCCGCTTCGACGCGGTCGCGCAAACATCCAAGGCCTTTCACCGGGATGGCTGGGGAACGCCTGGTTCGGCGACCCTCACGATCGACGCGCCGGATGTGATCGTTTCGGAACTGACGGTCGAGAATGACTGGAATTATCTCGCCAACGATCGCCTTGCGAACGGCGACCCGGCCAAGGTCGGCAATCCGCAGGCGGTCGCGCTGCTGCTCGACATCCACAGCGATCGGGTGTCGATCCGGCGTAGCGCCCTCTTGGGCTACCAGGACACGCTGTTCGCCAACGGCAAGCGCGCGCACATCACCGACAGCCTCATCGCGGGCAACGTCGACTTCATCTTCGGCAACGGCCAGTTGCTGATCGAGCGTTCGGAGATCCGTTCGCGGGTCCGTTCGGCGCCCTCGGACGGCTCGACCTTCCAGTCCTTCATCGCGGCGCCCTCGACGCTGCTCGACGATCCGGTCGGGATCATCATCAGCCGTTCACGCCTGACTCGCGAAGCCGGCGTCCCCGACGGTGTCGTCGGCCTCGCCCGGCCTTGGCACCCGACGACCCGCTTTGCCGACGGTCGCTACGCCAACCCGCGCGCCGTGGGCCAGGTCTCGTTCCTCGACTGCTACATGGACGCGCACATCGCGCGCGATGGCTGGGCCACGATGAACGGCACGGCGCGCGACGGCACGATGACCGACGTCTTCCGCCCCCAGGATTCCCGCTTTTTCGAGCGCGGCTCCTACGGTCCCGGCGCCCGCCGCAACGACATCGGCATGCCACGCTCTGGCGTCAGCGATGTGCGCTGGGTCCGGCGTTTGCTCCTCAAGGATTTCGACGGGTCGCGATAATCTCCGGCGATCCGGCGCGCAGTTGGCGCAGGCCCGTGGCATTGACCGGTTTGCCCGATTCGAGCCTGCCGTCGACGGTCAGGCCGGGCGGTTGCCCATCATCTCGCCAAGGCGGACGGAGCGCTCGGGTGCCCAGTCGGGATTGAAGGCGATGGCCCCTTTTCGGAACAGCATGACGATCGTCGACCCGAGGAGGAAGCGGCCCATTTCCTCGCCCTGGCGAAGGACAATGTCGCGGTCGGCATAGTCCCATTCGGCGACCTTGCCGGTGCGCCTGGGATTGACGACGCCGTGCCAGACGGTGGCCATGCTGCCGACGATCGTCGCGCCGACGAGGACCATGACGAAGCGGCCGTGCTCGGGGGAATCGAAGACGCAGACGACGCGTTCGTTGCGCGCGAACAGGCCGGGCACGCCGCGAGCGGTCACGGGATTGACCGAGAAGAGGGTGCCGGGGACGTAGATCATCCGCACGAGGCGGCCGTCGCACGGCATGTGCAGGCGATGATAGTCCTTCGGCGACAGATAGAGGTTGGCGAAGTGGCCGTGGCGGAAGTCGGCCGCCAGCCCTGCGTCGCCGCCGACCAGCGCGGTGGTCGTAAAGCGATGCCCCTTGGCCTGGACGATGTGGTGGTCGTCGATCGCTCCGAACTGGCTGATGGCGCCGTCGACCGGGCAGGTGAAGTCGGCCACAGCGAGCGGGCGTGCGCCGGCTTTCAGCGGCCGGGTGAAGAAGTCGTTGAAGCTGCGATAGCTGGCGATGTCGGGATTTTCGGCCTCGCTCATGTCGACCTGATATTTGCCGACGAACCATCGGATCAGGCGGGTGGTGGCAGCGCCGTGCTGCCCGCCGGCGACGTGCCCCGCGAAGGTGGTGAGCCGTTGCTTGGGCAGCAGGTGCTGGAGCATTACCTTCAGGCGGTCAGACAAGGCAGGTCTCTTTCACTCGGCAAGGCAGGGATAAGCGCGAAGCGCTTGGACAGGCGCGCGCGTTCCGGCGCGCGCTCAGTCCTCGGCGATCGCACTGCTGTCGCGCGTGTCTTTCATCCGCAGATAGACGACGAGCGAGGCGGCGATCACCGCGGTCACGTACCAGTAGAAGCCGCGCTCCCAGCCCGCATCCTTAAAGCGCAGCGCAACATATTCGGCGGTGCCGCCGAACAGCGTGTTGGCGAGCGCATAGGGCAGTGCCACGCCGAGTGCGCGGATATGCGCGGGGAAGAGCTCGGCCTTCACGACGGCGTTGATTGCTGTGTAGCCGGTGACGATCACGAGCCCGACCATGACCAGCGCGAAGGCCATCCACGGGTCGCGCGTCGTCTCGAGCGTCGCGAACAGGGGATAGGTGCCGACGACCCCCGCCACGCCAAAACCGATGAGCAGGGGCTTGCGGCCGACCCGGTCGGACAGCGCGCCGGCCAGTGGTTGCAACAGCATGAAGAGGAACAGGCTTGCGCCGTTGATGCGCGAGGCGGTCTCGCGGTCGAACCCCGAGGTGTTGACGAGGAATTTCTGCATGTAAATCGAGTAAGCGTAGAAGGCGAGCGTGCCCCCGGCGGTGAGCAGCATCACCGTGACCGCCTCGCGCGGGTGGTGCCGGAAGAGGGCGAGGGCGCTCGAGGCGGGGGCATCGGTCGCGCGGGCTTTGGTGAAGCTCTGGGTCTCGGCGAGGCCGCGGCGGATCCAGAACACCACGATCGCCAGCACTGCGCCGATCGCGAACGGGATGCGCCAGCC
This sequence comes from Sphingomonas rosea, assembly GCF_039538065.1. NCBI lineage: Bacteria > Pseudomonadati > Pseudomonadota > Alphaproteobacteria > Sphingomonadales > Sphingomonadaceae > Sphingomonas > Sphingomonas rosea. The sequence continues at coordinate 1,887,301 of NZ_BAABBR010000001.1, forward strand.
CCAGTCTTCGAGTGCGGCTTCCGACATGGTCGCCTGAAGCACGAGAAGCACGCCGATCGCGGTGAGCTGGCCGCCGATCAGCGTGACATATTGGAAGGAAGAGAAGAAGCCGCGCCGCTTGCGGCCCGCCATCTCCGACAGATAGGTCGCGCTCGCGCCATATTCGCCGCCGACCGACAGGCCCTGCAGCAGCCGGGCGACCAGCAGTACGGCGGGCGCGACCAGCCCGGCCTGCTGGTAGGTGGGTGAGACCGCGATCATCAGCGAGCCCGCGCACATCAAGGTCACCGACAGCGCGAGCCCGCTCTTTCGCCCGCGGCGATCGGCATAGATTCCCATGATCCATGCGCCGAGCGGCCGCATGAAGAAGCCGACCGCGAACACCGCCGCGGCGCCGAGCAATTGCGCGGTCGGATCGGCCGAGGGGAAGAAGTGCGGCGCGAAATAGAGCGTGAAAGCCGCATAGGCGTACCAGTCATACCATTCGACGAGATTGCCGGTGGCGCCGCCGACGATTGCCTTGAGGCGCATTCGCGTGGAGACCGCACTCGCATTGCCCGGGGAAGCGATGGCGGAAGGTTTGGCGGTGGAGGGATGCGACATGGCGCCTTCCTTAGGGTGAAGTCCGGGCGCGGAACAGGATGGCCGGTCGATCAGTGCCGCGCCATCACTGGTAGCGCAGCATCTTCTCGAAGCCTTCATTTGCCTTGGTCATCTTGGCGACCTTTCGCAGATAGGTACGGACGTGCCGCTCGAAGCGCTCATCGTCGTTGATGCCGGTCGCGGGATAGTCGTCGCGCGCGATCAGTTCTTTGAGGCGCTTGGCGAGGCTTGCCTGTTCGTTCGTGTCGTCACCGACCAGCAGGGTGCGGCAAACCCAGTCCTCGGCGGCGGCCTTGTCATAATCGTCGCGGGCCTCGTAACCGCGCCGGTCCGCGGCGGCCTGGTCGAGCTTGGCAGACTCGCGCCGCTTCTCGAGCCACTTGCGCACCTGCGCCGCGTCCCATGCCTTGGCAGGCTCGGTCATCCTCGTCTCCGTTTCGGTAGTGCGATGTCACACCCGATAGGCGGAGAGATGATGAAGCACGATCCCCGACGTGGTCGCGACGTTCAGGGAATCGAAGCCGTTGGCCATGGCGATCCGCAGGCTTCGGGTGCGTGCAAGGAGGGCCGGGGACAGGCCGGGGCCTTCGGCACCCAGCAGCAGGGCATTGCGCGCCGCCGGGCGCCAGCCATGGAGCAGGGTGTCGCCGGCGGGGCTCAGCGCCACGCTCGCGACCTCGTGGCGTTCGAAAAGCGCCAGCGCGTCCTCGCCGCGGTCGAGGCGCGCGAAAGGCACCAGGAGGGTCGCCCCGACCGAAACGCGGATCGCCTTGCGGTAGAGCGGGTCACAGCAGTCGGGATCGAGCAGCACTGCCCCGATGCCGAAGGCGGCGGCGTTGCGGAAGATGCCGCCCATGTTGTCGTGATTGGCGATCGCCGACAGGAACAGCACGTCTTCGGCGCTTTCGAGCAAGGCGTCGGGCGTGGGCTTGTCGACTTGTCGGGCGATGGCGAGGATGCCGCGGTGGACCGGAAAGCCCGCGATCCGGTCGAACACCGCTTGCTCGCAGGCAAAGACCGGCACGTCGTCGGGAAGCTCGGCGAGGAGGCCGTCGAGCGACGCAAGCCGCTTGGCGGCGATCAGCAGGGACACGGGCCGGAAGCGGGTCGAGCCGACCAGCTTTTCGAGGACCACGCGGCCCTCGGCGATGAACAAGCCCGCGCGACCGACGAGGTCACGCTCGCGAATGTCGCGATAGGCGTCGATACGCGGGTCGTCGGGATCGTCGATGGGGATGATGCTGGGCATGAGAGCGAAGGGCCGCTTACGGTGCGATCGCGCCCTCGGGAAGTTCCTCGACGCTTGGGAGCTCGCCCGCGATCGCGGCGTCGAAGTGGGCGCGGTCGAAGCCGCCCTCCCAGCGCGCGATGACGATCGTCGCCACCGCATTGCCGATGAAGTTGGTGAGGCTCCGGCACTCGGACATGAAGCGGTCGACGCCGAGGATCAGCGCCATGCCCGCGATCGGGACCGACGGCACGATCGAAAGGGTCGCGGCTAGCGTGATGAAGCCCGCGCCAGTCACCCCGGCGGCGCCCTTCGACGATAGCATCGCGACGCCGAGCAGCAGCAACTGGTCGCCGAGGCTGAGGTCGACCCCGGTCGCTTGCGCGATGAACAGGGCGGCCAGCGTCATGTAGATGTTGGTGCCGTCGAGATTGAACGAATAGCCGGTCGGGACGACCAGCCCGACCACCGACTTGGGACAGCCCGCGCGTTCGAGCTTCTCCATGAGGGCAGGAAGCGCGCTTTCGGACGAGGAGGTGCCGAGCACCAGCAGCAGCTCGCCCTTCAGGTAACCGATAAGCTTGAGAATCGAGAAACCGGCCAGCCGCGCGACGGCGCCGAGCACCAGCAGAACGAAGAGCAGGGAGGTGAGGTAGAATGTCGCGACGAGGCCGACGAGGTTGGCGAGGGTGCCAATCCCGTAGGCGCCGATGGTGAACGCCATGGCGCCGAACGCACCGACCGGGGCCGCCTTCATCAGGATCGCGACGAGCTTGAAGAAGGCGAGCGACAGGTCCTCGAGCGCGCTCAGCAGGCGATCGCCGCGCGGGCCGACCAGCGCCAGCGCGATGCCGAACAGCACCGCGACGAACAAGGTCTGGAGGATGTTCCCCGAGGTCAGTGCCGAGACGACGGTGTCGGGAATGATGCCGAGCAGGAAGCCGGTGACCGTGCTCTCGTGCGCCTGTTTGGCATAGGTGCCGATCTGCGCGCTATCGAGGGTGGCGGGATCGATGTTGAGCCCGGCGCCGGGCTGGATCACGTTGCCGACGATGAGGCCGAGGATCAGCGCCAGCGTCGAGAAGAACAGGAAATAGGCGAAGGCCTTGCCGACCACGCGCCCGACCCGCCCGAGGTCACGCATCCCCGCGATCCCCGTGACGATGGTCAGAAAGATAACCGGAGCGATGATCATCTTCACCAGCTTGATGAAGCCGTCGCCGAGCGGCTTCAGCGCCTTGCCGGTGTCGGGGAAGAAATAGCCGACCAGCACGCCCGCAACGATCGCAACGAGAACCTGCAGGTAGAGATGCCGGTACCAGGGCAGCGCGCGCGGCGGCACGGCTTCGTGATGGGGATGAACGATATGCCCTGCCATGATGCCCTGTTTTCGCCCTTCTGCCGGATACAAACCTTGTTGTGGTCGGGCCCCGGTCAAAAGGCAAAGGCGTCAGTTCTTCCAACCGCCCTCGACGAGCCTGGCTTCACCGGCGGGGTCGAGCGGATCGCCGGCGATGCGAGCATCGATCAGCGCGCCGAGCGCGGGGTCGGGGCCCGCCGCCATGCGATAATCGCCGCGGCCACTCTGCCCCGCGACCAGCCCTTCGATCGCCCAGTCGCCGCCCTTGCGGCAGGCAAGGCCGCTCTGCGCCCCGCTGGAGAAGGATCGGCAATAGCGGCCGCTTTCGTCCTTGAAGGTGAGCCCGATGCGGACGCCGGATTGCTCGCCCGCGCTGGCGAGCTGGGTGTCGAGCGCGTGGTCGAGCGTCCCGGCGGCGGCGAGGCGGCCGTCCCGGGTCTCGAAGCTCCCGCTCCCGCCGCGCGGCATGGCGACACCCAGCGTGAGGCCGAGCGCGAGGCTGGCCGCCATGGCGAGGCCGGTGACGGTCCAGCGCCGCGTCTTGCGCGCACGGGCGGCGGCGAAGTCGATGACGTCGGCCGAGGGTGTCGCGGCTGCGCGAAGCGCGTCGGGAACGGGCGCGTCAACGATGGGCGCGAAGGCGGCGCTAAGGCGCTGCCCGAGCGCGCGATGCTCGGCGGCGAAGGCCGACAGGTCGGGATCGGCGGCGACCTTGGCGGCCATCGCGCTTGCCTGCGGTTCGGCCAGCTCACCATCGAGCCAGGCATAGAAATCGGGGTCGTCGGTCATTGGTCAGCTCCTCCGCCAAGCGAGGCGAGCAAGGCAGTGCGGCCGCGTACGAGGCGGCTCGAAACGGTTCCGATCGGCAGGCCGAGCAATTCGGCCGTCTCGCGATAGCCGAGACCCTCGATCATGATCAGCGAGACCACTTCGCGCTGTTCGTCGGGAAGCGCGCTCATGGCGCTCATGACGGTGGCGAGTTCGGCCGAACGCTCGATCGCCGCCGCTCCGTCGAAGCCGACCTGTTCGCCAGCTTCGGGCGGCGCTTCCCAGGCGGCCTTGCGCTGACGACTGCGGCCCTCGTCGATCCACAGGTTGCGGGTGATCCGGAACAGCCAGGAATCGAGCCGCGTCCCCGGCGTGAACTGGTCGCGGCTTCTGAGCGCACGCTCGACCGCCTGCGCGGCAAGGTCGTCCGCGTCCGCCGGATTGCGCGAGAGGGAAAAGGCGAAGCGCCGCAGCCGCGGCAGCATCGAACCCAGCGCGTCGGCAAATTCGTCCCGTTTTGTCATTCTGCTCCATCGGGGGATGAAACGACGCTGGCCTGCCGTTTCATCCGCGACGCCGAACTGATTAAGGTAGCCTCGAATGTCCAGACGCTCATCCGCCCTTGCCGCCCTGCTCATGGCCGGCGCCGCGCTTGCCGCGGGCACCGCCGCGCGGGCGCAATTGCTGCCCTCGCTTCCGGTGGGTGTACCGTCGCTGCCGCTGCCGGGCGCGACGCGCGGGCTGCCGGTGGTGGGCGACCTCCTGTCGGGGATCAGCCAAAGCGAGCAGCAGGCGGCGATCGCGCCCAGCCTCGACCGGCTTGGTGTCGCCCCGGCGATCGGCGGGCTGGCCGAAAGCTCGCTCGCCGAATTGCGGCGGCTTCGACTGGGCGAGCTGGTCCGCACCAACCGCGAGACCCTCGAGATGGGGCAGGGCGGGGCGCCCGTCCGCCGCGGGGTGCTGATTGCGATCGATCCCGACGCCGAGGACCTCGCCCGTGCGGCGCGGCTCGGATACCGGGTCGAGGCGCGCGAGGATCTCGGTGGGCTGACGAGCGTCACCCTGCGCCTGCCGCGCGGGATTTCGGTGAAGGAAGGCGTCAAGCAATTGGCCAAGGCCGCACCGGGAATGACCCTCGACGCCGACCCGATCTACGAGCCTGCCGGCGGCGCGCTGCTGCCGATCGCGGGCGCGGTCTTGGCCGGTGCCTCGCCGCCACCGGTGCCCGCAGGCAAGGTCATCGTGATGATCGATGGCGGGGTGGCGGCGCACCCCAGTCTCGCCCGCGCCCGCCTCGTGCAGCAGGGCTTTGCCGGCGCGGCCAAGCCGACCGGGCACGGCACGGCGGTGGCCTCGCTGCTCGTCGGGCAGGACGGGCAGTTCCGCGGCGCGGCGGGCGGCGCGACGCTCTATGTCGCCGACGTCTATGGCGGCAGCCCTGCGGCGGGCAGCGCGAGCGCGATCGTCCGGGCGCTTGCATGGGCGGCGTCCAAGAACCCCGATGCGATAAGCATCAGCCTGGTCGGGCCGAGCAGCATCCTCCTCCAGCGCGCGGTCGCGATCCTGGCCGCCCGCGGCATCCGGATGGTTGCGGCGGTCGGCAACGACGGCCCCGCCGCTCCGATCCAGTATCCGGCGGCCTATCCCGCCGTGACGGCGGTCACGGCCGTCGACGCGCGCGACCGGGCCTTGCCCGAAGCCGGCCGGGCGGCGCGGCTGGATTTTGCGGCGCCGGGTGCGGACATGGCGGCGGCGCTCCCCGGCCGGGGCTATGCCAAGGTGCGGGGCACGAGCTTCGCGACACCGCTGGTCGCCGCGCGGCTGGCCGCGACCGGCTCGGCGCAGGCGTTGGAGCGCGAGGTCGCGCAGGGGCGCGGCAAGGTCGGGCGCGGGATCGTCTGCCGGACCTGCCGCACCGACCCGAAAGTTGTCGGAGCGAAATAAAATCGCCGCGCCGGGATGAAGCTTGGAAGCGGTGTCGTTCTCCTGATGCAAGCTCCCCGTGGCTGCACGAAATTCGCAAACGACACGAAAGGTTTGTCACATGGTTCGCTTCACGCTCGCACTCGCCCTCCTCGCCGGTACCGCGGCGGCGCCCGCTTCGGCCCAGCTGCTCGGCAATCTCGGCGGCTCGGTCGGCGGCGTCGTCAACGGCACGCTCAACGGCAGCAATTCGCTCGGCGGCAGCCTGGGCGGCGCGCTTGGCGGTACCGGCTCGCTGAACGGGACGCTGAGCGGCGTCACCGGGTCGATCACCAACAGCGTCACCAGCAGCGTTAGCGGCGCGGGCTCGGTGACCTCGAGCCGCTCGATCGACACGCGCAGCGGCTCGGCCAGCGGTGACGTCGGTCTCGCGGGCTCGCTCGCGGGTGCCGCCGAAGGCGCGCTTAATGCCGCGGGCGGTGGCCAGTCGGGCGGTCTCGCCGGCTCGCTCGCCGGTAGCGCCTCGGGCGAGAAGAGCGCCGGCTTCGGCGTCCAGGCGCTTGGCACCGATGCGGTCCGCTCGGTCGCGGGGAGCGCGGCCGGGACGGCGCGCGGCCAGGTCGACGCGATGCGCGGCCAAGTCGCCGAAGCGCGAGGGCAGGCGCAAGGCCAGGCCTCGGGCGCGCTCGGCGGAGCGCTTGGCGCGGCCCGCAACGCCGGCAGCCTGTCGGCCTCGGGCAACGCCAGCGGCTCGGCCGAAGGAAGCGCTCGCGCTTCGAGGAACCACTAAGCTCGCACTCCCCCCGTGAGCTTGCCGGCCCTTCCCCCGGGGGCAGGCAAACAGCAGCGGTCCGCCGATTCCTCCCGGCGGGCCGCTCGCTCGTCTTGCGTCGTGGCGCGCTCTGGGCTTGGCTGCCCGCAAAGGAGAGCCTCGCCGTGCCGATCAGCTTTATCGCCCTTGCCGCCATTGCGGCCGCGCAGCCGCAGGCCGCCACTGCCGATGCCCTGCTGCTGAAGCCCGCCCGCGTGTTCGATGGCGCCGGCGCCCCGCACGCCGGCTGGCAGGTGCTGATACGCGGCGGCCGGATCGAGGCGGTCGGGCCGGCCCTGTCCGCACCTGCCGGAAGCCGCGTGATCGAGCTTCCCGGAACGACCCTGATGCCCGGCATGATCGAGGGGCACGGGCATCTGTTCCTGCACCCCTACAACGAAGCCAAATGGGACTCGCAGGTGCTGAACGAGCCTCTGGCGCTGCGCACCGCCCGCGCGGTGGTCCATGCCCGGCAGACGCTCGAGGCGGGCTTCACCACCGAGCGCGACCTTGGCACCGAAGGCGCGGGCTATGCCGACGTCGGGCTCCGCCAGGCGATCGACGCGGGGATCGTGCCCGGCCCGCATCTCGTCGTCGCGACCAAGGCGATCGTCGCGCGCGGCGCTTATGGCCCCAAGGGTTTCGAGCCGGGCGTCGAGGTGCCGCAGGGCGCGGAGGAAGCAAGCGGGGTCGACGAAGTGGTCACGGCCGTGCGCTCGCAGATTGCGGCCGGCGCGGACGTGGTGAAACTCTACGGCGACTATCGCTGGCGCGCGGGCGAGGACAGCCGCCCGACCTTCTCGCTGGCCGAGCTCAAGGCGGCGGTGGACGCCGCGCATGACGCGGGGCGGCAGGTCGCGATCCACACCTCGACCCCCGAGGGCATGCGCCGGGCGATCGCGGCGGGAGCGGACACGATCGAGCATGGCTATGGCGGGACCACCGAAATCTTCGCCGCGATGAAGGCGCGCGGCATGACGCTTTGCCCGACGCTGGCGGCGTCCGACGCGGTCGCGCGCTACGGGGGCTGGACCGGGACTGAGCCGGCGCCGGCCTCGGTCGCGCTCAGCCGGAAGGCTTTCGCGCTGGCGCTCAAGTCAGGCGTGTCGATCTGCATGGGCGGCGACGTCGGCGTCTACGCCCATGGCGACAATGCCCGCGAGATGGCGCTGATGGTGGCGAATGGCATGCGCCCGCTCGACGTGCTCGCCGCCGCGACCTCGGGCAATGCCAAGGCGTTCGGGCTTGCCGATCGCGGCTCGATCAGGCCCGGCCTCCGCGCCGACCTCGTCGCGGTCGAGGGCGATCCGAGCACCGACATCGGGGCGATACGGCGTGTCCGGATGGTGATCAAGGACGGCCGGATCGTCCGCGAATAGCTCAATCCCCCGGGCGGTAGCGCCGCTCGGTGTGACGGGCGAGGTCGTCGGGGTAGAAGTAGACTGGCCGCAGGTTCCCCGACGCATAGCGCTGCGCCTGGTCGGTGAAGTGCGGCGAGGCGGGATTGCCGCTTTCTCCGCCCGCGGTGACCGCGACGGCGCGGACGCGTGGCCCGAACTCGACCGCCGCGACGAAGCTGTTGCCGCTCGTCCCGTACCAGCGTTTGGTGCCGGGCTTGGGGCCCGAACCGACGGAAGCGAGCGACCCCCAGATTCCCGAAGCGAAGGGCAGGGGGATGCTGGGCGATGCATCGCTGAACGGATGGTCGATCGCGGGCGAGATGCGCTGGAAGCGGTTGATCTCGCCCCACGGCACCTGCCAGCGTCCGAAGTCGCGGGTCAGGCGCGCGGTCGCTTCGGCCAGCGCGTCGAGCTTCTGCGCGTCGGTGGTGCCGGAGCCTAACCGTGCGAAGAAGCGATTACGCGATTCGTTCGCGAGCGGCGTCATTTTCTTCTGAATCGCCTCGCCCCAGAACATCGCCAGCGACTGCGCGACGCTGTCCGCGCTCCAGCGATGGTCCCAGCCGCGAAGCAGCGCGATCTGCGCCGCGAGATCGCGTCGGCGAGCGGCGTCGCGGGGAAGCGCGTCATAGGCTCGGACGAGTTGGGGCATCAGCTCGGCAAAGCCCGGCTGGTTGCGGTCAAAGGCGGCGGCGCGCAGGCCCTCGAGTGTCCAGCCTCTGGAGCCGGTCAGCAGCTGCTGCGCGTGGATCCCGCGATAATTTTCGCCGTAGAGATCCATGTAACGCGGAAAGCGCCGCGCATCGGGGCTGGCGCTGCCGGCCGCACGATAGGGCCAGGCATTGGTGTTCTGGACCCAGCCAGTCGCCGGATTGGGCGTGCTCGGGAGCTCGGCGAGCGCATGCGTTCCGCGCCAGTCGGTGCGCGGATCGCTGCCATCGACCACGCCTGAATAATTGAAGCGGTCGTCGCGGCGGGGGACGAATTGCGGAAGGAGGAACGCGATCTCGCCCTTGGCTGTGGCCAGCAGCGTGTTGTTCGAGCTGTTGGCCTTGCGCTCCGCGACCGCGAGGAAGGAGGGCAAGTCACTGGCCTTGGTGCGCAGGAAGCTCTGTTCGAGCGCGGCGACGGGCCGGTCCATCATCGCGAAGGTGATCCAGCGGCCGTTGTCGGCGCGCACGACCGGACCGCGGTGCGTGTGCCAAATTCGGAAGGTGCGGCTGGCCAGCGTGCCGTCGGCACTTCGGTAGCGAAGCGTCACATTGCGCTGCTCGAGCGGTCGCCATTCCTTGCCGAAGCGGTAACTGGGACGCGGCCCCTGCCGGACGTCGAAGGCAAACTCGTCGACGCTGTCGACCCCGCTCGTGGTGTGCATCCAGCCGAATTTCGGGTTGAAACCCTGGTAGATGAAGAACTGGCCCCAGGTCGCGGCGCCATAGGCGTTGAGCCCTTCGTCGCTCGTCACCTGCTGCTCGGAGCGAAAGAAGAAGCTGGTGTGCGGGTTGATGAGGAGCAGCGCCTTGCCGTCGGCGGTGAGTCTGGGTGCGATGGCGATGCCGTTCGATCCGCGCGGTTCGCCGTCATGCGCCTCAGCCATCGCGGGGGTATCGCCCGCGCTGCCATAGAACTGCTCGAGCTTGCTCGGATCGATCCGCTCGATGTCGCCGCCGATGCTGCCTTCGGTGAAGCTCAAGGCCATCCACGGCTCGAAGCGCGTCAAGACGCGCGGCCTGACCTCGGGATGCCGGGCGAGGTAGAAGTTGAGACCGTCCGCCCAGGCTACCATCAGGCGCCGTAGCCATGGCGGGCTTTCGGCATAACGCGCCTTGAGGCTGTCCTCGCTGACGTAGAGTCGGGCGCGGAGGTCGCGCCAGATCGCCTTCTCGCCCTCGGCCTCGGCGGTGCGGCCGAGCGCGGTCAGATAATTGGCCTCGATCCGCGGAAAGTCATCCTCGGCCTGCGCATAGATCATGCCGAACACCGCGTCGGCGTCGGTCCGCCCCCGGACATGGGCAATGCCCCAGTCGTCGCGGACGATCGACACGCGCGATGCCTGCGATCGCCAGTTCGCTTCCTCCGGTGCGGCGGCGCTACTGAGGAGGAGAAGGAGCGGGGCGGCGAGGAGGCGCGTCATGCGCGGATGCTGGCGGTGAAGCCGCGCGACTGCAAGCGTGCCGCCTACGCAACGATCCGATCGAAGCGGGGTTGTGGCGGGGTGGCCGAGCATAGTTCCAGAACAGCGATCATCGCGGCCCTGATCGGGAACCTCGCCATCGCGGTCGTGAAAGGCATCGCCGCGGCAATGACCGGCAGTAGCTCGATGCTGAGCGAGGCGGTCCATTCGCTGGTCGACACCGGCAACGAGGTGCTCCTGCTTTACGGCCAACATCGCGCGGCCAAGCCGCCCGACGACCTTCATCCCTTCGGCCATGGGCGCGAGCTATATTTCTGGTCGTTCGTGGTCGCGCTGCTGATCTTCGCACTCGGCGCAGGCGTGTCGATTTACGAAGGCATGCTCCACATCGCCAGTCCCGAGCCGATCGAACGGGCGTGGATCAACTTCACCGTGCTCGGCCTCGCCTTCGTCTTCGAAAGCATTTCGTGGTGGTTCGGCTGGAAGGCGTTCAACGTCGACCGCAAGGGCCGCGGCATCTGGAGCACCTTCAAGGCGAGCAAGGACCCGACCACCTTCATGGTGCTGTTCGAGGATAGCGCGGCCCTGGTCGGGATCGTTGTCGCGGCGCTCGCGACGGGCCTGTCGCTGTGGCTCGAGACACCATGGCTCGATGGCGCCGGGTCGATCCTCATCGGGATATTGCTGGCGGTGGTCGCGGTGCTGCTCGCGCGTGAGAGCAAGGCGCTGCTCATCGGCGAGCGCGCTTCGCCCGAGATCGGCGCGTCGATCCGCCGCATCGCCGCCGAGGAGGAATGCGTCGCCAAGGTGATCGACGTCACCACTTCGCAATTGTCGCCCGACCAGGTGATCGCCAGCGTCGCCATCGACATCGAGGACTCGCTTCGCGTTCCCGAGGTCGAGGGGCTGATTGGCCGCCTCGAAGCGCGGATCAAGGCCGAGCATCCCGAGCTGTTCCGGATATTCATCCGGCCCGAGCCCGCGCCAGACGGAGCGGTCGGACCCTAGCGGCCGTCTCCGCCGAGCACCCGGTAAAGCGTGACCGCGTTACGCGCCTGCGCAAGCCGGACGGCGGTGAGATTGCGCTCGGCGGCATAGGCCGAGCGCTGCGCGTCGAGGGTCGAGAGGAAAGGATCGATCCCCTCGCGGTAGCGGGCCTGGACAAGCGTCAGGTTCTGGAGCGTCGCCGCGACGTTGCGCTGGTTGGCCGCGACCCGCTCGCCCACGGTGCCCTTGTCGGCGAGTGCGTCGGCGACCTCGCGGAAGGCGGTCTGGATCGACTGCTCGTAGCTCGCCACCGCCGCGTCGCGCTGGGCTTCGCGCAGCCGCACGGTCGCGCGCCGGATGCCACCCGAGAAGATCGACTGGCGCGCGTCGGCGGCGGCGGAGAAGGTGAAGGCGCCGCCGCTGAACAGGCCGGTCAGCGTGCTGCTGGCAAGGCCAAGGAGCCCGGTCAGCGAAATGCTCGGGAACAGTGCGGCGCGGGCCGCGCCGATCTCGGCATTGGCGGCGCGAAGCTCGAATTCGGACTGGATGATGTCGGGGCGGCGCAGCAGGACCCGGCTGTCGAGCCCGACCGGGAGCGCCGCGACGCTTGCGGCAGCCTGTTCGAGATTGGCGGGGAGCAGCGAGGGGTCGATCGGTGCGCCGACCAGCAATTGCAGGAGATTGACGTCCTGCGCCCGGAGCGCCTTCTGTTGCGCGAGGTCGGCGCGCGCGGTCTCGAGGATCTGCTGCGCCTGGAGGAGATCAGTGCGCGGCGCGATGCCGCCCTTCAGCCGCGCTTCGGTCAGCGCGCGGGTCCGCTCGGCCGACCGGACGGTGTTCTCGGCGATGAGGAGGAGGCTCGTGTCGGCGGCATAGGTCAGCCAGGCGTCCGCAATGTCGCCGATGAGCGCGATCCGGACGCCGCGCTCGGCCGCCGTGGTGGCGAGGAGGCGGTTCTGGTCGGCGCGGGTCAGCGACGCGAGGCGGCCGAACAGGTCGAGCTCGAAGGAGGGAAGCAGGCTCGCCGATCCGCCGACGCGCACCCCGTTGATGTTGCCCTGCGCGTTGCGGCGGGGCGTGACGTCCACCCCTGCGGCTGCGTCGAGCTGCGGGAGCTGCGCCCCGCGCGTGATGCCGACTTGCGCCCGCGCGGCGGCGATGTTGGCGGCGGCAATCCGCAGGTCGCGATTGTTCTGCAGCGCCTGCCCGATCAGCGTCTGCAGCCGCACGTCGCGGAACACGTCGCGGTGGGTGAAGTCGGAGAGAGCCGGAGCCTCGGCACGATAGGGATCGCCGATCGGGAAGCTGGCGGGGACGGGGGCGGCCGGCCGATTGAGCTGCGGATCGAGCGAGGTGCAGCCGGCGAGGAGCGCGACCATCGTCAGCGCGGAAATGCTCTTCTTCACGCGGTCGCCTCCCCGGTCGGTGCCGCGGGCCGGCGGCGGAAGCGCCCGCGGATGAAGGTCACGCCCTCCTTCGCGCCGCGGCGGACAAGGACGAAGAACAGCGGAATGTAGAAGAGCGCGAGCAAGGTCGCGGTGATCATCCCGCCGATGACCGCGGTGCCGATCGCGATGCGGCTGTTGGCGCCGGCACCGGTCGAGATGGCGAGCGGCAGCACGCCGAAGATGAAGGCGAAGCTCGTCATCAGGATCGGGCGGAGGCGGATGCGCGCGGCTTCGAGAGCGGCTTCCATCACTGGCTTGCCGGCGCGTTCGGCCTGTTCGGCGAATTCGATCATCAAGATGGCGTTCTTGGCGGCGAGGCCCATGGTCGTAAGCAGGCCGATCTGGAGATAGACGTCGTTTTCGAGCCCGCGCAGCGTCACCGCGAAAACCGCGCCGACAAGCCCGAGCGGGATCACTAGCAGCACCGCGACGGGGATCGACCAGCTCTCGTAGAGCGCGGCGAGGCAGAGGAAGACGACCAGCAGCGACAGCCCGTAGAGGAGGGGTGCCTGGCCCGAGGACAGGCGCTCCTGGAACGATGCGCCCGACCAGGCGACGCTGGTCCCGGGGACGGACTTGGCGAGCTCCTCCATCCGCATCATCGCCTCGCCCGAGCTGACGCCCGGCGCGGGGGTGCCCTGAAGCTCGAACGAGGGGACGCCCTGGAAGCGCGAAAGGCTGCTCGGGCCGGTGCTCCACCCGGTGCGGGCGAAGGCCGAGAAAGGGGTCATCTCGCCGCCCGACCCACGCACATACCATTGCCCGAGGTCGGCCGGGTCGGCGCGGTAGGGGGCGTCGCCCTGAACATAGACGCGCTTCACCCGGCCATTGTCGATAAAGTCGTTGACGTAGCGTCCGCCCCAGGCGGTCGCGAGGGTGTTGTTCACGTCATTGGTGCTGAGGCCGTAGGCGGTGACGCGCTGCGGATCGACATCGACCTTGAGGTTGGCGACGTCGGGCAGGTCGCTGAGGCGCACCGAGGCGAGCTTGGGGTCTTCGGAGGCGGCGGCGATCAGCCGGTCACGCGCGGCCTGGAATTGCTCGCGGCTCATCCCGCTCGAATTCTGGAGCTGCATGTTGAAGCCGCTGGTCTGGCCAAGGCCGCGGATTGCGCCGGGCACCAGCGCGAACACCTGCGCGTCACGGAAGCCGCGGAAGGCGCCCGACGCGCGCTCGACGATCGCCTTGGCGCTGTTCTCGCTGCCCTTGCGCTCGTCCCATGGCGCGAAGTTGATGAAGCCTTGGCCCGTGTTCTGCCCCGACGCGCCGCCACCACCGCCACCACCCGCGACCGTGAAGACGGTGGCGAGGTTCTTCTTCTCGTACTGATTGAGATATTGCTCGATCTGCCGCTGGACCTGGAGCGTCCGCTCCTGCGTCGCGCCGGCGGGCAGGCGGAACTGGATGCTCGCCGCGCCCTGATCCTCGGTCGGGAGGAAGCTCGTCGGCAAGCGCTGGAACATGACCACGAGAATGACGCAGATCACCGCATAGATGGCGAGGAACAGCCATTTGCGCGCGATCACTTTGACGACGCCGCCCTCGTAGCGCTCGATCCCACGGCTGAAGGTGCGGTTGAACCAGTCCTGGAAGCGGTGCGCGGTGCGTTCGAAGACGTTGCGATCCTGTCGGCCGGCTGCTTCCTCTTCAGGCGTTTTGCGGGCCTTGAGAAGGGTTGCGGTGATCGCCGGGCTAAGGATCAGCGCGACCAGCACCGACAGGACCATGCAGCTGATGATGGTCAGCGCGAACTGCTGGTAGATGACGCCGGTCGAGCCGCCGAAGAAGGCCATGGGCAAGAACACCGCCGAGAGCACCACCGCGATCGCGACCAGCGCGACCTGAATTTCCTTCATCGAGATCTCGGTCGCCTCGCGCGGGCTCATGCCCGGATTTTCCTCCATCAGCCGCTCGACATTCTCGACCACGACGATGGCGTCGTCGACGAGGAGGCCGATGGCGAGGACCAGCCCGAACAGGGTCAACGTGTTGATCGAGAAGCCGGCGAGATAGAAGACCGCGAAGGTGCCGAGGAGCACGACCGGAACCGCGATCGCGGGGACCAGCGTCGCGCGCCAGCTCTGCAGGAAGACGAACATGACGATGACGACGAGGACCACCGCCTCGAGCAGCGTTTTGACCACTTCCTCGACCGACAGGCGGATGAAGGCGGTGGTGTCGTTGGCGTAGGCGACCTTGAGACCTTCGGGGAAACCGGACTGCAGCTCGGCGACGCGCGCCTTGATGAGGTCGGCGGTCTTGAGCGCGTCGGCGCCGGGGGCGAGGCTGATCGCCATGCCCGCGCCTGGATGGCCATTCACCCGGCTAATCGAATTGTAGCTTTCTGCGCCGAGCTCAACCCGGGCGACGTCGCGGACCCGGACGCTGGCGCCAGAGGGATCGGTCTTGAGGATGATGTCGCCAAACTGCTCGGGCGTGCGCAGCCGCGACTGGGCGGTGACGGTGGCGTTGAGGAGCTGGCCCTGCGGCGCGGGAAGCGCGCCGACTTCGCCCGCCGCGACCTCGGTATTCTGGTTCTGGATCGCGGTGATGACGTCGCTCGGCATCAGGCCGACCGCGGCGAGGCGCTGGGGATTGAGCCAGATGCGCATCGCGCGCGAGGAACCGAAGACGTTGACGTCGCCCACGCCCTCGACCCGGCTGAGCGGATCCTGGATGTTCGAGGTCAAATAGTCCGACACGTCGATGTTCGAGCGCTGGTCGGTCTCGTCATAGACCGCGACGATCAGCAAGAAGTCGGGGTTCGACTTGGTGACCCGGACGCCCTGCTGCTGGACCTGCTGCGGAAGGCGGGTGAGCGCCTGCTGGACTTGGTTCTGCACCTGGACCTGCGCGGTGTCTGGGTCGGTGCCCTTGGCGAACACCGCCGAGATGCTGACGCTGCCGCGCGACGACGATGTCGAGGAGAAATAGAGCAATCCGTCGATGCCGGTCAGCTGCTGTTCGAGAATCTGGGTGACGCTGTTCTCGACCGTCTCGGCCGAGGCGCCAGGATAGGTCGCCCGGACATTGACCTGCGGCGGGGCGACGTCGGGATATTGCTCGACCGGAAGCTGGGTGATCGCGCCGATGCCCGCGAGCATGACGATGATCGCGAGCACCCAGGCGAAGATGGGGCGCCGGATGAAGAGCTGCGACAAGTGCTAGCGCCCGCCGCCGCCGCTGCGCGCGCCACCGCCAGCACCGGCCGCACCTGCCTGACCCGGCGGCGGCGGCGCGATCTTCTGCGCCGCGCTGGCCGGCACCGGCTTGATCGGCGCCTTGTCCTTGAGCGTTCCCAGACCTTGCGTGATCACCTTGTCGCCGGGCTTGATCCCGCCGGTGATGACCCAGTCGGTGCCATAGGTCCGCTCGGCCACCACCTTGCGTCGTTCGGCCCGGTTCTGCGGACCGACCACGAACACGAAGGCGTCACCGCCGATGTCGCGCTGGACCGCGCTTTGCGGAAGGAGGATGGCATTGGGAGTCACCGCCTGGGTGAAGAAGGCCTTCACGAACGACCCCGGAAGAAGCGTGCCCTGCGGATTGGGGAAGCTCGCGCGGAGCGTTACCGTGCCGGTGCTTTCGTTCACCACCACTTCGGAGAACTGGACGGTGCCGGTGTAGCCATAGTCGCTGCCGTCATCGAGCTTGAGCCGGACCTGCGTGCTTCCGGGGGTCACCCCGCCGCTCGCCAGCGATCGGCGGAGCGTGGTCAGGTCGGCGGCCGACTGCTGGATATCGACATAGATGGGATCGGTGCGCTGGATCACCGCCAGCGGGTCGGTCTGGTTCGAGCTGACCAGCGCGCCCTGAGTGAAGAGCGAGCGACCGATCCGCCCGCTGATCGGCGCCTTGACCGTGGTGAAGCGCAGGTTGATCCGCGCGGTCTCGAGCGCGGCATTGCCCTGCGCGACCGAGGCGGTAGCCTGCCGGGCCTGCGCGGCGGCGTCGGTATATTCCTGCTGGCTGACCGCCTCGATCTGCGCGAGCGGGCGGTAGCGATTGGCCTTGGCGCGGGCGGCTTCCGCGGCGGCGCGGGCGCTGGCGACATTGGCCGAGGCTTGGTTGACCGCGGCGCGGTAGAGGCTCGGATCGACCTGGTAGAGCGGCTGGCCCTGCCGGACGTAGGAGCCTTCGGTGAATAGGCGACGCTGGATGAGGCCGCTGATCTGCGGTCGCACTTCGCTGGTCTCGTAGGCGACCGCGCGGCCGCCGAGCTCGGAGACCAGAGGGACCGAGGTGGTCGTCGCGGTGATGAAGCCCACCTGTGTCGGTCGCCCGCCGGCACCGCCACCCGGTCCGCCGCGTTCCTGCGCGCTCGATTGGTCGCTGCACGCGCTCAAGGTGCCGAGCATGAGCCCGCCACTGGCGATAAGAAGGATGAATTTGGCGGCCGGCAGCCCAAGCGCCCTGGTCGTCATCAAATCTGTTTTCTTCCGCAACCTGACATTCGGTAGCCGTCCTAACGACGGCTGCCCGACATGGCTCCCCCCCGATTGCCGCCACTGGTCGAAAAGCCGTGTGCGACGGATTGAGAAGATGAACCCTTTTTCACTCCCGTCCGGGCCGGTTTGTCACTATCCGGGAACCAAAGGCGGGCAGTCGCTCGTCTAAATTTCTCTCAACGGTCGTCGATGTCGTCTCCGCAAGTTTCCGTCCTGATCATCGTCTACAACCGCGAGCGTTTCGTCGGTCAGGCGGTGCGAAGCGTTCTCGGGCAGAGCTTTGGCGACTTCGAATGCGTCGTGGTGGACGATGGATCGACCGACTGCACGGTCGAGGTGGTGCGTGCAATCAACGACCCCCGGCTGAAGCTCGTCGTCCAGCCGCGCAACGCCGGGATCCCGGTCAGTCGCAACCTCGCGCTCGACGAGGCTCGGGGTGAATATATCGCGTGGCTCGACAGCGACGACGTCTGCCTTCCCGATCGCCTGGCGGTGCAGCGCACGTTCCTCGAGCGTCACCCCGACATCGACCTCGTCGGAAGCGCGGCGCGGACCGTGACCGAAACCGGGCGGCGCCGGCCCGGCGGGCGGATCCAGCCCGAGCGGCACGAGCAGATCAGGCCGCTGCTCCTGTTCCGCTCGCCCTTCCAGCAATCCTCGGTCTTCGGCCGCGCCGACGCGATCAAGGCGGTGCCCTACGATCCCACCTTCCCGGTGTGCGAGGACGTCGACATGTTCGCCCGTTTTTCCGAGCATTACCGGGTTGCGAACCTGCCGCGTTTCCTGGTCGAGCGACGGGTCCATGGCGGCCAGACCATCCGCAGCAACGTCGAGCCGATCGTCGCCATGCAGTCGCGGATCAGCGCCCGCTTCCTCGATGCCATGGGCGTCGACCATTCGCCCGAGGACCTTCGCCGCCACGTCCTCCTCGGCGGCTCGTTCAACAATGCGATCTGCGACGAGCTGCTGGCCTGGGCGGAAGGGTGGCTGCGCCGTCTCAAGGAGGCCAATCGCGCGAGCCGCCTGTTCGACGAGGCGGCCTTCGCGGCCTGCATCGACCGGGTCTACATCAAGGCGGCGCGGCGGCTGATCGGCGCCGACGTCGGCTCGGTTGCGCGCTTTGGCGGCCGCGCCTGGCGCCACCGCTCGGCCATCCTGCCCCTGATGAAGGCCGACCTCCTTCCTTTCGCCAAAAGATGAGCGGCCCGGTCCGCATCGCCTTTCCGCTGATCGGCGGCGGCCACCAGGCCTATCACACCGTGCCCGTCGCCTGCGCCTTGTCGCAACGGCCCGGCGTCGAGGTCGTGGTGTTCGCGGGCGATTCCACCGTCCGCGCGGTCGCTGAGGAGATTGCCGGTAACCTCCCGGGCTCGACGGTCCGCTTCAGCGAATTGCGCCGCTCGAAGCTCGCCGACGGGCTCGGGAGCCTGCTCGGCAAGTCGTCGCTCGGCAAGGAGCCGATGCTGTGGCGCAATCGGCGCGAGCTCGGCGCCTTCGACGCGATCGTCACGCCCGAAGTCACCTCGTCGCGCCTCCGTAGCATGGGCGTCACGAGCCCGAAGTTCATCTGTATCCCTCATGGCGCGGGCGACCGGGCGGTGTCGTTCGAGCCGCGTTTCCAGCGTTTCGACCGGCTGCTCGTTGCCGGCGACAAGACCGCGCGCCGGCTCGAGGAATCGGGCGTGCGCCCCGACCGCTTACGGATCACCGGCTACCCCAAGGCCGAATATGTTCTGCGGGTGGCGGCGAGCCGGCCGCCGCTCTTCGCCAACGACCGCCCGACCGTCCTCTACAATCCCCATTTTCTCGGCCGGTTGTCGTCGCTCGGGCAGGCCGAGGCGATCGCCCGCGCGATCATCGAGCAGACCGAGTTCAACCTCGTCCTCGCGCCGCACATCCGGGCGTTCGAGGATGCCGACGCTTCGACGCGTGCCCGCTGGCAAGCGCTCGCCATTCCCGGCCGGGTGATCGTCGACACGGGTTCCGAAAAGCTCATCGACATGAGCTACACCGCGGCCGCCGACATCTATCTCGGTGACGTCTCGAGCCAGGTCTATGAATTCCTGCTGCTTGGCCTGCGCCCCTGCGTGTTCGTCGACGCGCACCAGGTCGATTGGCGGGACGACCCCGATTACGCCTTCTGGCGCCTTGGCGACGTCGTTTCGCCAGGCGATGCGGCTGCTGCGTGCCAACAGGCGCGGGCGCGCCACGCCGACTATCGCGTCGCGCAGGAGATGGCGGTGGCCGAGACATTCTCGCCGACCGCCGGTGCGGCGGCACGCGCAGCGGACGAGATCCTCGCCTGCGTCGCTGGCGGGGCTTAGCTCAGATCCCCGCGTACCAGGCGTAATCGGCGCGATCTTCCCAGAAGCCGCCCTTGCCGAGATAGAGATTGTCGAGCCGGTCGCGCGCCTCGATCCGCATCACGAACTTGGCGTGCTTGTAACCCAGTTGCCGCTCGACCCGCAGCCGCACCGGCGCGCCGTGCGGGATTCCGAGCACGCCGCCGTTCATGTGCGTGGCGAGGATCGTCTGCGGATGAAAGGCGTCGTTCAGATCGATCGATTCATAATAAGGGTTGCCGCCGCTGTCGTCGGCGCAGTGAAAGACGATATATTTTGCCCGGCTCGACAGGCCCGCGGCGCGGAGCAGCGGGCCGAGCTGCGGCCCTTTCCATTCGCCGATCGCGCTCCACCCCTCGACGCAATTGTGCATGGTGATCTGCGAGCGCTGCGGGGCCTGGGCGAGCTGGCGGAGCGAGAGTTGCAGCGGCTTGGCGACCAGCCCGTCGATCACCAATCGGAAGTCCGCAAAGGCATTCGCCGCCAGCGCCTGATAGGCGGGCGAGGCGGGCATGCTGTTGCCGTTCACCCGGAACACCGGCGACATGTCGAGCCGGCTATATTCGCGCACCAGCGCATTCTCGCCGCCGACGACCCGCTGCGCGCCATAATGCAGCTTCTCGGCGCCCTCGAGGAAGCGGCGGAACTGCGGCTGGCTGTTGAGCTTGTCGCAGCCCGCGAGCGTCAGCCCGCCGCCACCCAGCGCCAGGCCGCGCAACAGGCCGCGACGGTCGAACATCGTGTCGCTCACGGCTCGGCCCTTTCCCTGGGAAGCCGGAAACGGCCGGTGATCATCGAGCGCACCTCATTGTAGGGACCCGCCAGCACCACCATCGCGATGTGGACGAGGAAGAAGGCGACGAGCCCGAAGGCGGCGAGGAAGTGCAGCGAGCGCGCCGACTGCCGGCCGCCGAACAGGTCGAGCAGCGGGGAAAGCCCGCTCACCAGCGCGGGGCTCATCGTCATGCCGGTCAGGATGACGAGCGGCAGCAGGAAGAACAGCACCGAGGCGTAGGCGAGCTTCTGAAGGATGTTGTAGCGCAGCGCCGCCTCGCCGGTCGGGAAGCGCAGCCGGGCATGCTCCTTGATGTCGTGCCAGATGTTGCGCGGCGCCATCTCGGCCGCACGGATCCGCAGGTCCTTCTGGAAGTGCCGATTGACCAGCGAGACGATGCTGTAGGCGAGCAGCCCGAGGCTCAGCAGCCAGGCGAAGGCGAGGTGCCAGATGCGCGCATCGGCGAGGCTGTAGCTCGAGGGGATGGTCGCCCAGTGCGGAAAGGCGCGCCGCTGAATCGATCCGTCGGGCGCCTTCCAATAGCCCATGACGCCGGTCGTCTCGAGCTGCACCGGCCCGACCCTGAGATAGCCCTTGGTGGTCGTGCTGGTGACCTCGAGCCAGGCGCGGTCGGGATTGGCGCCATAGCTCCCCCAATAGAGCCGGGGATGCGCGTTGAAGATCATCAGCCCGCTCATCAGCATGACGAGCAGCGTCACCGCATTGGTCCAGTGCCACAGGCGGGTCGACAGCCGGTGCCGCTTGACGAGATCACCGCCGATGGGGTGATCGGCGTCGGCGACGGGCGCCGGTTCGGCGGCCGGCTCGGCGGAGGGCGGATCGAGGACCGTCGACATTGCGTGGCACTGTGCCACGGATCGCGGCCAAGCGACAGGGGTCAGGCGGCGACCAGATCGTCCTTGGGAATTACAGCGCCCTCGACGGCTTTCCACTGGCCTTCGCCGACGTAGCGCCACGCCAGCTGGCCGCGGTCGTCGAGCGCGATGAGATGTAGCCACTTGTTGTCGAACAGCGCGGCGACCCCCGGGTGGCGGGCGAGAATGTTCGCGATCGCCTCGCGCGGGGCTTCGACCAGCACCGAAAGGCGGAGCGGTTCGTGGATGAGCCGCTCGCCGTCGGTCACGCTCTGCAGCGGCAGGCCCGAGCGGAGCAGCCCGCCATTGCCCTCGACCACCCCGATCCCGCCGGTGACATTGTGGAGGAGCTTGTTGCCCGCGCCGAAGAGGTCGGGCGCGACGCTCGATCCGTAATATTGCAGGCTGATCCAGCTGGCGACGACGACGGGCGCGGTGAGGATGAGCTCGAGGGTCGCGAAGCCCTCGTCGGCGCGCCAGTCGTAATCGTGGAGGAAGGCGCGGCCGGCGAGGTCCTTGCCCCGCGTGCGATCGCGCGGCGCGGCGACAAAGGCTTGGCAGCCTGCCAGCGCCCATTCGGGCCGAAGCTCGGCCCAGTTGCGCGCGCGGGCAGCGACGTCGAGGGCGGTGACGGCGCGAGGCAATCGGGCCGCCCGCTCGGTCGCCGCGACCATCCCCGCGCTCGCCAGCCAGCGTCTGGCCTGCGCGATCGCCTCGGCATGAGCGGGCGAGACATGGTCGTCGGTATAGAGCGTCACCGCGTCGGTCGTCGTGTCGTGAAGCGCGCCGAGGAACAGGGTGTCGTCGGGAACCGCGATTCCGCGTGCCGCGAGGCCGATTCGCACCGCGGGGTCGTTCAGAAGCCCCGCGAGGAGCCGCGCATTGACCTCACCCGACGCGCCGCCGCACGCCCCGCAATGCAGTGCGCTCGCATGCGGATTATTGACGACATTGGCGCCGTGACCCGCGAGCAGCACGAGCGGAGCGAAGTCACGCGTCAGACCCATGGCGCCGAGGATGATTGCGGCCATGCCGGTCCGGTCCTCGGGCGAAAGGTCCGGGGTGAAGCGCGGCACGGGGTCGTTCGGCGTCGTCCGCCGGCCAATCCCGAGGCCGTCGCGAACCAGTTTGGCGGCATAGAGCGGGCCCGCCGCCTCGACGAAAGCGAAGGACGAAACTGCCGCGAGCCGGAAGCGCCCCCAGGCACGGCGCGCGCGGCTGGCGATCCGCCGCATCCGGTCGGCGGGGCTGCCGTGCCCGGCTTCGCTCTGCACGGCCGGAGTGAGCAACACCGGAAGGCGGTGCTCGGTCACGTCCGATCCCAGCGGGCGATGGCCCGTCGCGATTCCGAAAAAGCCTGCGAAGCCCAGCGTCCGGATTCCGGGGTCGCAGCCCTCGAGCGCGCGGCGGAACACTTCCGAACGGACGTCGATGCAGAAGGCCGCCTGCAATGTCGGCCTACCCGCCGATGCGGCGCGGGCCGGGGCGGCGAAGACGGCGGCAAGGCGACGCTGCGCGGCCCGTTCGGCGGCCTCCTGGAGGATCGAGTCGACGATGTCGTCCGCGCTCGGCCGCAGCGGTTCGGCACAGGCTTTCACGGTCGCCGCCCACAGCGACTCGATTTCCGCGCCATATTGGCCGGCAAGCGCGAGCTCGAAGGCGAGCAGGATGGCGACGAGGTCGGTGCCCGTGCGGTCGCTCTTGCCGCCGAGTTCGGCCTGCCACAGCCGGTAGCGCGCGACTTGTCCCCAGCCCGCCGTTCCGACGAGGAGGCGGTGGAAGTACGCCGGCAGGGCGGTCTCGCTCAGCCCGAGCCGGGTCGCGGCGAACGCCATCGCTTCCGCGCGCTCCTCGGGCAGGTCGGCGACGAGCGCGGCGAAGCCGCGCAGGCCGGCAATCTCGGGGGTGAGGTCATGGCTTGCATACAGCCGCCACGCGGCGAATGCGCCCTTGGCCGGCGTGGTCGGCCACAGCGCCTGGCCCGCATCGAAATAGGTCGCGGCCCAGTGGCTGAAGCGCGCGGCGACCAGCGCCGGCCAGTCGATCCCCGATGCGCCCGCGGCGAGGTCGGCGACCGTCGGAACGGCCTGCGGTGCCGCGCGCGGCGTCTTGAGGGCAGTCTTCACCGCGGCGAGGGTCGGTCGTCCGGCAACCGGCGCCGCCTCGAGCGCGGCGACCAGATCGGCCTCCTCGATCGCGCCGCTCGCGATCCGCTCCGCGAACCAGGCGCGCGGCATGGTCACCGCGACCCCGCTTGCCTTGCCCCAGCGCGCGGCGGCCAGCGGCAGCGACTCGTGCGCCTGACCGAGGAACGGGTTCACCGCGACCGAGGTAGCGAGGGGCCACAAGGGCGGGATCGCGCGGATCGCCGCATCGGCGGCAGCGAGGATCGTGGCGGGGCTGAGCTGGGTCATAAGCTTGTCCTTCGAGGCGTCAGGCGGCGGTGCGGGGCCGTCGCCAGCCGCCGAGCAGGCGGTCGAGCGCGGCATTGACGTAGAGCCCGTTCGAGAGGTGGACGCGAAGACCCGCGGCGGCGGGATGCATCGCCCACAAGGGGAACAGCGCCTGCGCGACCCCCACCAGTCCGAAGCTCAGCACGGCGAGCGCCAGCAACGTCCATTCGAGCGGCCCGGGAAGGGGCGGCGGTGGAAGCGTTCCGCGCGTCAGCCATTCGGCCACGCTCTGCAGCGCGAAAGAGGCGAAGGCGGTCGCCGCCGAGTAGAGCGCGGTTCGCCGGGTCAGGAGTGCGGGCGCCTTGTCCGCGAACCCCTGCGCGAGGAGATAGGCGACCCCGAACACCAGGATCGCGCCGAGCGTGAAGGCCTGCGCGCTCTTGTGCTCGATGCCGATCGTCAGGCCGAACAGGGCACCGATCGCCGCATAGATGGCGAGAGCAGCGAGGAATGCCCGCCCGACCGCCGCGCCGCTCGGCACGGCCACCGGCCCCGGCCGCCGGATCGCGGCGACCTGCTCGACCGCATTGCCCGAGGCGAGAAAGGCGTGAGCCTTGTAGAGCGAGTGGGCGACGATGTGCAGCAGTGCGAGCGGGAAGAGGGCGAGCCCGCACTGCAGGATCATGAAGCCCATCTGCGCCACGGTCGACCAAGCGAGAGAGGTCTTGACCGCTGGCTGTGTCAGCATGACCGCCGCGCCGAAGATCGCAGTGAAGCCGCCGACGATCGCCAGCACCGCCAGCGTGCCGGGGGCGCCCAGCATCACGTCGGCGAAGCGGATGAGGAGAAAGCCCCCGGCATTGATGACCCCGGCGTGGAGCAGCGCCGATACCGGGGTCGGCGCCTCCATCACCTCGGTCAGCCATCCGTGCGTCGGGAATTGCGCCGACTTGAGCAAGGCAGCCAGGGCGAGCAGCGGCGCGACGCCGACGAGCAGGCTTCCGCCGCGCGCCGCCGCAATGACGGTCGCAATGTCGGTCGTTCCGGTGCCTGCGATCATCAACGCCACCGCCAGCAGCATCGCTGCTCCGCCGATCGACGAGAACAACGCCTTCTTGCGCGCCGCCCGCCGCGCCGCGGGTCGCTCGGCGTAGAAGAGGAGCAGGCGGTGGAGGCACATGCTGGTTGCGATCCAGGCGGCGACGAGCTGGACGAGGTTGCCGGCCTGGACCAGCAACAGCACCGCCGCCACCGCCGCGCACAGCCAGCCGGTGAAGGCGCCCTGCCGCGCCTCGCCGTCGAGGTAGGTGCGGGTGAAGCGGATCACGATCCAGCCGACGAAGCTCACCAGCAGCAGCATCGTCACGCTCACCGCATCGATCCGCGCCGACAGGCCGATCCCCGCGCTGCCGAGAAGCGGGCTCGTCACCGGCCCGCCAGCAACCAGCAGGGCACACGTCCCGATGGCGGCGAGCAGCGCCAGGAAGGCTGCCACTTCCGCAAGTGCAGGCACGTGTCGCGGGCGCCGGCCGGGCTGAAGGGCAGCCAGCAGCGCCGCGATGCCCAGGAGCGTGGGGGCGGCGAGGGGAAGAAGTTCGATCGGCAAGAGCGTCTCCGGGCGGCTGGTCCTTGCCCGCAGCTACGTCGCAACCCTTATCCTGATAAATGCATTGTTCTCGCGATACCGTTAGGTAAAAACGAACGATGGCCGCGATCAACTACAATCACCTGCGCTACTTCTGGGCAGTGGCGCATGACGGAAATCTCACCCGTACCGCCGAGCGATTGAACGTCACCCAGTCCGCCTTGTCGGTGCAGATCCGAAAGCTCGAGGAGCGGCTCGGCCATCCCTTGTTCGAACGGCGCGGCCGCCAGCTCCACCTGACCGAGGCCGGACGGATCGCGCTCGACCATGCCGACAGTATCTTCGCGGCCGGCGACGAGCTTGTCGCGACCCTTGATCAGCGCGGAACCGTGCGACAGGCGCTTCGGGTTGGCGCGCTCGCTACGCTGTCGCGCAATTTCCAGATGGAGTTCCTGCGCCCGCTCTTCGGCCGCGACGACGTCGAGATCATCCTGCGCTCCGGCAGCCAGGCCGAGCTCCTTCGCGGGCTCGAAGCGCTCAGCCTCGACGTGGTCCTCGTCAACCGCCCGCCGTCGAGCGACGCGCTCAACCCCTTCGTGTCGCACCGGGTGACCGAGCAGCCCGTCAGCCTGTTCGGCACGCCGGCGCGGCTCGCGGGAGCCGGGGAGGGGGCGGGGCTCGCCGCGCTCCTCGCCCACTGCCCGGTCGTCTTGCCCACCGCCGAAAGCGAGGTGCGCAGTGATTTCGACGCGCTGATGGATCGCATCGGCGTCCGCCCGCAGATCGCCGCCGAAGTCGAGGACATGGCGATGCTCCGCCTCCTGGCGCGCGAGGACGTGGGCCTCGCCGTCCTCCCGCCGATCGTGGTCAAGGATGAGATTGCCGCCGGCACGTTGGTCGAGGCCGAGCGGATGCCCGGCATCGCCGCGCGCTTCTACGCCGTGACGATCGAGCGGCGCTTCCCCCATCCGCTCGTCCGCGAACTTGTTTCCGCACTGGGCCGCTGAACCGCCCTTTTGCATTGCCTTTCAGCGGCTGGAGGCTAGACTGGCGGCGCTCGGCTAACCCGTGTCGTGCCCATCCTCGATGACGCATCTGTTCTCCCCTTGTTCCACGAGAACAGAATGTGTACATATGTCCGCATCGGAGGCATTTGCCGCCAGCGGACGAAGAGGGACTAGGGCATGGCTATGCAGCTGAAAGTCGTTTCCATGGGCGGGGATTCAATGACGGTTGACAGGCAGAAGGCGCTCGACGCCGCATTGGCGCAGATCGATCGCGCGTTCGGCAAGGGCTCGGCGATGAAGCTGGGCGAGAAGCCCAAGATGGAGGTCGAGGTGATCTCGACCGGCAGCCTCGGGCTCGACATTGCGCTGGGCGTCGGCGGCCTGCCGCGCGGCCGCGTGATCGAGATCTACGGGCCGGAAAGCTCGGGCAAGACCACGCTTGCGCTCCACACCATCGCCGAGGCGCAGAAGACCGGCGGCACCGCGGCCTTTGTCGATGCCGAACACGCGCTCGACCCCGCCTACGCCAAGAAGCTCGGCGTCAACATCGACGAACTGATCGTCAGCCAGCCCGACACGGGTGAGCAGGCGCTCGAGATCGTCGACACGCTGGTTCGCTCGAACGCGATCGACGTTCTGGTGGTCGATTCGGTCGCCGCGCTCGTGCCCCGCGCCGAGATCGAGGGCGAAATGGGCGACAGCCACGTCGGCCTCCAGGCCCGCCTGATGAGCCAGTCGCTGCGCAAGCTCACCGGCTCGATCAGCCGCTCGCGCTGCATGGTGATCTTCATCAACCAGCTGCGCATGAAGATCGGCGTCATGTACGGCAATCCCGAAACGACGACGGGCGGCAACGCGCTCAAGTTCTACGCGAGCGTGCGCCTCGACATCCGTCGCACCGGGCAGATCAAGGACCGCGACGAGATCGTTGGCAACGCGACCCGCGTGAAGGTCGTCAAGAACAAGGTCGCGCCGCCGTTCAAGCAGGTCGAGTTCGACATCATGTATGGCGAGGGCGTCAGCAAGATCGGCGAGATCCTCGACCTCGGCGTCAAGGCCGGGGTGGTCGAGAAGTCGGGCGCCTGGTTCAGCTACGACTCGATCCGCATCGGCCAGGGTCGCGAGAATTCGAAGACCTACCTCAAGGAAAACCCCGAGATCACGGCCAAGATCGAAGCCGCCATCCGTCGCGGCAAGGACGAGATTGGCGACGCGCTGATGGTCGGTCCGGGCGAGGAAGACGACAACTGAGCCGCCTGCGGCATCAGCGACGATGATCGGGACCCCGGGGCGGCGACGCTTCCGGGGTCCTTTTCATTCACAGGCTGAACGCCGCCCGCAAAATTCGTTAAGCCGCGAGAACGGTTCTCGCGATTAGGCGTTGGCGCATCAATGTCTCCTTCGGAAGGAACGCCATGCGTCTGCTCTTTGCCCTGACCCTGCTCAGCCTCCCCACCATCGCCGCCGCGCAGGTGCTGCCGCAGTCGACCATCGCCGAGATGGCGACCACGCCACTGGTCAAGCTCCAGATCTCCGAGAACCTGCGCACCCCGCCCGACGAGGCGAGCATCACCGTCGGCACGCAGGCCCGCGCCCAGACCGCCACCGCTGCGGCCGCCGCCAACAAGGCCAAGACCGAGAAACTGCTCGCCACCATCCGCGCCGCCGGCATCCGCGAGCGCGACATCCAGACGCAGGGCATCCAGCTCAGCCCCGAGTACAATTACGTCAACGATCCCGCGACGGGCCGCGGCCGGCAGGTCTTCAACGGCTACGTCGCGAGCAACTCGATCCAGATCAAGACGCGCGACATCCCGAAGCTCACTGCGCTCCTCGACACGCTGACCACCGCCGGCGCGGACAGCGTCTACGGACCCAATTTCTCGATCGCCGACCCGCTCCCGCTGCGCGCCGAAGCCCGCAAGCGTGCGCTGGTGCGTGGCGCTGCCGAAGCGCTCGAATATGCCCGCGCGCAAGGGTTTAGCCGTGTGTCGCTGCTCTCGGTCGAGGAGGGGACGAGCTATCGCGGCACCGACGTCATCGTCACCGCCTCGCGAGTCCAGTCGCAGATGGCCCCGCCGCCGCCGCCGCCCGTCGCTCCCGAACGTGACGGCATCGTCGCCCCGGGCCAGCTCGAGACCGGCGTGTCGCTGGGGCTGATTTACCGGATGGAGCGTTAGGGCCTCCGAACTTCAAACCAAGGGAATGACGATGGCAGACGGCGAGCGCATGGGCATGGTGACGGCGACCAATCCCGCCACGGGCGAGAAGGGGAAGTCCTATCAGGCCCATGACCTCGCCGTCGCCCGCGAGGCGGCGCGCAAGGCCCACGAAGCGCAGCGCGAGTGGCGCCGCACGAGCTTCGAGGAGCGCGCCGCCGTCATCCGCAAGGCCGGCGAGCTGCTCCGCGCGCGGGCCGACGATTATGCTGCGCTGATGACCGCCGAGATGGGCAAGACCCTGACCGAGGGCCGCGCCGAGGTCGAGAAATGCGCCACGCATTGCGACTGGTTCGCGGCCCATGCCGAGGGTTATCTCGCCGACGAGCCGGTCGACCTCGACGGCAAGGCCGAGGCTTTCGTCACCTTCAATCCCGTCGGCGTCGTCCTGGCGGTGATGCCGTGGAACTTCCCCTTCTGGCAGGTGATCCGCTTCGCCGCGCCGGCGCTG
Organism: Sphingomonas rosea; assembly: GCF_039538065.1. Classification (NCBI taxonomy): domain Bacteria; kingdom Pseudomonadati; phylum Pseudomonadota; class Alphaproteobacteria; order Sphingomonadales; family Sphingomonadaceae; genus Sphingomonas; species Sphingomonas rosea. The sequence continues at coordinate 1,916,058 of NZ_BAABBR010000001.1, forward strand.
ATGGCGGGCAATGGCGCGCTGCTCAAGCATGCAAGCAACGTCCCCGGCTGCGCGCTGGCCATCGAAGAGCTGCTCCATGACGCCGGCGTGCCCCACGACCTGTTCCGCACGCTCATCCTGCCGAGCAAGGACATTGCCGGGCTGATCGAGGACCAGCACATCGCCGCCGTCACGCTGACCGGCAGCGTCGCTGCGGGCAAGAGCGTCGCGGCCGCGGCGGGCGGGGTGCTCAAGAAGTGTGTACTCGAACTCGGCGGCTCGGACGCCTATCTCGTGCTCGAGGATGCTGATGTCGCCGCCGCTGCCAAGGTCGCCGCCGCCGCGCGGATGGTGAACGGCGGGCAGAGCTGCATCGCGGGCAAGCGCTTCATCGTGGTGGCCTCGATCAAGCCGCAGTTCGAGACCGCGCTGGTCGAGGCGATGCGCGCCTTCGAGATGGGCGATCCGACCGACAAGGCGACCAAGCTCGGACCGATGCAGAGCATCGAGGCGCGCGACGAGATCGCCGAGCAGGTCGAGAAGAGCATCGCCAACGGGGCGAAGCTCCTCCTCGGCGGCGCCAAGCCCGACAAGCCCGGCGCCTGGTATCCCGCGACGGTGCTGACCGACGTCAAGGCAGGTCAGCCGGCGCATGACGAGGAGGTGTTCGGCCCCGTCGCCGCGATCATCGAGGCCAAGGACGAGGCCGACGCCATCCGGATCGCCAATGCCAGCGAGTTCGGGCTCGGCTCGGGCGTCCTTACCGGCGACCCCGACCGCGGGCGGCGCATCGCCCGCGACGAGCTCGAAGCGGGGATGAGCTTCGTCAATGACAACGTCCGCTCGGATCCGCGCATGCCCTTCGGCGGGGTCAAGCATTCGGGCTACGGCCGCGAATGCGCGAGCTACGGCATCCGCGAATTCGTCAACGTGAAGACCGTGCTGGTGAAGCCGGTGGAGGCGGCCAGCAAGGCCCGGGTCGAATAGGCGAGGGTCACGAAGGTCCAAGGGTGCGGGGGTCTGCCGGCAAGACAAAGGACCGAACGGTTGGCGGAATTGTACCATTCCGCAAATCTGAACAAGGTCCCGTTCCGTGACCCTGCCAATGCCCACGGCGGTATGGGATATAGTCTGGAAAGAGCCGACGGCGAACCGCTGCGGTACCTCAAGCAGGCGAAATCCTACTTTGCAAGGTGAGGCAGCGAAAGTTTGGCGAGGGCAGGAGGCTTGCGGCCGCCTAGCCTTCTTTCAGGGCCTTTCGGATGGCCGATGGAACGCGGACGAGGGCGGTCAGGATGTTCATGCCGTAGAGCCATGCGAAGGCCAGAGCGGCGTAGTTCAGACCGGCGGTCGCGCTTCCCGCAGCAAGGCCGAAGAAAAAGCATAGGACCGCTGCGAACAGGCAGAAAATGAGGGCATGGAGGCTGCGAAGTTGGTAGCGCAGCCGGCGTTCGTCGCGATCCCGCTCGATCCAAAATGTCCCTCGGTCGAAGATGACCAGCGCGAGCCAATTCGGTTCTGCAAAATTGCGCCAGAGGGGATCGTCGAACGCCACGTGATGGGCGCTGCGCTCGCTGACGGCCTTGCACTGCCGTTCAAGGAAATGCTGGATGCGGTCGAGTGTTGCGTCATCCGCGGCCGCGCCGGCCAATCGGAGCGAGCCGCGCAGGTGCCAGAACGCATCGAACATGGCGTGACGGCTATGCCGGGACGGTAACGACCGCAATGGGTCGGCGACAAGGACCGGAGTCAGGAAGAGGCAGAAGCGACCGACATGCTCGATGCCGAAGAGAAAGACGGCGACCGCAAGGACGAGGAGAGTCGCGAGACCCTGCCCGGGCATGGCTGATCGTGCGGTGGCGCCTCCCATAACGGGCAGGGTAGGGCGCCTGCCGATAGTCCGCAGTGGGTTGGCAATTTCGCCCGGCCGAGAATTCAGGCGCCGCCGTGGTGCTTCGCCAGCCAGGTGAGAATCGCCGACTGCGATTGGGGGAGATAAGCGAGTTCGTGGCCGGTGCCGGGAACGAGCATCAGCGCGGCGCGGGAGTTGGCGCCGGCGAGCCGCTGGCCGTGGCTGGCGTCGATCATGCGATCCTCGGTGCCATGCAGGAGGAGGATGGGCGCGCGCACCCGCGGGAGCTTGCCGGCATTGTCGAAGCGGTCGCGCACCAGCATTCGGGCGGGAAAGAAGCGGACATGCGCGGCAGCGACCTCGGGCAGGCTGGAGAAGCCCGAGATCAGGATCAGGCCGGCGACCGTGTGCGTGCTGGCAAGGTCGGTCGCGACCCCCGACCCGAGCGAATTGCCGACCAGGATGGTGCGGGCCGCCGGAACCTGCGCCCGGGCGAGCCAGTCGAGCGCCGCTTGCCCGTCGCGGACAAGCCCCTCCTCGCTCGGAGATCCGGGATTGCCACCATAGCCGCGATATTCGGGCAGCAGCAGGCCGTAGCCGGCCTCGGCCAGGCGGTCGGTCGCCGCGACCGCTCCGCGCAGGGTGTCGCCGTTGCCGTGGAAGAAGACGATCGTTGGCATGCCAGCGCGGGCTGGCTTGTAGCCGGCGACTAGCGTGAGCCCGTCGCTGGTCCTGAGTTCGACCGGCTGAAGGCCGGGGAGAAGCCGCTCGATATCCTCGCGTGCACGGGGCGCGGGATAGATGAAGGAGCGCTGCTCGAGAAACAGCAGCAAAGTGGCGGCGGCGTAGAAGCCGAGGACGATCAGGAGAAATGTGAGAAGCCGCATGGCGGGAGGATGATTGGTGGCGATGCCGCCCGCAATGGGTGCCGGGTTTGAAGGGCGCGCTGCCCGTGAGCGTGCGTTGGCGGACCCTCCACCATCCGCTTCGCGAACGGTCCCCCTCCCCATTGCGGTGCAAAGGGGAGGTCGAAGGTTTCAGAGGCAGGCCTCCAGATACGGCTGGTCGAAGCCGTACTGCTTGGCCTTGTCGAGCGTGTAGGGGCGCAGGCCCATGGCGCGATATTCGCCGATGATCTTGCCGTCGGCGGTCTCGTCCAGATATTCGAACTTGAACAGTTCCTGCGTGACGATGACCTCGCCCTCCATCCCGATCACCTCGGTGATGTTGGTAGTGCGGCGCGAGCCGTCGCGGAGGCGCTTCACCTGGACGATGAGGTCGACCGAGTCCGCGATCTGGCGACTGATCGCCTCCTTCGGGATCTTGATGTCGCCCATCATCACCATGTTCTCCATACGCGCGAGGCATTCGCGCGGGGAGTTGGAGTGGAGCGTCGCCATCGAGCCGTCGTGACCCGTGTTCATCGCGGCCAGAAGGTCGAAACACTCCTGGCCACGGATTTCGCCGAGGATGATGCGGTCGGGACGCATACGCAGCGCGTTGATGACGAGGTCGCGAATGGTGATCGCGCCTTGCCCCTCGAGGTTGGGCGGGCGGGTTTCGAGCGGGAGCCAGTGCGGCTGCTGGAGGCGGAGTTCGGCCGCGTCCTCGATGGTGATGACGCGCTCGCCCGGGTCGATCATCTTCGACAGGGCGTTGAGCATCGTCGTCTTGCCCGAGCCGGTACCGCCCGAGATGACGATGTTCATCCGCGCCGCGCCCGCGATCTTGAGGCAGGTCGCCATCTTCTCGCTCATCGAGCCGAAGCCACGCATCATGTCGAGCGTGATCGGCTTCTCCGAGAACTTACGGATGGAGATGGCGGTGCCCTTGAGGCTCAGGGGCGGGATGATGACGTTGACGCGGCTGCCGTCCTGGAGGCGGGCGTCGGCGAGCGGGGTGGTCTGGTCGACGCGGCGGCCGACCTTGTTCACGATCCGCTGGGCGATTTGGAAAAGATGCTCCTCGTCGCGGAACTGGATCTGGGCGAGCTGGAGCTTGCCCTTCTTTTCGATGAAGGTCTGGTCGGGGCCGTTGACCATGATGTCGCTGACTGCGGGGTCGGCGAGCAGCTCCTCGAGCGGCCCGAGGCCGAGAAGCTCGTCGACCAGCACCTTTTCCAGCGCGAACTGTTCGCGCCGGTTGAGATTGATCTTGAGCTCGGTGAGCACCTCCGAGATGATCGGACGGAATTCCTCGGCGAGCTCGTCCTTCCCGAGCGTCGCGGCCGCCTCGGGATCGACACGTTCGAGGAGGCGGGGGAGGACCTGTTCCTTGATCCGATGGACGCTGGCCTCGAAGCCCTCGACCCGCGACGAACCGGATTCGGCGCTCGCGTTCATGCGGTTGTTGAGGCGATCCATCGCGCCGACCGGGGCACCCGAAGGCTCGGATGCCGGTTCGGCGACGATCGCTTCGTCCTCGAGCGGCGGGAACTGGTCCCCGCCCGCACCGGACGGACCGCCCTTCATCGGGCGGGCGACACCGAAGCTGGGTCGTCCCCCGCCGCGCTTCCCGAATGCACTCATGCCGCTGCCAACCTTCATCGTGTTGAGGATGTTGACGTTGGTTGATGCCACGCAAACTTTTCTAAAAAGCTAATTGCCGCTGCGCTTCTTAACGGGCGGGGGCGGTTTTTCCGGCTTCGTCCACGCGCGACCAGATGACCAGGCTGACGAGGTTGCGCGGGGTCCGGCCGGGCAATTTGAAGACCGGGCGATAGTGACGGGCGAGTTCGCCGTCGACGAAGGCCTTGACCGACGGCGTGCGGCGCCAGTCTTCGTTCACGTCGGTGACGACCACGGTCGGCTCGTTCGCGAAGATGCGGCGGACCTCGGTCAGCTGGTCGATCCCGATGCCGTCGCGTTCGGCGTTGTCGTTCAAATGGTCGGGGAAGACGAAGCGGCTCATCCGGCAGGTCGGGGTCGCATCGTAGAAATAGGGGCGGCCCGAGACGAGGTAGAGGCAGCCGCCGCGCAGCTCGCGGTCGATGACGGCGGTGAGCGCGCGTGCCGCCTCGATGCGCTTGGCGTGCTTCTCGAAGGCGACCATGCCGCCGGTCGCGGTCGAGAGGAGCGCGATGGCGGCGGCGATCCACCAGCCGCGCGGGCGGGCGTAGAGGGTCGCGGCCGAAATGCTGAGCGGGACCATCAGCGGCAGCGCGTAATGGTCGAAGAAATAGGGGACGAAGAGATAGCCCGCGACCGCCGCGGCGATCCATCCGGCGATGAAGAGGTTGAGGTCGGTCCAGCCTTGTGCGCGGCGGCGGACCCACAGCCCCCACAACGCGATCAGGAGGACGGGGAGAAGCGCGCGGACGAGGACGACAAGACCGCGCTCGAGCGCGAGGCCGCCGACGGGATGCTTGCGGAAGATCGAAATGAAGTTGGCGAAGACAAAGGCCTCGCCATGGCCCGCGGCGACGTAGACGAGCAGGCAGGCGAGGGTGGGGGCGAGCGCGAGGAGGATCATCGCGGCGGCGCGCCAGGCGATGGCGGGGAGGCCGAGGCCAAGCCGGTGGAAGCGCCAGAGGAACGCGGCGCCGATGAAGCCGCCCTCGATGAAGCTGATCTGCTTCACCGTCATCGCCAGCCCGCACCACAGCATCGCGAGCAGGGCGCGGCGGGTGACGGCGCGCTGCTCCCCGGTCTCGAGCGACTGGACGAACAGGAGCGCTGCGCCGGCGATCAGGAGGTTGTAGAAGATCGGCGACTGGCCGGTCTGGCCGCCGAACATGGGCAGGCAGACGAGATAGGCGACGCCTGCGAGGAGGCCGCCCCAGTCGCTCGACAAGCGCCGCCCGATGCGCTGGACGACATAGGCGGTGGCGAGCGCGCACAGGCCGGCGACGAGCTGGACGCCTTGCACGGCATAAGCGCCCGACACGCCCGCGATGGCGGCATAGATGGCGAACAGGCCGACGGGCTTGCGATCCCAGATGTCGACATAAGGCCAGCCGCCCTGGAGCATGACCTTGCCGACGAGGAGATAGAATTCGTCGTCGACGTGGTTGACCGGGTCGCCGAAGGCCGCGCTTCGGCTGGCAAGGGCGACGATGGCGAGGACGAGCAGGACGAGCGCGGGCGACCAGCGCCGCTCGCCAAGGGTCAGGGTCATTATCTCAGGCCGTGGCTAGCGCCGGCTCCAGGTGAACCAGGCGCTGGCGACGTAATTCCAGACCGAGCCCACCACCGCGCCCGCAATTCCCGCGAGCCACCAATGATGCATGCTCTGGAAGACGAGGCTCCCGACGCCGACGTTGCCGACCGCGCCGAGCGCGCAGACGAGGTAGAAGCTCAACAGGCCCGTGAGCCACGCCGCCCCGCGCCGCTGGCGGTCGCGATAGGTGAGGCGGTTGTTGAGCGCATAATTGAAGGTCATGGCGGTGACGACCGCGCCGCCCTGCGCCCAGGCGAAGGGGAGGGAAAGGCCGTGGAGCAACCCGCCGAGGACGGCGAGGTGGACGAGGACACCGAGCGCCCCGATCGCGCCGAACATCAGGAGCTTCACGGGCACGTAGCGGCCGATCAGCTTGTCGAGCAGCAGTTCGCCATATTCGAGCGCGACCGCGGCATCGAGCTTGCTCTCGCCGCAGGTGCGGTCGCGGAACTCGTAGGGGACTTCGGCGACGTCGAGGCGGCGGGGCGCGCTGGCGACGAGGTCGAGGAGGATCTTATAGCCGATCGTCGAGAGGTTGGGGGCGGCGTCGAGCAGCACGTCGCGGCGGACGGCGAAGAAGCCGCTCATGGGATCGCTCAGCGGGGTCTTCATGATCGGGGCGGCGACGCGGGTGGCGAAACGGCTGATGCCGACGCGCTTCTCGTCCCACTGGCCGGTCGAGCCGCCCGCGCAATAGCGGCTGCCGACGGCGAGATCATGGCCATGGTGGGCGATGGCGGCGAAGAGCGGGGGGAGGCGGGTCTCGTCGTGCTGGAGGTCGGCGTCCATAACGACGATGACCGGGCTGCTGGTCGAGAGCGCGCCTTCGACCACGGCCGAGGCGAGACCGCGGCGGCCGATGCGGTGGATGAGGCGGATCCGGCGATCGCCCTGCGCCATCTCCGTTAGTCGCTGCCACGTGCCGTCGGTCGAATGGTCGTCGACAAAGACGACCTCCCATTCGATGCCGTCGAGGACGCGATCGATCCGCTCGACGAGTTCGCCGACATTCCCGACCTCGTTGAAGGTCGGAACGACGATGCTCAGTTCCAACGGATAGTTAACTGCCTCGACCGGCAGCGTTTTCACGAGTTGTAACACGTACTGGCTCCCCACCCCGGGAAGCCAAGGCTGTCGCCTGCCCGAAGTTTCAAGTCAATGCGGTAGGCGGGCGATGTGGCGCTTCCATGTCACAACTGGACCCGAAACGAAGCGCCGTGCCTGATCGAGATTAGGCCTCGGCGCTTTCGGCCAGCACCGTCAGGCCGGCATCGCCGACCTCGGCGAACCCGCCCGAAACGCGGATCTGCTCGGGCGTGCCGCCCGCGGTGCGATAGACGCTAAGCGCGCCGTCGCGGAGCGTGGTCATGAAGGGCGCGTGACCCTCCATGACCCCGAACTCGCCTTCGACGCCCGGGACGACGACCATGTGGACGTCGTCCGACATGACCTGCTTCTCGGGCGTGACGAGGGTGAAGTGCAGGCCGGCCATTTAGGCGTCCGCCGCCATCTTCTCGGCCTTGGCAACGGCTTCCTCGATCCCGCCGACCATGTAGAAGGCGGCTTCCGGCAGGTGGTCATATTCGCCGTTCACCACCGCCTTGAACGAGCGGACGGTGTCCTCGACCTGGACGAACTTGCCCGGGATGCCGGTGAACACTTCGGCGACGTGGAACGGCTGGCTGAGGAAGCGCTGGATCTTGCGGGCGCGGCTGACGGTGAGCTTATCCTCTTCCGACAGCTCGTCCATGCCGAGAATGGCGATGATGTCCTGCAGGCTCTTGTACTTCTGCAGCACTTCCTGGACGGCGCGGGCGGTCTCGTAATGCTCCTGGCCGACGACGGCCGGGGTCAGCACGCGGCTGACCGAGTCGAGCGGGTCGACCGCCGGGTAGATGCCGAGCTCCGAGATGGCGCGCGACAGCGTGGTGGTGGCGTCCAAGTGGGCGAACGAGGTGGCCGGGGCCGGATCGGTAAGATCGTCCGCGGGGACGTAGATCGCCTGCACCGAGGTGATCGAGCCCTTGTTGGTCGAGGTGATGCGCTCCTGCAGCGCGCCCATGTCGGTCGACAGGGTCGGCTGGTAGCCCACGGCCGAAGGAATACGGCCGAGCAGCGCCGACACTTCCGAACCCGCCTGGGTGAAGCGGAAGATGTTGTCGACGAAGAACAGCACGTCCTGGCCTTCGACGTCGCGGAAATATTCGGCCTGGGTGAGACCCGAGAGGGCGACGCGGGCGCGGGCTCCCGGCGGCTCGTTCATCTGGCCGAACACGAGCGCGACCTTCGAGCCCTCGCTCACCGGGTTGCCCTCGGCGTCGCTGGCGATGACGCCGGCCTCGAGGAACTCGTGATAGAGGTCGTTACCCTCGCGGGTGCGCTCGCCGACGCCGGCGAACACCGAGACGCCGCCGTGGCCCTTGGCGATGTTGTTGATCAGCTCCTGGATGAGCACGGTCTTGCCGACGCCCGCGCCGCCGAACAGGCCGATCTTGCCGCCCTTGGCGTAGGGGGCGAGGAGGTCGATGACCTTGATGCCGGTGACGAGGATCGCCGCTTCGGTCGACTGGTCGACGAACAGCGGAGCCTCGGCGTGGATCGGGGCGGTGAGGTCGCTGCCGATCGGGCCGCGCTCGTCGATCGGCTCGCCGATGACGTTCATGATGCGGCCGAGGGTCTTGGGACCGACGGGGACGCGGATCTGCGAGCCGGTCGCGTTGACGACCTGGCCGCGGGTCAGGCCCTCGGTCGCGTCCATCGCGATGGTGCGGACGATGTTCTCGCCGAGGTGCTGGGCGACCTCGAGGACGAGGCGGTTGCCGTTGTTGTCGGTCTCGAGCGCCGACAGGATCGCCGGAAGCTCGCCTTCGAACGCGACGTCGACGACGGCGCCGATCACCTGCGCGACGCGGCCGGTGAGGTTGGACGTGGTGCCCTGCGGGGCGCTGATGGTGTCGGCGGCGGTGGCCATGGCTGTCTTCCTTGCCTTGTCGTGTTCGTTAGAGCGCTTCGGCGCCGGAGATGATCTCGACCAGTTCGGTCGTGATCGCCGCCTGGCGCTGGCGGTTGTAGATGATGCCGAGCTTCTTGATCATGTCGCCGGCGTTGCGCGTGGCATTGTCCATCGCGGTCATCTGGCTGCCGTAGAAACCGGCCTGATTCTCGAGCATCGCGCGGTAGATCTGGATCGCGACGTTGCGCGGCAGGAGCGCGGCGAGGATGTCCTCCTCGTCGGGCTCATATTCGACCGCGGCGAGCGAGGTCGTGGCGGTGTCGTTGGCGGCCTGCGGCTTGACCGGGATGATCTGGTCGACCGTCGGCTCCTGCGAGAGGACCGACTTGAAGTTCGAGTAAGCGAGGTGCGCGACGTCGAACTCGCCCGCTTCGAAGCGGCGGGTGATCTCAGCGGCGATCGCCTGCGCGTCGGCGTAGGTCGGCGCCTTCATCTCGCCCGTGTCATACTGGCCCGCGATGCGCTCGGCACCGAAGAAGCGGGTGATGACCGGACGGCTCTTGCGGCCGACGATGTAGAAACGGACGTCCTTGCCCTGGGCGATCAGCGCATCGGCCTCGCGGCGGACGGCGCGGACGATGTTGGTGTTGAACGCGCCGGCAAGGCCGCGGTCGGACGAGGCGACCACGATCAGGTGGCGCTGGTCGCTGCCGGTGCCGGCGATCAGCTTCGGCGACTGCGGGCCGACGGTGATCCGGCTCGCAAGGCTCGCGACGACCTCGGACAGGCGCTGCGAATAGGGGCGCCCGTTCTCGGCATTGGTCTGCGCGCGGCGCAGCTTGGCCGCGGCGACCATCTTCATCGCCTTGGTGATCTTCTGCGTCGACTTCACCGAGCCGATGCGGATCTTGAGGGCCTTGAGACTTGCCATTCCGTCCTATCCGTCATCCCGGACCCGATCCGGGATCCATCTTCCTTTGTTCCACTTGCCGCGAGGGCAGGTGGACCCCGGGCCAGGCCCGGGGTGACGCCCTTAGGCGAACTGCTTGCCGAACTCGGCCAGCGCGTCCTTGAGCGAGGCCGCGGTCTGGTCGTCGAGCGCCTTGGTGTCGCGGATCTTGGCCAGGATCTCCGGCTTGTCCGACCGCATGTAGCTCAGCAGTGCGGCCTCGTAGCGGGTCACGTCCGAGGTCGGCACGTTGTCGATGAAGCCCTGGGTACCGGCGTAGATCGACACGACCTGCTCTTCGACCGGCATCGGCTGGTACTGCGGCTGCTTCAGCAGCTCGGTCAGGCGCGCACCGCGGGCCAGCAGCTTCTGGGTCGAGGCGTCGAGGTCCGAACCGAACTGCGCGAACGCCGCCATCTCGCGATACTGGGCGAGCTCAAGCTTGATCGAGCCGGCGACCTTCTTCATCGCCTTGGTCTGCGCGGCCGAGCCGACGCGGCTGACCGAGAGGCCGACGTTGATGGCCGGACGGATGCCCTGGTAGAACAGGTCGGTCTCGAGGAAGATCTGGCCGTCGGTGATCGAGATGACGTTGGTCGGAATGTAGGCCGACACGTCGCCCGCCTGGGTTTCGATGACCGGAAGCGCGGTCAGTGATCCGCCGCCATTGGCGTCGTTCATCTTGGCGGCGCGCTCGAGCAGCCGGCTGTGGAGATAGAAGACGTCACCCGGATAGGCTTCGCGGCCCGGCGGACGGCGCAGCAGGAGCGACATCTGGCGGTAGGCGACGGCCTGCTTCGAGAGGTCGTCATAGACGATCACGGCGTGCATGCCGTTGTCGCGGAAATATTCGCCCATCGCGCAGCCGGTGTAGGGCGCGAGGAACTGCAGCGGGGCCGGCTCCGAAGCGGTCGCGGCGACGACGATGGAATATTCCATCGCGCCATTCTCTTCGAGCGCGCGGACGATCTGCGCGACGGTCGAACGCTTCTGACCGACCGCGACGTAGATGCAGTAGAGCTTCTGCGATTCGTCGTCGCCGGCGTTGGCGGCCTTCTGGTTGATGAAGGTGTCGAGCGCGATCGCGGTCTTGCCGGTCTGGCGGTCGCCGATGATCAGCTCGCGCTGGCCGCGACCGACGGGGACGAGCGCGTCGAGCGCCTTCAAACCGGTCTGCACCGGCTCGTTGACCGACTTGCGCGGGATGATGCCCGGCGCCTTCACTTCGACGCGGCTGCGCTTCTCGGCGACGATCGGGCCCTTGCCGTCGATCGGGTTGCCGAGCGCGTCGACGACGCGGCCCAGCAGGCCCTTGCCGACGGGGACGTCGACGATGGTGCCGGTGCGCTTGGCGGTCGAACCTTCGCGGATCTCCGAGTCCGACCCGAAGATCACGACACCAACGTTGTCGGCCTCGAGGTTGAGGGCCATGCCCTTGGTGCCGTTGTCGAACTCGACCATCTCGCCGGCCTGGACGTTGTCCAGCCCGTGGATGCGGGCGATGCCGTCGCCGACCGACAGCACCTGACCGACCTCGGAGACTTCCGCGTCGGCGGCGAAGTTCGCGATCTGGTCGCGGATGACGCGGGAAATTTCAGCGGCGCGGATGTCCATGGTTCAGCCTTTAGCCTTTCATCGCCGTGGCGAGGGAGTTGAGTTTGGTGCGAATCGAGGCGTCGATCATCTGGCTTCCAAGCCGGACGACGAGGCCTCCGAGGATGGTGGGATCGACCCGGGCATCGATCCGGATGTCGCGGCCGACGCGGGTCCCGAGCTGCGCCTTCAGGGCCGCGATCTGGTCGTCGTCGAGCGGACGGGCGCTGATCACCTCGGCAGTGGTTTCGCCGCGATGCTCGGCCGCCAGCTGCTCGAACAGGCGAATCACCTCGCCGAGCTGGCGAAGGCGACCGTTCTTGGCGAGCACGCCGAGGAAGTTGATGGTGACCGGATCGAGGTTCATCGAACCCGCGGTCGCGGCCAGCGCCTTGCCGGCCTCGGCGCGGGTCACCATCGGCGAGCTGACCAGCGCCCGAAGGTCGGCCGATTCGCCCATCGCCTGCTTGAGGCCCGCGAGGCTGGTCGACACTGCGTCGATCTTGCGCTCGTCGCGGGCAAGATCGAACAGCGCAGACGCATAACGTCCCGCTAAGCTGGCCCGAATGCCGCCGGAAGTCTCCACGCGCCCAAAGCTCCGTCAAAGATATGCAAAGCGGGGCGAAAAGCGACCTTTCGAGCGCTCGCCCCTGCCGAGTTGGCGCGCCACTAGCAGGGGGTCGGAAGCGATGCAAGAACAGGCTATAGGCAAAGCCATGGATGCGGTCATCCGAGCCCTCCCGCCGATCGTGCTGGCCCATCAGCCCGCTTTCGGGATCGGCGCGCTCGAGGTGCGGCCCGAGACCTGCGAACTGGTCGCCGCCGAGGGCGTCGTGGTGACCGAGCCGCGGGTGATGCAGGTGCTGGTCGCGCTGCACGAGGCCGACGGACATGTCGTCAGCCGCGACGATCTCCTCGCGCGCTGCTGGTCGGGGCGGATCGTCGGCGAGGATGCCATCCACCGCGTCATCAGCCGCCTCCGCCACGATGCCGAGAAGGTGGGCGGGCACTTCCGGATCGAGACGGTGACCAGGGTCGGCTACCGGATGGTGCCACATGGCGAGCCATCGGCCCTGGCTTCGGCTCGCCCAGCGCAGGTGGCCCCGCCGATTAGCCGGCGCACGCTGTTCGCCGGGGCAGGGGCGCTGGCGCTCGTCGCCGCGAGCGGGGTCGCTTGGCGCGGATGGCGGGGCGATTCGCTGCCGCCCGCCGCGGCCGCCAAGCTCAGCGAAGGCTATGAATTGTGGCGGCTTGGCAATGTCGAGAGCTTCGCGGCCGCCGAAGTGGCGTTTCGCGAGGCGGCGGCGATCGCCCCCGATCATGCCGAGCCCTGGGGTCTCCTCGCGGTGGCCTATGCGCAGCACGCCCGAACCGGCGCGCCGGGAGAATATGCCGAGGTGGTCCGCCAGGCCCGGGCCGCGACGGCGCGGGCGCTTTCCATCGATCCCGACAACGCCGATGCGCTGGCCGCGGGGATCGCGCTCGATTTCGCCCGGCCCGACCATCCGCTCGCCGACATCGACCGCCGCCTGACCGCCGCGCTCGGGCGCCATCCGGCGTCGCCGTCGCTGCTCCGGATCGCGACCTTCTTCCTCGACCAGGTCGGACGCGGGCAGGCCGCGCTGGCCAGTTTCAAGCGCTTGCAGGCGGCGGACCCCGGGCTCGATTCGATCAACGGCGCGGCGCTCGCCTACGACCTGTTCAAGGCGGGGCGGGTGGTCGAGGCCGATGCGATGATCGACGAGGTCCGCGAGCGCTGGCCGAAGAACGTCCCGGCCTATTTCACGCAGTTGAAGATCCTGATGTTCACCCGGCGCTTCGACCGGGCGCTGGCGATGCTCGACGACCAGGACTTGCGCCCGGTCGGCGTACCCGACTGGAATTTCGCGCTCGTCCGGAGCCAGATCCTCGGGCTGTCGAGCCCCGCCGATCATCGCGAGCGGGCGATCGCCGAGACGATCGCCGCCGCGCCCAAGGGCACGGGCTTTGCCGAGAATGGCGCCCTGTTCCTTGCCGCCGTGGGCCGGGTCGACCAGGCCTTCGACCTCGCCGAGGCGCTGCTCGCGGGCAAGGGCTTCGCGGTCAGCAGCCAGCGTTTCACGAGCGAGCAGGGCCATTTCGACAATCGCCGTCGCCGTACCGCTTTCCTGTTCGAGCCGGCCACCCGGCCGTTGCGCAGCCATCCCCGCTTTGCCGGCCTGACCGCCGCCACCGGGCTCGACGCCTACTGGCGCGCGACCGGGCAGCGGCCCGACTATCGGGCCTGATCGGGCTTTCATCAGGTTTATATCGGGCGCAGATCGGTTCCTCGTCCTCGCCGGTCTGGCGGCGCAGGCGCAGAAATCTCCCATCGCCGCCGGGTCTTCCGGCCTGCGATCGCCAACGGGAGACACCGCATGCTCAAGCTCGTCGCCATCGCCGCTCTCACCACCGCCAGCGCCTCGGTCGCCGTCGCCAGCCCGGCACCACAGGATGCCAACGAGATCGTGATCACCGTCACCGCGCAGGACTTGAGCAGTGCCGGGCACAAGCAATTGATGCGCCGCATCGGCTTGGCCGCCGAGGAGCTGTGCGGATCCTATGCGGCGCGCGAGACGGCGCAGCACGACGAGGTCAGCCTGTGCCGCGACCAGGTCTTCAGGAGCGCCGACCAGCAGATTGCGAGCCTCGGCAGCGCCACGAGGATCCGGCTCGCCGCGCGCTAGAGCCCGAGCGTCATGAAGCGGGTGAAGGGGCTTTCGGGATAGTCGCCGAAGGGCCCGCACTCGCGAAAGCCCGCGCGGTCGTAGAGGGCGTTGGCGGCGTCGAACTCGGGCGAGCGGCCGGTCTCGAGCCGGAGGGTTTTATAGCCGCGCGACCGGGCTTCGCCGACTATGGTTTTGAGAAGGACGCGGGCGGCGCCCTGGCGGACGGCCTCGGGCGCCGTGCGCATCGACTTGACCTCGCCCTCGTCGTTTCCGAGCGCCTTCAAGGCCCCGACCCCGAGCAACATGCCGTCGCGCCGGGCTGCGTAGAAGGTGATGCTCGGGTGGGCGAGGGCGGCGCCGGGGAGGACGTGGCAGGCGTCGGCGGGGGACTGCGCCTGCATCGCCGCGACGTGGAGCGCGAGAAGGGCCGCGACGTCGGGCCGGCCAAGCTCGCCGGTGTGGATGCTGATGCTCACGGCGCGCTTTCTATCGCGGTGGGTTCGGGGCGGCGAGGTGAAGCTTTGACCGCAAGCTTCGGGACGCGCGGACGGCGGGGGGCTGGCAGAAGCAGGGCATGACCCACGCCCGCGACCTTGCCCGACCCCGATGTGACGCCCTAACTTCAGCGGCGGTGGAACGCGCTTCGAACAATCAGCCCGTCGATGCGGCGGAGGCGTGGGCGGCGTTCGAGGCGCGCGACCGGCGGCACGACGGCCGGTTCGTCGTGGGCGTGCTTTCCACCGGCATCTATTGCCGCCCGTCCTGCCCGGCGCGGCACCCGAAGCGCGAGAATGTCCGCTTCTTTGCCGATGGCGCGGGTGCGCGGGACGCGGGGCTGCGGGCCTGCAAGCGCTGCCTGCCCGACCATGTCGCGCCCGACGAGGCGGCGGTCGGCGCTGCCCGGGTGATGATCGAGGAAGCGGGCGGGCCGCTCCCGCTCGCCCTGCTCGGGAAACGCACCGGCTATTCGCCGAGCCACCTCCAGCGAATCTTCACCCGGACACTCGGCCTGTCGCCGGCCGCCTTCGGGCGGGCGCTGCGGCTGGAGCGGGCAAAGGTAAGCCTCGGGGCCGGGGCCAGCGTGACCGAAGCAATCTACGCGGCCGGCTATTCGGCGCCGAGCCGCTTCTACGCCGAGGCCGGCGCGCTCGGCGTGCGTCCCGCCGCGATCCGCCGCAAGGGAGAAGGCATGATCATCCGTTATGCAAAGGCCGCCACCCGCTTCGGAGCCTTGCTCGTCGCCGCGACCGAGCGCGGCCTGTGCCACATCGGCTTCGATTCGTCCCCCGAGCGACTCCAGGCGGACTATCCGCGGGCCGAGCTGGTCGAGGATCCAGACGCGCCGCTGATCACCGCCGCCCTCGCCGCGATCGAGGATCCGGCGCTGGCCGAGCGGTTACCCGTCGATGTGCCCGGCACCGCTTTCCAGCAGCGGGTGTGGGCCGAGCTGCGCAAGATCCCGCCCGGCGAGACGCGTTCCTATCTCGACATCGCCCGCGCGCTCGGCGACCCGAAGGCGACGCGGGCGGTCGGCGGGGCCAACGGCAAGAATCCGGTCGCGATCATCGTGCCGTGCCACCGGGTCATCGCGGCCAACGGCACGCTCGGCGGCTATGCGGGCGGGCTCGAGCGCAAGAAGGCGCTGCTCGAGGCCGAGCGCGCGGTCGCGCCGGGCGCGCTGCTCTAGACCTCGCGCGCCCAGCCGGGGGCCGCGGGCTCGAGCGAATCGAGGAAGCGCTTGGCCTGTGCGCGGACCTCGGCCTTGGTGTCCTCGCCGAACCGGTCCCAGGTCGCATAGGGCTGCCACATGCGGCGGTTGCCGCGCAGCTTCCTGTCGTTGCGGTCGATGAAGTCCCAGTAGAGCGCGTTAAACGGGCAGGCATCCTCGCCGACGCGTTTCTTCACGTCGTAGGCGCAGCCTTTGCAGTAGTTGCTCATCCGGTTGATGTAGGCGCCCGAGCCCGCATAGGGCTTGGTCCCCAGCCGCCCGCCGTCGGCGAACTGGCTCATGCCGAGCACGTTGGGATGCTCGACCCATTCGTAGGCGTCGGCGTAGACCACGAGGTACCAGTCGGCGACCTGGGCCGGGTCGATCCCGGCGAGCATGGCGAAATTGCCCAGCACCATCAGCCGCTGGATGTGGTGGGCATAGGCATTGTCGCGGGTGTTGCGGACGGAATCGGCGCAGCAGGCCATCTTCGTCTCGCCGGTCCAGTAGAATTCGGGCAGCGGCCTTGTGTTGGCGAAGAAGTTCGCCCGGTCGAGCTCGGGCATCTCGAGCCAGTACATGCCGCGCACATATTCGCGCCAGCCGATCATCTGGCGGATGAAGCCCTCGGCGGCATTGAGCGGGACGGTGCCGCGCCGGAACGCCGCTTCGACCGCCTCGCATACCTCGATCGCGGTCAGCAGCCCGATGTTGAGGCTGGTCGAGAGGCGCGAATGATAGAGGAAGTCGGCGCCCTCGAGCATCGCGTCCTGGTAGGTGCCGAAGCGTGGCAGTCGTTCCTCGACGAAATCGGCGAGGAGCGCCTGCGCCTCGGCCCGCGTGACCGGCAGCGCGAAGCGGTCGAGCGTCCCGAAATGATGGCCGAAACGGTCCTCGACCAGCGCGATGACCTCGCTGGTGATGGCGTCGGGCGGAAAGCGCGTCGGTTCGCGCATCGGCCGCCCTTTGGGCGGGGCGGCGCGATTTTCCTTGTCATAGTTCCACTGCCCGCCCGTCGGATTGCCGTCGGCTTCCATCAGCAGGCCGGTGCGCTTGCGCTGGAGGCGATAGAAATTCTCCATCACCAGTTCGCGGCGGGCGGCGGCCCAGGCGAAGAAGTCGGGGAGGGGGCAGATGAAGCGGTCGTCGCCGAGGATCTCGACCGGCAGGCCGAGCCTGTCCTGCCAAGAGGCAATCGCCTGCTGGACGCGATATTCTCCGGCCTCGACGATCCGGATGGCGCTGGCGCGGTGGCGCGCGACCGCGCCTTCGACCTCACCGCTGAAGCTGCCGCTGTTGTCGGGGGCGCCAAGCGCCACATAATCGACCGTCCAGCCGTCGGCGCGAAGCTCGTCGGCGAAGTGGCGCATCGCCGAGAAGATGAGGACGATCTTCGCCTTGTGGTGGCGGACGTAGGTGGCTTCCTCGAGGACCTCCATCATCAGCACCACCGTGTCGGCCTTGTCGCAGCCGCGAAGCGAGGCGAGATCGTGGGTGAGCTGGTCACCGAGGACGGGAACGAGGATCGTCATGGGTCGCAGTTAATAACGCCGCTCGAGCGCGAAAGACCGGCCAAAGCCCATCGCCTCGGCGTTAACGGCCGTAAACGGGAGTAGCGGGGAGGGACGGACTGGCAAAATAGGGCCAGATGCTTCGCCGTTTTCTCCCGCTACTCGCCCTCGTCGCTTCGCCCGCCGCTGCCCAATCCTGGGAACGCGAGGCGCTTGCCATGCAAAATCGCGAGCGGGCGGCCTGGCGCGTGCCGCCGATGGCGTGGGACCTCGGGCTCGCCGCCAGCGCCGACCGCTGGGCGGCCGAGCTCGCCCGGACCAATCGCTGGGGCCATTCGCCGCGCAGCTGGCGGCCGGGGCAGGGCGAGAACCTCTGGATGGGGAGCCGCGGGGCCTATCCGCTGGCGGCGATGGTCGGGTCGTGGATCGACGAGCGGCGGTGGTTCCGGCCGGGGATCTTCCCCAACGTCACCACCACCCGCAACTGGGCCGATGTCGGCCATTACACGCAGATCATTTCGAGCCGCTCGCAGCGGGTCGGCTGCGCGATGCGTTCGAACCGCAGCTGGACCTATTTCGTCTGCCGCTACTCGCCCCCGGGGAACGTCGACGGACGGCCGATCCCCTGAGGCATCGGCCGCCAGGGCCTAGCCCTTGGCGGCGGCCTTCTTCTCGGCCTTGGCACGTTCCTCGTCCATCATCGCCAGCGCGCCCTTGCTGTCGCCCGACTTGATCTTGGCGAGGACGCTGGTGAGCACGGTCTGCTGCGCGATCGGCAGGTGGGGATCGTTGACCATCACGCCGAACAGCGCCCCGGCCTCCTCGGGCCGGTCGCTCACCAGCAGCTGGCGGACGGTGTCGAGGCGCAGGGCCCGGTCCTGCGGGGCCAGCGCCAGCGCGTAGATCAGGCCGTCGACGGCGCTCTTGGGCGGGGTTTCACCCGCCTTCCCGAAGGTCTGGTAGTAGAGCCACAGGGGCTCGGCATTTTCGGTGTCGGCGCGGTTGGCGCGGATGAGGAGGCGGCGGATCTCGGCCCAGTCGGCCTTCGACTTGTCGGCCTTGGCCTGCGCCATCATCGCCCGCGCCTTGTAGGTCATCGCCTGGACATTTGCGGGATCGATCGCGAGCGCCTTGTCGGTCGCGGCGATCGCGGCGGCGTAGTTCTTGGCGTCATACTCGCTCTCGGCCAGGACGCCGTAGACGAAGGGCGAGGGCGCGACGCTGGCAGCCGCGCGGCGCGCGTCATTGGCGATGTCGAGCGCGCCCTTCTCGTCGACGCCCCGCTCGGAGCGGATGCGCAGGTTCATCACCGCGGAGTCGCCGGGGCTCAGCGGGCGAATCGTCACCGCCGGCTGGGGCCCGGGCGACACGGTCATGCCGCGGAACTTGCCGACCGCATATTTGTCGAGGTCCTTGTCGAGCACCTTGAGGTCGCCGAACGCCGCCTTTGCCGCCTCGACCGGCTTCTCGCCGCGCTCGAGCCCGCGCAGATATTTGTCGAGCTGGCCCGTGCGGCTCTTGTCGAAGGCCATCATGTGGGTGAGCACCCAGCCCTTGCCGTAGACCGACTCGCGTTCCTCGGCATTGGAGGCGGGCTTGCTCGACAGCAGTTGCTCGACGTTGAAACCGATGTCCTGCCGGACGCCATAGGCCCGGGTCTGCGGCGGGGCGCCGATCTTCGCCGCGCCGGTGCGATCGATTTCGGTGGTGCCGAAGAATTCCGCCATGCCTTCGACCAGCCACGGCGAGATTCCGCTCTTCCAGTCGCTCAGCATCAGGTGGTGCATATATTCGTGCTGGAAGACATGCTCGGGGGTGATCCGGGTGGGATCGCGCTCGCTGTCGGTGCCCTTGCTCGCGAAGAAGGCGACCGAGCCCGACGCGCGCGGGATGTAGAAGCCGAGGACGCCGCTGCCGACCTGGCCGTAGAGGCGCTGGACCGCGGCGACGTTGGGCAGGACGTAGATGGTGACCTTGCCACCGTCGGTCAGCGCGGGATCGTCCATCTTGCGCATGAAGCGGACGATCGCGTCGAAGCGCTCGAGCCGCTCGGCATAGGCCTTGAGGTCGTCGGGGCGCTGTTCGGAGTAGATGATGAAATGCTTGGTCCGTGCCTCGCTCCAGCCGGCGACGGCGGGGGCGGCGGCTCCGCCCAGCATGAGCAGACCCAGGAACGCACGGCGCAGGCTCTTCATTTCATTACCCCCTAAGCAACTCCCGCAAGTTAAAGGAAAGAATAGGGGTCCACGTCAACTGCCACGCGCACCTTGGCCGACCATTCGACCGCACCGAGCCACTCGCGCAACACCTGCTGGACGTCGAGGCTTCGCCGGGCGTGGACGAGCAGGCGGTAGCGGTGGCGACCGCGCAGCATGGCGAGCGGGGCGGGGGCGGGGCCATAGACTTCCATCCCGTCGACCTGCGGCGCGTGGCGACCGATTCGCCTGGCGACGCTCTCGGCCTCCTCGCGCTCCTCCGCGCTGACGACGATCGCGGCGAGCCGGCCGAAAGGGGGCATGCCGGCCTCCTGGCGGGCCTCGGTCTCGGCCGCGACAAAGGCCTCGGTGTCGCCGCTGGTGAGGGCGGCGATGACCGGCGCATCGGGCTGGTGGGTCTGGACGAAGACGCGGCCGGGCTTGTCGCCGCGACCGGCGCGGCCGGCGACCTGCTGGATCTGCTGGAAGGTCCGCTCGGCGGCGCGAAGGTCCCCGCCCGACAGCCCAAGGTCGGCATCGACCACACCGACGAGGGTCAGGTTGGGGAAGTGATAGCCCTTGGTGACGAGCTGGGTCCCGACCACGATGTCGATCTCGCCCGCTTCCATCTGCGCGACGAAGTCGGCGGCGCGGGCGGGCGACCAGATGGTGTCGGAGGTGACCACCGCGGTGCGCGCGTCGGGGAACAGCGCCTGCACCTCGTCGGCGATTCGCTCGACCCCGGGGCCGCAGGCGACGAGGCTGTCCTTGTCGCCGCAGTCGGGGCAGGCCTCGGGCGGGGGCATGACGTGGCCGCAATGGTGGCAGGCGAGGCGGCGCATCAGGCGGTGCTCGACCATCCAGGCGGTGCAATTGGGGCACTGGAAGCGGTGCCCGCAGGTCCGGCACAAGGTCAGCGGGGCGAAGCCGCGACGGTTGAGGAACAGGAGGCTCTGCTCGCCCGCCGCGAGGTTGGCTTCGAGCTCGGCGACGAGCTGCGGTGCGAGCCAGCGGCCGCGCGGCGGCGGGTCGGCAGTGAGGTTCAGCGCGGCGAGCGCGGGCAGCTCGGCACCGGCATGGCGCTCACGCAGGAGGAGCTCGCGGTAACGGCCGCTCTCGACCATGTGGCGGGTCTCGATCGCGGGCGTCGCCGAGGAGAGGATCACCGGGATCTCCTCGAACTTGGCGCGCATCACCGCGACGTCGCGGGCGTGATACTGGACGCCTTCCTCCTGCTTGAAGCTCGGCTCGTGCGCCTCGTCGACGACGATCAGCCCGAGGTCGGCATAGGGGAGGAACAGCGCCGAGCGGGCGCCTACCACCACCTTCGCCTCGCCGCTGGCAATGCCCCGCCAGGCACGTCGGCGCTGCGAGGAGCGGAGGTCCGAGTGCCAGGCGACCGGCGCGCAGCCGAAACGGGCGGCGAAGCGCTTGAGGAAGGGTTCGGTAAGCGCGATCTCGGGGAGGAGGACCAGCACCTGCCGGTCCTGCCGCAGCGCTTCCGCCACCGCCTCGAAATAGACTTCTGTCTTGCCCGAACCGGTGATGCCGTCGAGCAGCACCGGATCGAACCCGCCGCCGATCGCGGCGGTCAGGCTGGCGGCGGCCTCGGCCTGGCCGGGGCTCAAGGTCGGCGGGGCGAAGTCGGGATCAGGGAGGGGAAGGGGCTGGTCTGCTTCGACCTGCACCCGCTCGAGCGCGCCGGCGTTGACCAGCCCGCGAAGCACGGTGTCGCTGACCCCAGCATGGTCGGCAAGCTCGCGGATCGTGCCCTGCCGGCCTTCGATCCGCTCGAGCGCCTGGGAGCGCTGCGGGGTGAGGCGGGCGGGGATCGCACCGGTCGGGCGATATTCGGTCAGTTGGCGCGCGCCCTCGAGTGCCGAGGAACTCGGCAGCACCATCCGCAGCACCGATGCGAGCGGCGCGAGATAATAATCCGCCGTCCACTCGCACAGCCGGCGGAGCGCGGCGGGGATCGGACGGACGTCGAGGAGGCCGGCGAGCGGGCGCAGGCGATTGTCGCCGACTTCCTCGCTCGGCAGCCGCTCGGCCTCCCACGCGACTCCGATCAGCTGGCGGGGTCCCAGCGGCGCGACCACCACGCTGCCCGGCTCGACCGCCATGCCATCGGGCACGCGATAGTCGAGCGGACCGAGCGCGGCATTGAGGGTGACGACACGGGCGCGGGGGAGGGGCACCGGCGCGCTCTAGGCGAAAGGACCGTCTGGAACCAAGGCCTTGCAATCGCTATCTGGGGTCCATGTACACGACCGATCTCTCCAAGCCCGGCGCCACCGTGCAGCCGATCGGCCCCCGCGAAGACCCCGAGCTTCTCGCCGCCTTCGAGGCGCGGGTCGCGGCGGACGAGTTCATCGAGCCCAAGGACTGGATGCCCGAAGCCTATCGCAAGACGCTGACCCGGCAGATCAGCCAGCATGCGCACAGCGAGATCGTCGGCATGCTGCCCGAGGGCAACTGGATCACGCGTGCACCCTCGCTTCGGCGGAAGGCGATCCTCCTCGCCAAGGTGCAAGACGAGGCGGGGCACGGCCTCTACCTCTATTGCGCCGCCGAGACGCTGGGCACGAGCCGCGAGGAGATGATCGAGGCGCTCCACTCGGGGAAGGCCAAGTATTCGACGATCTTCAACTATCCGACGCTGACCTGGGCCGACATCGGCGCGATTGGCTGGCTGGTCGACGGCGCGGCGATCATGAACCAGGTGCCGCTCCAGCGCACCAGCTACGGCCCCTATGCCCGCGCGATGGTCCGGGTGTGCAAGGAAGAAAGTTTCCACCAGCGCCAGGGCTATGAGATCTGCATGGAGCTGATGCGCGGCACGCCCGAGCAGAAGCGGATGATGCAGGACGCCTTCAACCGCTGGTGGTGGCCGAGCCTGATGATGTTCGGTCCGCCCGACGACAATTCGCCCAACACCGCGCAGTCGATGCGCTGGCGGATCAAGCGCGAGACCAATGACGAGCTCCGCCAGAAGTTCGTCGACATCACCGTGCCGCAGGCCGAGTTCATCGGTCTCACCGTTCCCGACGCCGACCTCAAGTGGAACGAGGACAAGGGCGGCTACGACTTCGGCTCGATCGACTGGGCCGAATTCTATGCGGTCGTGAAGGGCGAGGGCCCGGTCGCGAGGGAGCGGATCACCGCGCGCCGCGAGGCGTGGGAGAAGAATGCCTGGGTCCGCGAGGCGGCGCAGGCGCACGAGGCGAAAAAGCGGGCCGCCAAGGCCGCGGCTTGACGTAATCCGTCGTCACGGCGAAGGCCCCACGCGACGGAGGAATGCATGTCGGACTGGCCGCTTTGGGAAGTTTTCGTTCGCACCAAGGGCGGGCTCGCGCACCGTCACTTCGGAAGCGTGCACGCGCCTGACGCCGAAATGGCGCTGCGCCACGCCCGCGACACCTACACCCGTCGCCAGGAAGGCGTCAGCCTGTGGGTAGTGAAGTCGAGCGACATCGTCGCCAGCGATCCCGCGCAGGCCGGCGAACTGTTCGAACCGGCGGCTGACAAGGTTTATCGCCACCCGACCTTCTACGAGATCCCCGACGAGGTGAAGCACATCTGATGCCGAGCCTTCCGCCGATCCGTCCCGAGGACGAGGCCGTCGCTGCCCGCCTCGTTCCCACCGGTGCCTTCGACGCGCCGTCCGATGCGCACGATCCGATCCGTGCGGGCTATTGCCTGCGGCTCGGCGACGATGCGCTGATCCTCGGCCAGCGCCTCAGCGAGTGGACCGGGCACGCCCCGTCGGTCGAGGTCGATCTCAGCCTCGCCAACATGGCGCTCGACCTCGTCGGCCAGGCGACCCTGTTCCTGGCGCAAGCGGGCGACGCCGACACGCTGGCGTTCAAGCGCGACGTGCTCGACTTCCGCAATTGCCTGCTGGTCGAGCAGCCCAATGGCGACTTTGCGCGCACCATGGTCCGGCATCTCCTGTTCGCGACCTTCCAGCACATGCTGTTCGAGCGGCTGACGGCGAGCCGCGACGCGGCGATCGCGGGAATCGCGGCCAAGGGCGTCAAGGAACTCGCCTATCACCGCGAGCTGGCCGCCGACTGGGTGATCCGGCTCGGCGACGGCACCGAGGAAAGCCGCGCACGCACCATCGACGCGCTCGATTGGTGCTGGCGCTTCGTGCCCGAATTGTTCGAGGTCGACGAGGAGCTGGAATTGGGAATTGCGGCCGGAATCGCGGTCGATCCGCGCGGCTTCGAGGCCGACTATCGCTCGGCCATCGCCGCCGTGCTGACCGAGGCGACCTTGCCCGTCCCGGCGGACAGCCGGGCCATCCTTGGCGGGCGGCGCGGGCACCACAGCGAGCATCTCGGGCACCTGCTCGCGATCATGCAATATCTGCCGCGCACATACCCGGACGCGAAGTGGTGAAGGCTACGGTTTCGTTCGTCCTGAGCGAAGTCGAAGGGCGCTTGCGCCACGGTGCTTCGACTTCGCTCAGCACGAACGAGATGGTTCAATAATGTCGGAAAAGCATTTCCATGCCCTCGAGGTCGCTGAGATCGTCGAGGAGACCGCCGAGGCGCGCTCGATCCGCTTCCACGTGCCGCCCGAACTCGGGCCCGTGTTCCGCTATCGCGCCGGCCAGCACCTGACGCTTCGGGCCGAGATCAATGGCGAAGAGGTGCGGCGCAATTATTCGCTCTGCACCGCGCCCGCCGACGAGGCGCTTAAGGTGACGGTGAAGCAGATCGCGGGCGGCGCTTTCTCCAACTGGGTGGCGCGTGAACTGAAGGCCGGCGACCGGCTCGACGTCATGCCGCCGCACGGCAGCTTCACCACGCACTTCGATGCCGCGGCCAGTCGCCGTTACGTCGCCTTTGCCGGCGGGTCGGGGATCACGCCGATCATGAGCCTCGCGCGCACTGCGCTCCTCGAAGAGCCGGACAGCCGCTTCACGCTCTTTTACGGCAATCGCGACGCGTCGAGCGTCATCTTCCTCGATGCGCTGGCGGAGCTGAAGGACCGCTATCTCGGCCGGTTCGAGCTGTTCCACCTGCTGAGCGACGAGGACGGCGACGTCGAGTTGCTGAACGGCATGCTCGACCGCGAGACCTGCGCGGAGGTGATCGACGCCTTCGTGCCCGACGTGGCCGCGGTCGACGCTTTCTTCATCTGCGGCCCCGGCCCGATGATGGACGCGGCCGAAGCCGCGCTGCTGGCCGCGGGCGCCGCGCCCGAGCGAGTCCACATCGAGCGCTTCACGGCCGGCCGCCCGAGCGCCGCGCTCGCCGCCGAAATGGCCGAACTCCAGCAGGCCGCGTCTGGTCAGCAGATGAGCGTGACCATCGACGGGCGCACGCGTCGGATCGCGTTCGACGGGACCAACATCCTCGACAGCGCCCGCGCCTCGGGGCTGCCCGCGCCCTTCGCCTGCAAGGCGGGCGTCTGCGCGACCTGCCGGGCGCGGGTGACCGCCGGCGAAGTGTCGATGGCGGCGCGCTACGGCCTCTCCGACGAGGAGATTGCGGCCGGCTACGTGCTCACCTGCCAGTCCGTGCCCAAGGGCGAAGGCGTGGCGGTGGATTACGACGCCTGAACGCGCTAGTCGCATCCCCATGCTGACCGAAGCCAAGCGCCGCGGCCTTGCCGATCTGCCCCCACTCGTCAGCGATTCGCTGCTGGCGCTGATCGCCATGGCCAATGCCGACACCCGGCCCGACAAGATCGACGTCGGGGTGGGCGTGTATCGAGACGGCGAGGGGCGGACCCCGATCATGGCGGCGGTGCGCAAGGCCGAGGAAGGCCTGCACGCGTCCCAGGAGACCAAGTCCTATCTCGGCGGCGTCGGCGACAAGCGCTTCGCCGACCTGCTTCGCCCGATCGTGCTGGGCGCCCATGCGGATGACGACCGGATCGTTGGCCTGCAGACGCCGGGCGGTTGCGGGGCGCTGTTCCTCGCGCTTCGGCTGATCGCCGCCGCCAATCCCGAGGCGCGCGTCTTCATGGGGACGCCGACCTGGCTCAACCACCCGCCGATGACGCGCGGCGCGCGGCTCGAGATCGCCGAATATCGGCACTATGATCCGGTCGCGAGGGCGATCGACTTCGGCGCGATGATCGCGGCGCTTGAGGGGGCGCGGCCGGGCGATGTCGCGCTGCTCCATGCCTGCTGCCACAATCCGACCGGCGCGGACCTCAGCGAGGACCAGTGGCGCGAGGTCGTGCGGGTCGTGAGCGAGCGCGGGCTCATCCCGCTCATCGACTTCGCCTACCAAGGCTTCGGGCGCGGGCTCGAGGCCGACCGCTTCGGGGTCGAGCTGATGCTCGAAGCCTGCGACGAAGTGCTGATCACGCAAAGCTGCGACAAGAATTTCGCTGTCTATCGCGATCGCGTCGGCTGCCTGTTCGTGAAAGCGCCAAGCGCCGACCTCGCGCGCTTCTCGCTCACCCACATCCTCCAGATCGCGCGCGAAGCCTGGTCGATGCCGCCCGACCATGGCGCGGCCTGCGTCCGGATCGTGCTCGACGAGCCCGACCTTCGCGCTGAATGGCACGCGGAGCTCGAGGCCATGCACGGCCGGATCCGCATGGTGCGCGAGAAGATCGCCGGTGCCGATCCGCGCCTCGCCTATATCGCCGAACAGCAGGGCATGTTCTCGATGCTCCCGCTGTCGGTCGAGCAGGTGAAGAAGCTGCGCAGCGACCATTCCATCTACATGACCGACAATGCTCGCGCGAACCTCGTCGGCATCGCCGACAACGGCCTCGATCGCTTCTGCGCGGCGATCGTCGAGGCGATGAATGGCTGAAAAGGACCCTGACTTTACGGTCGCGACCGACTGGGAAGAAGTTGCCCGGCTGGTCCTGACCAGCCGCGAGCTCGACCGGCTGGAGGAAGAGGAACTCGTTCCGGCCAAGCAGGTCCTCTACCAGTTTAGCGCGCGCGGGCATGACATGGCGCAGGTGCTGCTCGGACTGCACCTCAAGGACGGCGACGCGGCCTGCGGCTATTACCGTTCGCGCCCGCTGCTGCTGGCGCTGGGTGTGCCACTCGCCGACGCGCTCGGGAGCGGCATGGGGCGCTCGGGCGGCTATTCGGGCGGACGCGATATCGGCGTCGTGTTCAATTATCCCAATCCGGGCGGCGCCCATGCCTTGCCGATGTGCGGCGGGGTCGGGGCGCAATATACGCCTGCGGCCGGCTGGGCGCAGGCGATCAAGTACAAGGCCGAGGTGCTGAAGGAAGAAGCCCGCGGCAACATCGCGCTGGTGCTCGGCGGCGACGCGAGCTGCGCGACCGGGGGCTTCTGGTCGGCGCTGACGATCGCGACGACGCAGAAGCTACCCTTGCTCTTCTACGTCGAGGACAATGGCTACGGCATTTCGGTGCCGTCGACCTACCAGACGCCTGGGCAGGACATCGCCGCCAACCTCGGCTCCTTCAAGGGCCTGACGATCTTCAACGGCGACGGCACCGATCCGGTCGAGGCCGCTCGCCTGGTCGATTCGGCGGTGACGCATGTTCGGAGCGGGCAGGGGCCGGCGCTGCTGCGGCTGACCGTGCCGCGGCTCGAAGGCCACAGCTACCAGGACACGCAGACCTACAAGAGCGAAAGCGAGATCGCCGCCGAATGGGCCCGCGATCCGCTGCCCAAGCTGAAGGCGCATTGCGCGGCGCTGCAGATCGGCGAGCAGCGCTGGGGCGAACTCGCGCAGTCGGTCGCTTGGGACGTCGGCCAGGCCCGTGCCGAGGCCGAGGCGCGCCCGGTGCTCCCGGTCGAGGATGTGGCGAACGATGTCTTCTTCTCGGGCACGCATGCCGAGGTCGGTGGCCGCGCCGGGCTGAGCCTCGAGGGCACGCACGAGGAGCCGCGTCCCGAGGGCCAGCGGATCAACATGGTGACCGCCATCCGCCGCGTGCTCGACCAGGAGCTCGAGGCCAATCCGAAGATGGCCGTCTTCGGCGAGGACGTCGGGCCCAAGGGCGGCGTTCATGCGGTGACGCTCGGCCTGCAGGAGAAGTACGGCCACGGCCGCGTCTTCGACACGAGCTTGAACGAGGAAGGCATCGTCGGGCGCGCGGTCGGCATGGCGCTCGCCGGGTTGCTGCCAGTTCCCGAAATCCAGTTCCGTAAATATGCCGAGCCGGCGACCGAGCAAATCAACGACGCGGGCACGATGCGCTGGCGGACCGCCAACCGCTTCGCCCCGCCGATGGTGCTGCGGGTGCCCGGAGGCTTCTTCAAGTGCGGCGATCCCTGGCACAGCCAGACCAACGAGGTGCAGTTCGTCCACAATCCCGGCTGGAAGGTCGCGGTGCCGAGCAATGCCGAGGATGCGGTCGGGCTGCTTCGC
This sequence comes from Sphingomonas rosea, assembly GCF_039538065.1. NCBI lineage: Bacteria > Pseudomonadati > Pseudomonadota > Alphaproteobacteria > Sphingomonadales > Sphingomonadaceae > Sphingomonas > Sphingomonas rosea. The sequence continues at coordinate 1,943,974 of NZ_BAABBR010000001.1, forward strand.
ATGGCGCTGCGAAGCCACGACCCGGTGCTCTTCTTCGAGCATCGCGCCATGCTCGACGACAGCTGGGCGCGGCGGCCGTGGCCGGGTGAGGGCTATGTCCTGCCGTTCGGCCGGGCGAAGAAGACCCGCGAAGGCGACAAGATCACGATCGTCACCTGGGGCGCGATGGTGCCGCGCTGCGAGGCGGCGGCCGAGGGCGTCAGCGCCGACGTCATCGACCTGCGAACCCTCCAGCCGTGGGACCGCGAAATGGTGCTGAAGAGCGTGTCGCGCACCCGGCGATGCCTCATCGTCCACGAGGACCTCCGCACCGCAGGTTTCGGCGCCGAGATTGCCGCGGTGGTCGCGGACGAGGCCTTCCTCGACCTCGACGCGCCGGTCGCGCGCGTGACCATGCCCGACATTCCCTCGCCGCATCACCCGGCGTTGCTCGAGGCCGCGGTGCCGAGCGTCGCGCGGATCAGGGCCGAGATCGACCGGCTGGTGGGGTTCTGAGGTGATCGACCTGTTCCGCCGTCACGCCGCCGCGGCGACCCTCGCCCTCACCTTCGTCGCCTGTGCAGTTGGCGCGGTGCTTGGCCTGAGCACGATGGAACTCGTCGGCCTGCTCGCCTTCGGGGCGATGATGGCGGCGATCAACAGCATCGGGAGCAAGGCCAAGCGATGATCGACGTTCGCGTTCCCGACGAACAGGAAGGCACCAAGGCCGTCGTCCGTGCCTGGCTCAAGCAGCCGGGCGACATGGTCGCGCTCAACGATCCGCTGGTCGAACTCGAGACCGACAAGGTGACGCAGGAAGTCCCCGCGCCGGCGGCCGGCGTGCTGGCGGAAATCCTGCTCGACACCGATGCCGAGGCGATGCCGGGGGCATTGCTCGGGCGGATCGATGCGGAGGCGAATTTCTCCGCTCCCGTTGGTGCTGAACGGAGCGCGGATGGCGTGGTCAAAGAGCCGTCGACCGAGCGTGCTTCGACTTCACCCAGCAAGAACGAGCCTGGAAGCAACATCGAGGCCCGGCTTTCCCCCTCGGTTCGCCGTGCGCTCATGCAGCACGACATCGACCCCGCCCGCCTCACGGGGACCGGGCGCAACGGGCGGATCACCCGCGAGGACGTCGATCGAGCGGTCGCGGGTGCGACGGTCAGCCATGTCGATGCCGGGGCCAAGTCGATCGCCCAGCCGCGCGTGGCCGAGGCCAATTGGGCCGACATCCCGCACGACCGGATGCGCCGGGCGATTGCCGAGAACATGGTCAAGGCCGTCACGGACGCGCCGCATGTCACCGCGCTGTTCGAAGCCGACTTCACCGCGATCACCGCGCACAAGAAGGCGCTCGCCGCGCGCGGCACCAAGCTCAGCTACACCGCTTATTTCCTCAAGGCCGCGGCCGAGGCGATGGCGGTCGCGCCGGCGGTCAACGGCAAGTGGGCCGAGGACCGGATCGTGCTCGGCCAGAGCGTCGATATCGGCGTCGGCACCGCATTGGGCGACAAGGGGCTGGTGGTGCCCGTGGTCCGCGATTGCGGCGGCCTCAGCCTCGAGGAGATCGGGCAGCGCCTCGATGCGCTCACCGCCAAGGCGCGGGCGGGCAAGCTCGAGCGCGCCGACGTCGCGGGTGGGACCTTCACCATCTCGAACCACGGCGTCTCGGGTTCGCTCCTCGCCGCGCCGATCATCCTCCACGCCGGCCAGGCAGCGATCCTCGGCATCGGCAAGCTGCAGAAGCGCGTGGTCGTGCTCGATGCGGACGGGAGCGACGTCATCGCCATCCGGCCGATGGCCTACGTCACGCTGACCATCGACCATCGCGTCATCGACGGACATCAGACCAACGCCTGGCTGAGCCGCTTCGTCGCCATCCTCGAAGGCTGGCCCGCGCTGGAGGCGTAACAACAGGAACGCCCCTCCGACCCGCCCGTTGGCCGCGCGGGACAGGAGGACATAGTGGCCCACGACACCGACAAGCATGACGAGGTGGCCAAGGAGGTCACGCGTCGCAACAAGCGCGCCGTTCGCGACGCCGACCGAAAAGGCACCAGCAACGCGACCCTGATCGGGGTCGGGCTGGGGCTCGCCACCGCGGGAGCGGCCGCCTTCCTCTTCGCCAAGGCGCGAAACGAGGACGAGGAGTGGACCGGGCCGAAGATCAGCGATGCGCCCGATCACGTGCTTCGCGGGCGCGCGCTCAGGAATGCGCAGAACCAGGAACAGGGCCGCGCGCTCGTCGGGCAGACGGTGACCGTCGGCAAGCCCGCCGCCGAGCTTTACGCCGTGTGGCGCGCGTTCGAGCGCTTTCCCGAGTTCATGGACAATGTCCGGACCGTGCGGAAGCTCGACGACAAGCGCTCCGAATGGACGATCGAGGCGCCGGGCGGCGCGGCGGTCAAGCTTCTCACCCGGATCACCGAGGAGGTCCCCGGCAAGACGATCGCCTGGGTCAGCGAGCCCGAAAGCCAGATCGAGACCGAGGGCCGCGTCGAATTCGCCGACGCGCCGCCGGGCCGCGGGACCTATGTCCGGCTGCTGATCCGATACACCCCGCCTGCTGGTACCCTCGGGCGCCTCGTCGCGAAGGTCATGCAGCGCGAGCCCAACGTGCAGGCCCGCCGCGACCTCAAGCGCTTCAAGCAACTGATGGAAACCGGCGAAGTGCCGGTCAACGCTTCGCCCTCGGCCCGCAAGGGCGAGAGCCCCACCGAAGCCCGGATCTAGGAGATACCCCCATGCGTGCAGTGACCTGGCATGGGCGCCACGACGTCCGCGTCGACAGCGTTCCCGACCCCGAGATCGTCAATCCGCGCGATTGCATCATCAAGATCACCTCGACCGCCATCTGCGGCTCGGACCTCCACCTCTACGACGGCTACATCCCCGGCATGCGCGCGGGCGACATCCTCGGCCACGAGAACATGGGCGAGGTCGTCGAGGTCGGCCCCAAGAGCACGCTCAAGAAGGGGCAGCGCGTGGTGGTCCCCTTCACCATCAGTTGCGGCCAGTGCTTCTTCTGCAGCAAGATGCAGTATAGCGCCTGCGACAACAGCAATCCGGCCGAGACCAGCGACGCGTCCGAAACTTTGATGGGTCACGCCATGGGCGCGGCCTTCGGTTATGCGCATCTCACCGGCGGCTACGCCGGGGGCCAGGCCGAATTTCTGCGCGTGCCGTTCAGCGACGTCGGCCCGATCGTCATTCCCGACGGGCTTGAGGACGACAAGGTGCTGTTCCTGTCCGACATCCTGCCGACCGGCTGGCAGGCGGCTGAGAATGCCGACATCGAGGACGGTGACACGGTCGCGGTCTGGGGCTGCGGCCCGGTCGGGCTGTTCGCGATCCAGAGCGCGTTCAAGCTCGGCGCGCACCGCGTGATCGCGATCGACCATTATCCCTCGCGCCTGGCGCTCGCCAAGAATATGGGCGCCGACATTCTCGACTATCGCGAGGTCGAGGTGCTCGAGGCGCTGAAGGAGATGACCGGCGGGATCGGTCCCGACGCGGTGATCGATTGCGTCGGAATGGAGAGCCATGGGCTGGCGATCGACAACCTCGCCGACACCGCCAAGGCGCATCTGTTCCTCGGCACCGAGCGCCCGCATGCGCTGCGCCAGGCAATCATCGCCTGCCGCAAGGGCGGGCGTGTCTCGATCCCGGGCGTCTATGGCGGCTTCGCGGACAAGTTTCCGCTCGGCCAGCTGATGGAGAAGGGGCTGACGGTGAAGTCCGGCCAGACCCACGTCCAGAAATATACCAAGAAGCTGCTCGAGATGATCGGCAACGAAGAGCTCGATACGACCTTCATGATCTCGCACCGCGAATCGCTCGAGCGCGGGCCGGAAATGTATCGGCACTGGCACGACGAGCAGGATGCCTACACCAAGATCATCCTGAAGCCGGGTCTCGAAAAGGCCGCGTCCAAGGCATCGGCGGCTCGTGCCGTCGAGCCGGTTTGAGCCAGGAGTATTTGATATGGCGAACAAACTTGCAGTGATCACCGGCGCATCGTCGGGGATCGGCCTCGAAATCGCGCGGTTGGCGTCGGCCGACGGCTACGATCTCATCGTCGCCTCGGACACGCCGATGGTGGACGCGGGCGCGGGGCTCGACGGCGAAGTGGATTCGATCGAGGCCGACCTGGCGACCGAGCAGGGGGTGAAGCAGCTCCTTGCGCAGATCGGTGACCGCGAGGTCGACGTGCTGGTGGCGAACGCCGGGCACGGCCTCGGCCACGGCTTCCTCGAACAGAGCGTCACCGAGTGGCGGCACGTGATCGACACCAACATCACCGGCACGTTGCTGCTGCTGCAGCCCATCGCGAAGAAGATGGCGGCGCGCGGCGAGGGCAGGATCCTCATCACCGGGTCGATCGCGGGGCATGTGCCGGCGGCCTTCCAGGCGGTATATCACGCCTCCAAGGCGTTCGTGGACAGCTTCGCCGCCGCGCTCGGCAACGAGCTCAAGGACACGGGCGTGACGGTCACCTGCCTCAAGCCCGGCGCGACCGAGACCGAATTTTTCGCCCGCGCCGACATGGAGGACACCAAGGTCGGCGCGTCGAAGAAGGCCGACCCCGCCGATGTCGCCAAGACCGGCTGGGAGGCGATGAAGAAGGGCGAGCATGCGGTCGTCCACGGCCTCATGAACAAGGCGCAGGTGCTCGCCTCCGGGGTCCTTCCCGAGAGCACGCTCGCCGAGCAGGGGCGCAAGATGAACGAGCCGGGGACGGCCTGATCGAAGCATCGGGGGAACAGCGGCTGCCGACCGTTGTTCCTCCGTCATGAACAGTCCCGACCAGGCCCGCGACGACGGTCCTTTCATTCGCCGCACCCTGATCGTCATCGGTCTGATCGCGCTCACCGCCTTGCTGTGGATGCTGCGCGACGTGCTGCTGATGGTGTTCGGCGCGGTGGTCATCGCGGCATTGTTCCGTTCGCTTGCCGGGCAGTTCCAGAAGCTCGGGCTTCCGCAGGGGATTGCGCTCGCACTTGCGGTGCTGACCGTGATCGGGATCGTAGTCGCGGGCGGGTTCCTGTTCGGCGCGCAGCTGGTCTCGCAGGCCGAGACGCTGCGCGATGCGGTGCCCAAGGCCTGGACCTCGCTCCAGGAGCGACTGGCCGGCCTCGGCGTCTCGCTGCCCAAGCCCGGCGCGAGCGGGGGCGGCGGCGTCTTCGGCGACCTCACCGCCAATCTCGGCAAGTTCGCCATGTCGCTTGGCAATGGCCTTGCCGACACCTTGCTGATTGTCGTCGGCGGCATCTTCATCGCCGCCAGCCCCTCCTTCTACGGCACGGGATTGCTGAAGCTCGTGCCCCCCGCGAGCCGCGCGCTTGCGGGCGAGGCGATGGAGGACAGCGGGCGCGCGCTGCGGTTGTGGCTCAAGGCGCAGCTGCTCGCGATGCTGATCATCGGCGTGCTGACGGGGCTTGGCCTGTGGCTCTTGGGCGTCCCCTCGGCCTTCGCGCTTGGCCTCCTCGCCGGCCTGCTCGAGTTCATTCCCTTTGCCGGGCCGATCATCGCGGCCGCGCCCGCGATCCTAATCGCGCTGGCGATCGACCCGCAGATGGCGCTGTGGACGCTGCTGCTCTACGTGGCGATCCAGCACATCGAGGGCTATGCGCTGCAGCCGATGATCCAGTCCTGGGCGGTCGAGCTTCCCGGCGCGGTGCTGCTGTTCTCGCTGCTGGCGTTCGGCGGGCTGTTCGGGCCCCTGGGAATCGTGTTCGCGGCGCCGCTGACCGTCGTCGCTTACGTGCTGATCAAGCGCCTCTATGTCCGCGAGGCGCTCGACACCGCCACCCCGATCCCCGGCGAGGAATCCGAGGCGGGGTGACGGTGCGAACGGCTGGTGCTTACCAGCTGTAGTACATGTCGAATTCGACCGGGCTGGGGGTCGTTTCCCAGCGCATGACCTCTTCCCACTTCAGCTCGATGTAGGCGTCGATCTGGTCGGCCGAGAAGACGTCGCCCTTGAGGAGGAAGTCCTTGTCGGCGGCGAGGCTGGTCAGCGCTTCGCGCAAGCTCCCGCAGACGGTCGGCACCGCGACCAGCTCGGCTGGAGGCAGGTCATAGAGGTTCTTGTCCATTGCCTCGCCCGGGTGGATCCGGTTCTGGACGCCGTCGAGGCCGGCCATCAGGATCGCGGCATAAGCGAGATAAGGATTGGCCATGGCGTCGGGGAAGCGGAACTCGACCCGCTTCGACTTCTCGCCGGTGCCGTAGGGGATGCGGCATGAGGCGGAGCGGTTGCGGCTCGAATAAGCCAGCAGCACCGGCGCCTCGAAGCCCGGCACCAGCCGCTTGTAGCTGTTGGTCGTCGGATTGGTGAAGGCGTTGAGCGCACGGGCGTGCTTGATGACGCCACCGATGAAGTAGAGCGCGGTCTCGCTGAGGCCGGCATAGCCATTGCCCGCGAACAGCGGCTTGCCGCCGCTCCACAGCGAGAAGTGGGTATGCATGCCCGAGCCATTATCTTGAGCGATCGGCTTGGGCATGAATGTCGCGGTCTTGCCGTAGGCGTGCGCGACCTGGTGGACGACGTACTTATAGACCTGCATCCGGTCAGCGGTCTGGACGAGCGTGCCGTAGGTCAGGCCAAGCTCGTGCTGCGCGGCGGCAACCTCGTGGTGGTGCTTGTCGCAGGGCAGGCCCATCTCGAGCATGGTCGAGACCATCTCGGCGCGGATGTCGACGGCGCTGTCGACCGGGGCGACGGGGAAATAGCCGCCCTTGGCGCGCGGCCGGTGGGCCTGGTTGCCGCCCTCATATTCGCGGCCGGTGTTGGTCGGCAGCTCGATGTCGTCGAGGTGGTAGTAGCTGCCGTTATAATCGTCGCCGAAGCGGACGTCGTCGAACATGAAGAATTCGGCTTCCGGGCCGACGTAGACGGTGTCGGCGACGCCGCTTTCCTTGAGATAGGCTTCGGCGCGTGTCGCGCACGAGCGCGGGTCGCGGGCGTAGAGCTCGCCGGTCGCCGGCTCGACCACGTTGCAGCAGACGATCATCATCGGGGTCGCGCTGAACGGATCGACATAGACCGCCCCGAGGTCCGGCTTGAGGATCATGTCGCTCTCGTTGATCGCCTTCCAGCCATGGATCGACGAGCCGTCGAACATGAAGCCGTCCTCGAGCATGTCCTCGTCGATCGCGCCGGCGGCCATGGTCAGGTGCTGCCACTTGCCCTTGGGGTCGGTAAATCGAAGATCGACCCACTCGATCTCCTCATTCTCGATGCGTTTCAGGATGTCGGAAGCGCTAACCTTGTCGGCCATGTTGAGGAGACCCTTGCTGGAAGATTCGGATGAGATGGCCAGCCTTTCCCGCACCCGGCCACCCCAAGTCACGGTGAGATATTCACGTATGGGAACGAAGCGGCGCTGGCGCCACACGCAAGCCCCGCGCTGGGGTCAGCCGAGCAGCGCCTGCGCGCCGGAGGCGGCGAGGGTGACGCTCGGGAGAAGGCCGGCAAGCGTCGCCAGGAGAAAGACGGGAGCCCCCATGTGCGTCATCGCCGCGCCGGCGGTGATCAGCGGTCCGGGCGCGCCCGCGACGCGCAGCGCGACCACCGCGGCCGGGCCATAGGACTTCATTCGTTTCTCGAGCGGAGCGAGGCGATGGCCGAAGCGCCGGCGCAGCCGCTCGGCCCCGAACCGACGGGTGAGGAGAAAGAGAAGCAGGCTCCCCGTCACCGCGCCGAGCGCGACTGCCGCGATCGCGGGGAGGGGGCCGAGCAGCAGGCCGCCCGTCGCGCTGACCGGGATCAGCACGCCGGGGATCGACAGGGTCGTGAGCGTGGTGACAAGGACATAGAGGAGCAACACCGCCCCGATCGTGCCGCCGATCGCGGGCAGCAGCGCGGCAAGCTCGAGGTGGAGGGCGGCAACATCCATACACGTCATAATAGCCGTACGGGGCCGCCGTTCCGCCGCTCCGCCGCAAGTCGCCGGATGGATCGCGCAGATTGCCTCAAAGCGGCACGACGCTAAGGGACCGGCATGGGCAAAAGCAACGACGCGAAGATCGAGGTCCTCGAACACCAACTGATGCGGGCCTGGGCCGCGAGCGACAAGAAGGCGGTGCGCGCCTTGCTGTCGCGGCAGTTCCGGATGGTGGTGGGGGCGACCGCGCCGGTGCTGCTCGACCGCAAGAGCCTGCTCGAAGCGGCGGGCGAGCGCTGGCGGATCGAGCGCTTCCGCTTCGGCCAGTCGGTCTACTCGCGCGAGGTCGACGGGATCGGCATCTTCGCCGCCGAGGTCGAGCTCGAGGGGGTGATCGACGGGCAGAACGCGCACGGCCGCTGGTGGCAGGCCGACGTGTGGAAAAAGGGCGGGCTCGGCCGCCGGTGGCGACTGGTCGACCGGCAGCTCGCCCGGCTCGAGAGCGACCACCAGTTCCCGCAGGCGGTCCGCGCGCTCCAGCTCTGGCGCTAGCGCTTCAGAACGCCCGCCGCTGGGCCGCGACCAACATCCGCAGCAGCATGGCGACGGGCCGCGGCACGCCGACCTTGCCCTCGAGCCACAGGGACACCGCCGAGCGGCTGACCCCGATCGCGGCCGCCAGCTCGTTCTGCGTCTTGTAGCCGAGCGCGCGCATGTGGCTGCGCAGCTCGTCGGGCGACATGGAGGCGAGGCGGGGGTCGGGCGCGGTCATCCGCTAGACGGCGTCCGGACCCTGGTCGCCGGTTCGGATCCGGATCGCCTGCTCGATCGGCGACACGAAGATCTTGCCGTCACCGATCCGGCCGGTGCGCGCGGCATTGGCGATGGCCTCGACCACGTTCGCGGCCATGCCGTCCTCGACCACCACCTCGATCTTCACCTTGGGCAGGAAGTCGATGACATATTCGGCGCCGCGATAGAGCTCGGTGTGGCCCTTCTGCCGGCCGAAGCCCTTGACCTCGGTCACGGTCATGCCGCTGACCCCGACCTCGTGCAGCGCGTCCTTCACGTCGTCGAGCTTGAACGGCTTGATGATCGCCTCGACCTTCTTCACGCGCGCTTTCTCCTCGGCCTCGCTTCGCACCCCTCTTAAGCAACGTCACGCTCCCGCCGCAATTCCCCGCCAACCGGCAAATCATGCGTCAGGCCATCATCTTGTCCGCCGGCCAGGGCTCCAGGCTCGGCAGACTCACCCAGGACCGTCCCAAATGCCTGATCGAGTTCGGCGGGCGGACGCTGCTCGATCGCCAGCTCGACACGCTCGCCGCCTGCGGGGTGGATGCGGTGGTGGTGGTCACCGGCTTCCGCGCCGACCGGATCGAGGAAGCGCTCGAACGGCGCCGGCAGGCGGGGGAGGGGCCGGCCGTCCGCACCGTGTTCAATCCCTTCTACAAGGTCGCCGACAATACCGGCTCGCTCTACATGGCGCGCGAGGCGCTCGCGGGCGACACTTTGGTGTGGAACGGCGACACGATGGTCAGCCGTGCCCTCATGGCCAAGGTCGTCGCCAACGATCGGCCGGGCATCTGCGTCACCATCGACCGCAAGGCCGAGGGCTATGACGCCGACGACATGAAGGTGGTCGAGGAAGGCGGCCGCCTCCGCGCGATCGGCAAGCGCCTCGCGCCCGGCGACGGGGTCAATGCCGAAAGCATCGGCCTGCTCGCTTTCCGCGGCGATGGCGCGACCCGCTTCCGCGCCGCGATCGAGGAAGCGATGCAGACCCCCGAGGGCACGCAGATCTGGTACCTGCGCGTCATCCACCATCTCGCCCAGTCGAGCGACATCTGGACCCTCGACATCGCGGGCGAGGAATGGGGCGAGGTCGATTTCCCCGAGGACGTGGCAGCGGCGAAAAAGCTCGTCGCCGGCTGGTAGCGCTGGTCAGTAAGGCGGGCGGTGGAGGCCGAGCGGGCTGGTCGTGAAGATCTCGCAGCCGTCTTCCGTGATGCCGATCGAATGCTCGAACTGCGCCGAGAGCGAGCGGTCGCGGGTGACCGCGGTCCAGCCGTCGTCGAGCATCTTGCAGTCGGCGCGGCCGATGTTGATCATCGGCTCGACGGTAAAGAACATGCCGGGCTTGAGCTCGGGGCCGGTCCCCGGACGGCCGACGTGGACGACTTCGGGGCTGTCGTGGAACAGCCGGCCGAGGCCATGGCCGCAGAAATCGCGCACCACCGAATAGCGGTTCTTCTCGGCATGGCGCTGGATCGCCGCCGAAATGTCGCCGAGGCGGTTGCCGGGCTTGGCCTGCTCGAGCCCGATCATCAGGCATTCGTAGGTGACGTCGACCAGCCGCCGCGCCTTCACGCCGACGTCGCCGGCCAGGTACATGCGGCTCGAATCGCCGTGCCAGCCGTCGAGGATCGGGGTGACATCGACGTTGACGATGTCGCCGTCCTTGAGCGTGCGCTCGCTCGGGATGCCGTGGCAGACGACGTGATTGATCGAGATGCAGCAGCTGTGGGTGTAGCCGCGATAGCCGAGCGTCGCGGGGACCGCGCCCGCCTCGCGCATGCGGCGGAAGACGTAATCGTCGATTTCCTGCGTGGTCACGCCGGGCGCGACCAGCGGCGCCACGCCGTCGAGGATCTCGGCGGCGAGCCGGCCGGCGGCCCGCATGCCTTCGAAGCCGTCGGGTCCGTGCAGCTTGATGATCCCGCTGCGCGCTTCGCTGCGGTCCTCGGCGGTGACGGTCACATATTGGGTCATGTCTGCTATCTAGGGTGTGCGACGGAAAAAGTCGAAGGAGGAGGCATGCGGCGCAGGACTTTTCTGCAGGCCGGCGGTGCGGCGCTGCTGGCGGGGATGGGCGCGCGAAGCTGGGCGGCCGACGTCCCCACGACCCGCGACCTTGCCGGCGACGTCGCGATCCTGCGCGAGGCGCTGAAGCTCCACCCGGGCCTTTATCGCTACCAGAGCCCCGCCGCGTTCGAGGCAAAGCTCGCGCGCTTCGGACAAGCCTTTGTCGCGGCGGGCGATCAACAAGCACGATTTCTCGCGCTCGCCGCGCTGCTGGCCGAAATACGGTGCGGCCACAGCTATCCCAATTTCTTCAACCAGAAGAAGGAAGTGGCGGCCGAGCTGTTCGACCGCCCGACCCGCGTGCCCGTGCATTTCGTGTGGGTCGGCGACGAGATGGTGGTCGTGGGGAGTCGCGGCAGCGGCCTTGCGGCGGGGACGCGCATCCACCGGCTGAATGGCGAGCGGCCGGCGGCCCTGCGTGCGCGGCTGATGCCGCTCGTCCGCGCCGACGGGCACAATGACGCCAAGCGCATCTCGCTGCTCGAGGTGAGGGGCGACGACCGGATCGAGACCTTCGACGTCTTTCAGGGCCTCCTGTCGCCGCCGCGGGGCGGGGTGCACCGGCTCGAGGTCGAGGAACCCGACGCAAAGGCGCGTCACGTCGAACTCCCCGCCATCGGCCTCGCCGCCCGGCAGGCAAGCATGACCGCGCCAGAGGTCAAGGACGCCGACCCGCTGTGGACCTGGTCGATGCGGCCCGACGGGGTGGCCGTGCTGACCATGCCCGGCTGGGGGATCTGGAATTCGAAATGGGACTGGAAGGGCTGGCTGGACGCACGGCTCGACAGCCTCGGGGGCACCAAGGGCCTCGTCGTTGACCTGCGCGACAATGAGGGCGGCGCGGATTGCGGCGATCTCATCCTCGCCCGCCTGATCGACCGGCCCTGGACCCCGCCCGCGCTCGAACAGCGGCTGCGCTTCCGTCGCACGCCCGCGAGCCTCGACCCCTTTCTCGACACGTGGGACGACAGCTTCCGAACGCTGGGCGAGCGCGCAACGCCCCTCGCGGACGGCTTCTTCCTCCGTCCCGCGGGCGAGAATGCGCTTCGCGTCGAACCGGCGGACAAGCGGCTTCCGGTGGGGGTCGCGGTGCTGACGAGCCCGGTTAACAGCTCGGCGACCTTCCAGTTCGCCCGCAACTTCCGGGCGATCGGTGGGGGCAAGCTCTATGGCCGGCCGACCGGGGGCAATCGCCGCGGGATCAACGGCGGCTGCTTCTTCTTCGTCCGCCTGCCCGCGAGCGGGCTCGAGTTCGACCTGCCGCTGGTCGGCTATTTCGCGATGGGGAGAGAGCCCGATGCGGGCATCATCCCCGATGTCGCGGTTGCCCCGACCATCGCCGACCTCGCCGCGGGCCGCGACCGGACGCTCGAACGGGCCGCCGTCGACCTCGCCTCAGGGTGAGCTTGCGGGGTGCGGACGAGGGGCCTAGCGCGGAGCCCATGCCCGACACCAAGACCTGGACCGCCGCTCTTCTCATCATTGGCGACGAAATCCTGTCGGGCCGGACGCAGGACAAGAATGTCGCGCAGATCGCGACCTGGCTCAACGTGCAGGGCATCCGCCTCGCCGAAGTCAGGATCGTGCCCGACGTCGAGGAGAAGATCGTCGCCGCCGTGAACGCGCTTCGGGCGGCCAACGATTATCTCTTCACCACCGGCGGGATCGGGCCGACGCATGACGACATCACGGTCGATGCGATCGCCGCCGCGCTCGGCGTGGGCGTGGTCGTCCATCCCCAGGCGCGCGCGACGCTGGAGCGCTATTACGAAACGCGCGGCGGGCTGACCGAGGCGCGGCTGCGGATGGCGCGGGTGCCCGACGGCGCCGAGCTCATCGTCAACAAGGTCTCGGGCGCGCCGGGGATTCGCCACGGCAACATCTTCATCCTCGCGGGCGTGCCGCACATCACCGCGGGCATGCTCGACGCGCTGACCGGCACGCTCGAGGGCGGCCGGCCGGTGGTCAGCGTGACGATCGGCGGCATGGTCCCCGAAAGCGAGGTCGCCGACCTCCTGCGCGAAACCGAGCGGGCGCACGAAGGCATCGCCATCGGCTCCTATCCCTTCTTCCGCGAGGGCAGGGTCGGGGCAAATTTCGTGGTTCGCTCCGAGGAAATGGCGCAGGCGCAGGCGGTCGCCGACCTCCTCCAGGCCAGCATGGAGAGCGCTGGCTATCTCGTGGTGCCCGGCGGCATCTGAGCCGCCCACCAGTCGGCATAAGGCGTGTTTTTCGCCAAGTGCCGGTTCCAGTCCTTCGCCCCATCGGTCCACCAGACAGGACCACGCTCGCCAAGCGCGCGTTTCGCCGTATCAACGCCCACCCGGTCGCGCTTTCTTCGCGCGTTCATCAGTTCGCGTACCAGTTGCTCGCGGCGTTCGGGATCTAGCGCGGGATTGCTGAGCCGCCACAGGCGCCCGCGGACGACGAAATAGCGTCCGTCGGGCGTGTGCGGATGATCGGCGCTCAGGCGTCCTCGACGATCGCCTTGGGCGGGACGACCTGGCTGTGGCTGACCACGGTCCAGTCCTCGTGCCCACGGCGCATCAGCGTGGAGCTCGCAAAGCAGCGATAGGTCTCGTCGCCGCGGCTCGCCTCGACCCGGTAACCGATGACGATCAGCCCTTCTTCGGGCCGGGTCACGCGCTGCTCGGAGAAGCGAACGTCGTCCCAGCGAGGCGTCTTTTCGACCGCGGCCTTCGCTTCGTCACGCGAGAAGATGAAGGGCTCGGCGGGGAGCGCCATCACGACATTCTCGTCGACGAGCTGCTCGTAAACTTCGTCGCCGCCGCGCCAGAGCTTCTCTTCCATCGCCCAGATCCGCTCGTCTTCCATGCCTGTCCTCCTTGGCTTTTCCCTCCAACGGGCGACGCCCGCGCGGGTTCATGCGGAACAGGGGCCATGTCGATTGCATTAGTAAGGATGCTTACTATATGGCGACCTATGGAACAGTTGGCTTGGGACATCGGAGAAACCGCGCACACGCTGCGCCGGGCGTTCGACCGCCGCGCAGCGGCGCTCGGGATCAACCGGGCGCAGTGGCGGGTACTGGCGCATCTCGACCGCGCCCCCGGCCAGCGCCAGGTCGAGCTTGCCGACCGCATGGACATCGAGCCGATCACGCTCTGCCGGATCATCGACAAGCTCGAGGAAGGTGGCCTCGTCGAGCGCCGCCGCGATCCGAGCGACCGCCGCGCCTGGCAGCTCTACCTGTGCGAAAGTGCAGGTCCGCTGATCGCGCGGCTCCATAACCTCGCCGAAGAGTTTCACTCCGAAATCTTCGAAAACCTGAACCCTCAGGCGATCCGTGATGCGCAGGCCTTGCTCGCCAAGGTCCGTGCCAACGTCAACGGCTTCGCCCCCCGCACGACCAAGGCTTCGGCATGAACCAGGAAACCAAGATCAAGGCCGCCGACGAGACGACCGCGCCCGAAGAACTCGGCGCAGGCGAAGAAGTGATCGTCACCAAGTCGCCCGGCAAGGCGAAGAAGATCGCCATCATGCTGCTGGTGCCGCTGCTGCTGCTGATCGGCGGCGGCTACATGTGGCTGTCGGGGCAGGGCAAGGTCTCGACCGACAATGCGCAGGTGAAGCAGGACATCACCAGCGTCGGCGCGCAGGTCAGCGGGCCGATCGCCGAGGTATTCGTCAAGGAAGGTCAGCGTGTCCAGGCCGGCCAGCTCCTTTTCCGCATCGACCCGCAGCCCTACCGCGTCGCGCTGATGCAGGCGCAGGCCCAGCTCGCGCAGGCCCAGCTCTCGGTTCGGCAGGTGGTGACGCAGGCGCAGGGCACCAGCTCGGACATCGCCGGCGCGCAGGCGCAGCTGACGATCGACCAGCGCGCCCTGTCGCGGCAGGCGGAGCTGCTCCAGCGCGGCTTCACCACGCGGGTCAGCTACGACAATGCGCTCGCCGAGGTCGAAAAGGACCGCACCGCGCTCGCCGACGCCCGCGCCCGGGCCGCCAATGCACAGGCCGCGATCGCGCCGTCGGGCGAGCAGCCGGGCGAGGCCGCCGCGCGCGCCGCCATCGCCGCCGCGCAGCTCAACCTCAGCCGTACCGACGTCCGCGCCCCCGCCGCCGGCGTCATCTCGAACACCGACCGGCTGCTCAAGGGCCAGCAGGCGGTGCCGGGCATCGGGCTGCTCAGCCTGGTCAGCTCGAACGAGGCGTGGATCGAGGCCAATTTCAAGGAAAAGGATCTCGCTGAAATGGCGCCCGGCCAGCGGGTCGACATCGAAGTCGACGCCTATCCGGGGCTGAAGCTCACCGGCCGCGTCCAGAGCATCGGCGCGGGCACCGGCAGCGAGTTCGCGATCCTTCCGGCGCAGAATGCCAACGGCAACTGGGTCAAGGTGTCGCAGCGCGTTCCCGTCCGCATCCGCTTCGACGGCAAGCCCGCCCGCCCGATGATCGCGGGGCTCAGCGCCACCGTCACCGTGCACACGGGCGACTGAGGCGAGGACCGCGTGCTTCGACTTCGCTCAGCACGAACGAGACAGCGGTCGTTCGTCCTGAGCGGAGCGCGACGCACGTAGTCGAAGGGTATTAGCCATGGACCAGACCAGAGCCGCCACCCCGCTCGACCCCACCCGGCACTTCCTCGTCACCGTCGCGGTGATGCTGGCGGTGCTGATGCAGGTCCTCGACACGACGATCGCCAACGTCGCGCTGCCGCACATGCAGTCGAGCCTCGGCGCGACCCAGGAGAGCATCAACTGGGTGCTGACGAGCTACATCGTCGCCAGCGCCATCGCGATCCCGATCGCCGGCTGGCTCGCCGAGCGGATCGGCCGGCGCAAGCTGCTGCTGATCGCGGTGATCGGCTTCACCATCGCCTCGATGCTTTGCGCCATCGCCACCTCGCTCCCCGAGATGGTCGCCTTCCGCATCCTCCAGGGCGTCAGCGGCGCGTTCCTCGTGCCGCTCGCGCAGGCGACGATGTTCGACATCAACCCGCCCAACAAGCACGCGCAGGCGATGGCGCTGTTCGGCGGCGGGATCATGATCGGGCCGATCATGGGCCCGGTGCTCGGCGGCTGGCTGACCGACAGCTTCGACTGGCGCTGGGTGTTCATCGTCAACCTGCCGGTCGGGATCCTCGCCACCGTCATGCTGTGGCGGACCATGCCCGAAAGCCCGACCAACAGCCGCAAGTTCGATCTTGTCGGCTTCGCGCTCATCGCCATGGCGCTTGGCGCACTGCAGATGTTCCTCGACCGCGGCGAGAGCCAGGACTGGTTCCAGAGCTGGGAAATCTGGATCGAGATGGGCCTCGCCATCGCCTTCTTC
The DNA here is from genome assembly GCF_039538065.1 of Sphingomonas rosea. NCBI lineage: Bacteria > Pseudomonadati > Pseudomonadota > Alphaproteobacteria > Sphingomonadales > Sphingomonadaceae > Sphingomonas > Sphingomonas rosea. The sequence goes on from NZ_BAABBR010000001.1 coordinate 1,959,999, forward strand.
TGGATGTTCGTGGTCCATACGCTGACCGCCAAGGCGCCGATCTTCGAGAAGGCGATGTTCGCCGACCGCAATTTCGCGACCGGGCTGCTGTTCATGGCGGTGACCGGCGTGCTGCTCCTCGCGGGCCTCGCGCTGCTGCCGCCGCTGCTTCAGCGCCTCTACGGCTATTCGGTGCTCCAGTCGGGCATCCTGACCGCGCCGCGCGGGGTCGGCACGCTCATCTCGATGCTGGTCGCCGGGCGCCTCGTCGGCAAGCTCGACAGCCGCATGCTGGTGGTCGCGGGCATCGCACTAATGGCGACCAGCCTGTGGATGATGACCGGCTTCGCGATCGACCAGCCGAGCGGCCCAGTGATCTGGTCTGGCGTCGTCCAGGGCCTCGGCATCGGGCTCATCTTCGTGGTGATGCAGAGCCTCGCCTTCGCGACGCTTGCGCCGCAGCTGCGCACCGCCGCCGCCTCGCTCCTCAACCTGTCGCGCAACATCGGCGGGTCGGTCGGCATTGCCATCGTCGGCTCGCAGCTCGTCCGGATGACTCAGGTCGCGCATGCCGACATCGCTAGCAACGTCACCGCCAGTACGATCCCGACGCTCGACCCCACGCTGCTCGAGCGGATCGGGCAGGAAGGGGACGTCGCGCTCGCGGTGATCAATGCGGAGGTCACCCGGCAGGCCCTCTTCATCGCCTATCTCGACGATTTTTATCTGATGATGTGGGTCACTCTGGCCGCCATTCCGTTGGTGCTCCTGCTGCGCAAGGCCAAGCCGGGCGGCGGCAGCGCCCCGGCCCATGCCATCGCCGACTGATCAGGAGGAAAACACCCATGCATACCCGCACCCTCGGCCGTGATGGCCCGACCGTTTCCGCCATCGGCCTCGGCTGCATGGGGATGAGCGAATTCTACGGCACCGGCGACGATGCCGAGAGCATCGCTACCATCCATCATGCGCTCGAGCAGGGAGTGAATTTCCTCGACACGGCCGACATGTACGGGCCGTTCAAGAACGAGGAGCTGGTCGGGCGCGCCATCGCCGACCGCCGCGATCGGGTCTTCCTCGCGACCAAGTTCGCCAACGTGCGCGGCGAGAAGGGCGAATTCCTCGGCGTGCGCGGCGATCCCGACTATGTCCGCTCGGCCTGCGAGGCGAGCCTCAAGCGCCTGGGCGTCGAGACCATCGACCTTTATTACCAGCACCGCGTGGACCCCAACGTGCCGATCGAGGAAACCGTCGGGGCCATGGCGCGGCTGAAGGAAGAGGGGAAGATCCGTTACCTCGGCCTCAGCGAAGCCGCGCCCGCGACCATCCGCCGCGCGCACGCCACGCATCCCATCACCGCGCTCCAGACCGAATACAGCCTGTGGAGCCGCGACGCCGAAGCCGAAGTGCTCCCGACCGTGCGCGAACTCGGCATCGGCTATGTCGCTTATTCGCCGCTCGGCCGTGGCTTCCTGACCGGCGAGATCAAGGCGCCCGAGGACTTTCCCGACGACGACTACCGCCGTTTCCACCCGCGTTTCACCGGCGAGAATTTCGAACGCAACATTGCGATGGTGCGCGAGCTCGAGAAGCTTGCCGCCGACAAGGGTGTCAGCACCGCGCAGCTCGCGCTCGCCTGGGTCCTCGCGCAGGGCGACGACATCGTGCCCATCCCGGGCACCAAGCGGCGCAAGTGGCTCGACCAGAACATCGCCGCGACCGAGATTCGCCTCAGCGGGGAGGAACTGCAGCGCCTCGACCAGATCCTGCCCCCCGGCGCGGCGGCGGGCGACCGCTATCACGCGCAAGGCATGGCGACGGTCAACCGTTAGGCTTCGCACCCACAGGCAAGGCGGCTAAGGGCGCGGCGCATGACCATCACCACCCATCACTGGACCGCCTCGGACGGCGTCACCCTCGCGTGGCGCGAGACCGGGGCGGGGCGGCCGGTGATACTCGTCCACGGCCTGTTCTCGGACGCGCAACTCAACTGGGTGAAGTTCGGCCACGCCGAGAAGCTCGCCGCCGCGGGTTTCCGGGTGATCATGCCCGATCTTCGCGCGCATGGGGAAAGCGACAAGCCGCATGACCCGGCGGCCTACCCGCCCGGGATCCTCGGGCGCGACCTTCTCGAGCTGGTCGCGCATCTGGGGCTTTCCGACTTCGACCTCGGCGGCTTCTCGCTCGGCTCGCGCACCAGCGTCCATGCCGTCGCGAAAGGGCTGTCGCCGCGCCGGCTGATCCTCGCCGGCATGGGGCTCGAGGGGCTGCTCGGTTGGGAGAAGCGCCACGAATTCTTCCTCGAGGCCTTCGAGAAGTTCGAGAGCGCCAGCCGCGGCGACCGCCACTGGTTCGCGGTCCAGTTCATGAAGAGCCAGAAGGTCGACCGCGTCGCGACGAAACTTCTTCTCGAAAGCAATTCGACCGTGACCGAGGCGATGCTCGGCAAGATCATCATGCCGACCCTCGTCCTGTGCGGCGACGATGATCGCGACAATGGCTCAGCGCCCGCGCTCGCCGAGGCGTTGCCCGACGCGCGCTACGAGGAAGTGCCCGGGACCCACACCACGTCGGTCACCCAGCGTGCGCTCGGCGAGGCGATGGTGCGCTTCTTGACGTTGCCCTGAAGGCAGCGCACCAACGCCCCAGTCTTATCGCACAAGAGGGCGTCAACTCCATGAAATTGGCCGCTTCCGTTTCCGTACTCGCGCTTTCGCTCGGCGCCTGCGCCACCGTTCCCACGGCTTCGGCCCCAACCCCGCCCGCGATGGTCGAGGCCGCGCCGGCGATGGCCGACAGCGGCGCCCGCACGCCCGAAGGCGCCCGCGACTTCATCGCCCGGGTCGAGAAGGACCTGTTCGACCTGTCGGTCATCTCGGGCCGCGCGGCGTGGGTGAACGCCACCTACATCACCGACGACACCGACGCTCTTGCCGCTTATTTCGGAACCATCGGCACCGAGAAGGGCGTCCAATACGCCAAGGAAGCCGCCGAATGGTCGAAGGTCCAGGGCCTCGACCTCGACACCGCGCGCAAGCTGAACATCCTGCGCGGCGCCTTGGTGCTGGCCGCGCCGGCGGCCAAGGCGGCCGAACTCAACACCATCGCGACCAAGCTCTCGTCGACCTACGGCAAGGGCCGCGCGACGCTGGACGGCAAGGTCATCACCGGCGACGTCGCCGAGGAGGCGATGGGCACGCTGCGTGACCCGAAGAAGACCGCCGAGGTCTGGACCAGCTGGAACAACAATGTCGGCCGCCCGATGCGCCCCGACTATGCCCGCATGGTCGGCATCGCCAACGAGGGCGCACGTGAACTCGGCTACGACGACACCGGTGCGATGTGGCGCAGCCAGTACGACATGAGCCCGCAGGAATTCTCGGCCATGTACGACCGGCTCTGGTCCGAGGTGAAGCCGCTTTACGACCAGCTCCACTGCTACACCCGCTCGAAGCTCAACCAGAAGTACGGCAATGCCGTACAGCCGGCCAGCGGCCCGATCCGCGCCGACCTTCTCGGCAATCTGTGGGCGCAGGAATGGGGCAACATCTACGACGTGGTCGCGCCCAAGGGCGCGGGCGACGTCGGTTATGACGTGACCGATCTCCTCAAGGCCAAGAAGAAGACTCCGACCGACATGGTCCGGATCGGCGAGGGCTTCTACACCTCGCTGGGCTTCGCACCGCTGCCCGACAGCTTCTGGAAGAACAGCCAGATCGTCCGCCCCGAGGGCCGCGAGGTGATTTGCCACGCGTCGGCCTGGGACCTCGACAACAAGGACGACCTGCGCATCAAGATGTGCACCAAGGTCAATGGCGACGACTTCGTCACTATCCACCACGAGCTTGGCCACAATTTCTACCAGCGCGCCTACAACGGCCAGCCCTATCTCTACCTCAACGGCGCCAACGACGGCTTCCACGAGGCGATCGGCGACTTCATCGCGCTGTCGGTGACGCCCGAATATCTCGTCCAGATCGGGCTGCTTGACCGCAACAAGGTCCCCGACGCGAGCAAGGACACCGGCCTGCTGCTGCGCCAGGCGATGGACAAGGTCGCCTTCCTGCCGTTCGGCCTGATGGTCGACAAGTGGCGCTGGGGCGTGTTCGACGGCTCGATCCCGACCTCTGGCTACGAAGCCGGCTGGAACAAGCTGCGCCTCCAGTATCAGGGGATCACCCCGCCGACCCAGCGGACCGAGGCCGACTTCGACCCGGGTGCCAAATATCACATCCCGGCGAACACGCCCTATGCGCGCTACTTCCTCGCCCGCATCCTTCAGTTCCAGTTCTACAAGGCGGCCTGCGACATGAGCGGCTGGAAGGGCCCGCTCCACCGCTGCTCCTTCTACGGCAACAAGGAAGTCGGCCAGCGGCTCGACGCGATGCTCAAGATGGGGGCGAGCAAGCCATGGCCCGACGCGCTGCAGGTGTTCACCGGCACGCGCGAGATGAGCGGCAAGCCGATGCTCGAATATTTTGCCCCGCTGCAGCGGTGGCTCGAGCAGCAGAATCAGGGCAAGACCTGCGGCTGGTGATTAGACGGTCGTCCCGGCGCGGGCCGGGACGACCATGAAACTCAGCTCATTCCGGCGGCCCTGATCCGACGCTGCGCCTCGCGCGTGCCGACATCCTCGTCGTTGCGGCGGGCGAGGAGGAAGGCGCCGACCGCCGCGCCGCCGACGATGGCAGCCGCGGCGACGGGGTGCATCTGCGCTTCGAGGAACAAGCTCGTCTTGCGCGTGAACGGCTCCTGGTTGCCCTCGACCCGGCCATCGACCCGCGGTTCGAACAGATTGTCGGCGGTGCCGGGGGCGGGCGGGATGCTGCTGGTCTGGCTGGCCTCGCCGCCCACCAGTTCCATGCCCTTGTCGGCAAGCCGCGGAAGGGCAGGGGCAAGGGTCGTCAGCGCCAGTCCGCCGCCGCCGACGATCAGGGTGCGGCGTTTGTGCTCGGCGGCAAAGCAGACCGCCTTGGCGACCAGCGCGGCGTCGTACAGCGGCTGGGGCAGCCGCGCCGGCTTCTCCAGCTTGTTGCGGGCATGCTCGGGATACATGGTGTCGATCGCGGCGGGCTTGATCAGCGTGACCGAGATCGGCGCGCCGTCCTGCTCGAGCTCCATCCGCAGCGCATCCGTGAACTGCATCACCGCCGCCTTCATCGCGCAATAGGGGCCCTGGAGGGGGATCGCCCGGTTCGACAGGACCGAGCCGATATTGATCAGCGCGCCGCCGTCGGCCCTGAGGTGCCTGACCGCCTCCATGCTGCCCTGGACGAGTCCGAAATAGCCGACGTCGAACACCCGCCGATGCTCCTCGAGGCTGACCTCCTCGAGCCGCGCGTACATGGCGGCCGCGGCATCGTTCACCCACGTGTCGATCCGGCCGAACGCTTCGATCGCGCGGGCGGCGAGCTTGGCCGCCGCGCCCTCGTCGGCGACGTCGAGGTCGATCGCGACCGCTTGCCCGCCCTTGTTGCGGATCGCGACCACCGCTTCGTCGAGCGCCTCGGCGTTGCGGGCGGCGAGCACCACCTTCGCACCAAGGGCCGCCGCGCGCCGCGCGATGGCGAGCCCGATTCCGCTCGAGGCGCCGGTGATCACCATCACCTGCTCGGACAAGGGCTTCAACGATCCGGCCATTCTTCACTCCCGCTCTTGGGTTCTCATTCGAAAAGGGGGCGCCGGATCGCTCCGACGCCCCCATTCAATTCCCGACTGCCGCTCAGGCTCCGTAGGCGACGCTACCGACCTTGGTCTGGTCCTTGACCGTCTCGTCGAGCCCCGCCGCCTTGCTGCCGACGGGGGTCGAGGACGCGGTCGCCTTGGCGCCGCCGCTGGGCGCGGTGGCGCGGGTGCCGCCGGCCGCCGAGGCGCTGGTGCTGGTATCCGAATTGGCGAGCTTGTCGGCCTGCCTCGCCGAGGGGCTTGCGGCGCCGGTGCCGGTGTCGTCGGCGTCTTGGCCCCACTTCATCAGCGGGCGATCATCCTTCGACCGGGTCAGGAAATAGGCGGCCGCGCCGGCGGCGCCCGCGAGGGTCGCGACCGCGGCGGCGGTCAAGGGGCGGCTCTTCACACCCTCGACGATCCTGTCGCGCTTGCGGGTCTGCGCGGTGCCGCGGCTCTTGCGCGTCGTCTGCTGCTTGGTCGTCGCCATCTCATCCTCCGTTACGCTTCCGGGAAGCTTCTCGGGGGAAACGAAGAAGAGCGGAGTCGGTGCCGCGAGGTGCGGCTGGCGGTGCCGGGCACGGGGCCGGGCACCGCCCGATACGTCAGCTCAGAGCTGCTCGAGCAGGGTCTCGGCGCTCGACGCCTTATATTCGCCCGGCGCCTCGACATTGAGCTGCTCGACCACGCCATCGTTGACGATCATCGAATAGCGCTGCGAGCGGGTGCCCATGCCGAAGCCCGAGCCGTCCATGGTGAGGCCCAGCGCCTGCGCGAGCTGGCCGTTGCCGTCGGCGATCATGGTGATGTCCTCGCTGCCCTGGTCCTTGTTCCAGGCAGCCATGACGAAGGCGTCGTTGACGCTGGTGCAGGCGATCTCGTCGACGCCCTTGCCGCGCAGCTCGTTGGCCTTCTCGACATAGGAGGGAAGGTGCTTGGCCGAGCAGGTCGGGGTGTAGGCACCCGGGACCGCGAACAGCGCGACCTTCTTGCCGCCGAAATAGTCGCCGGTGGTCGTGGGCTTGGGGCCTTCGCTGGTGGCGATGGTCAGCGGCATGTCGGGCAGGCGGTCGCCAACGTTGATGGTCATGAGGGTGCGCTCCTTGCGTGAAGAGGTCGTCGTGCGGTTGCTCTACCCACCGTTCGTGACCCCAACAAGACTTGTGCCGACGCGCCGCCATGCCAAGATGGGCGCGATGGCGGATGCCCCCTTTCTGTCCGGAAAACTCCTGCTGGCCATGCCCGGAATGGCCGACCCCCGGTTCGAGCGCTCGGTGACGGCGCTGTGCGTCCATGACGAGAATGGGGCGGTCGGGATCGGCATCAGCCACAAGCGCGCCGGGATCCGGCTGCGCGGGCTCCTCAAGCAACTCGATCTCGATCCGGGCGAGGCACCCGACGAGGCGATCCACCATGGCGGGCCGGTCGAGCCCGGGCGCGGCTTCGTCCTCCATTCGGACGACTGGGGCGGCGAGGATACGCTGCAGGTGGTCAGCACCTCGGGCAAGCTGTGGGCGATGACCGGCACGATCGACGTGCTGCGCGCGATCGCCGAGGGGCGGGGGCCGTCGCGCTGGCTGGTGGCTCTGGGCTATGCCGGCTGGGGTCCGGGACAGCTCGAGGACGAAATGACCCGCCACGGCTGGTTCGCCGCCAACGGACGCAGCGAACTCCTGTTCGACACGCCCACCGACGAGCGCTGGGGCGCGGCGTTCAAGTCCGAGGGCATCGACCCGCGTCTCCTCGCCAGCGAAACCGGCGCTGCCTGACCTCCACGAAAGAGGGCGGCCACCCCGAAGAGTGACCGCCCCGTTTTCCTCCGCTGCGCCGCTTAGAAGCGAACCGTCGCGCCGGCGCGGAAGTAGCGCCCGAGGATGCCGCGGAAGTAGGTGACCGTGCCACCGCCGACGGGCGACGGGTAGGGCGGCTTGGTGTCGAAGACGTTGTCGACGACGAAGCGCAGCTGGAACCGCTCCGCGATGTCGAAGCCGATCGCCGTGTTGACGAACACGACGCTGCCGACCCGGTCCGGGGTCTGGAAATTGGCGGCATTGGTGTTCGAGAACTTCGCCTTCCCGAGGTAGGAGAAGCCGATCAGCGCGTTGAACACCTTGTCGTCGTAGGTGAAGTTGGCGAGGCCCTTGTGCTTCGACAGGCCGATCGTCCCGGCATTGTTGACGAAGGTGCCGCCAACGGTCTGGCTGCCGAGCGTGTCGAGATACTGGTAGTCGACCTTGACGCCGAGCTTGCTGCTCGCGCCCAGCCACGGTGCGCGGCTGGTATAGCCGGCATTGGCGATGATCCCCTTGTAGCGGAGGATCGCCTGATTGGCGTAACCGGTACGGATGAAGTCGAGCTGACCGCTCGCGTCACGGCTGGTGCGGGCGCAGAACGGGTTCGAGGCGAAGTTGCTCGAATCGTAGCAGGCGGCGAGCACCTGGTCCGCGCCGAAGTCGGTGATCACGTCCTTGATCTTGATGTCGACGTAATCGACCGACGCCTGGAAGCCGCGCAGGAAGGTCGGCTGAAGCAGCGCGCCGATAGTCCAGCTATCGGCCTTTTCGGCGCTCAGCGAACGGTCGCCCGCGACACCTTGCGGGAACGAACGCTGGTTCGACAGCGCGCTGAACGTGCTCGGGTTGGCGATCCCGGCCGCGATGCAGTTGGCGCGACGCTGCGTCGGATTGGGACCATTATCGACTTCGGCCTGATCGCACGGGTCGGTCGCGAAGCCGAAGAAGCTCTGCGTCGGATTGGCGAATTCGGTGATCGAGGGCGAGCGGATCGAGCGCGTGTAGTTTCCGCGGATCGTCAGGTCGCGAACGGGCTGGTAGCGGCCGCCCGCGGTCCAGGTGAGGTCACCGCCCGACAGGCTGTTGTTGACGTAACGCGCCGCGCCCTTGAGCTCGAGCGCCCGAATGAACGGGATGTTGTTGTCCGGCCCGATCAGCTCGGCGCGAAGTTCGCCGAACACTTCGTCGGTGTTGAAGCTGGCGTTGCTGCCGACGATCGGAACGGTCTGGCCGAACGAGCTGGGATCGTTGTTCGGATTGCCGTCGCCATTTTCATCGACCAGCGGCGTGTTGTCGGGGCCGCCGCGGAAGAAGGCGCCCGGATCGAACTTCTGGCTCTCGTAGCGATGCTCGTAGCCGAGCGCGAAGGCGAGCGAGCCACCCGGAAGCGAGGCGATCGGACCCGCGACCGAGGCGGTGAAGACCGCCTGCTGATTGAGCGCCTCGGGCTTCGAGATGCCGGTCACGTAATCGCGCGCGGCCTGCGAGGCCTGGCCGATCCCGAACGGATTGAGCGGGGCGCAGGTGGTGCTGATCGTCGGCGCCGCAGCGTCGCTGATGCCCGTCGTCGGATAAAGCGAACCGCCCGGGCGGCAGATGATCTGCCCGTTCGGCCCGACCACGGCGTCGAGTGCGTTCAGGAGGTTGCGGGTCGCCAGCGAACGCTGGGTCGCGGTGGTCTTCGAGCGGCCGTAGTTGCCGACGATTTCCCAGTTCAGCTCGCGATTGCCGAAGACGTTGATCTTGCCGTCGAGGCCGAGCACCCCGCGCATGACTTCGACCTTGCCCTTAGACTCGCCCGAGATGAGGTCGGTGTTGGCGCGGCCGAGGTAGAAGTAGTTCTGCGGGCCGGTCAGCGGATTGCCCTGATAGTCGAGCCCGAAATTCTGGTCCGACAAGGGGTTGTTGGCGATCGAGTTGAGGATCGCGGTCCGCGCGGCGGTGCTCAGGAACGGGTTGTCGACACTGAGGATGAAGTTGCCGGCAGGAGCGCCGGCGGCGTCGAACAGGCCGCTGTTATATTCCGGCTGGTCGCGCAGGTTCTTGCCGGTGCTGCGAGTGTACCAGCCTTCGGCGAACAGGCGGACATTGTCGGTCAGCTCATACTGGCCAAGCGTCACCGCGTTGACGCGGCTCACGCTCGACAGGAGGTTGCTCAGCGGAACGAGGCTGAAGCCGTTGCCGCCCGACGCATTGATGTTGAACGCGGTCGGGAGACCCGTCGGGTTGCCGAAGTTGATCGGGATTAGGTTGCCATTGGCGTCGAACCGGAACTGGTCGGAGGTCAGCCCGGTCGGATTGACGCCGAAGTTGAGGCTGGGGTCGCCGATAAAGGTGCCCGACTGATTGGGCGACAGCGGGAAGTCGAGACCGAAGGCACCGCCGCCGACGAGCGGAATGCCGGCGTCCGAGATCGCGGGGATGCGGCGATCGGGGAAGATGCGGTTACGGAACGGCTCGCTTGCACTGGTGCGGGCACCGAAGAAGTCGCCCGACCGGGTCAGCGCACGATCGGTGAAGAGCAGGCCCTTCTGCTTGTTGTATTCCGCCGACACGACGACGTTGCCGCGGCCGCCGGCGAAATTCTTGCCGGCCAGCGCGCGCAGTCGGTAGTCGGGGTTATCGCCACGCTGCGAGATGCCGTACTGGCCGTCGAGCTCGATCCCCTGGTAGTTGCGGCGAAGCACGATGTTGACGGTGCCCGCGATCGCGTCCGAACCATAGATCGGGGCGCCGCCGACCGCGATCGTCTCGACCCGGTCGATCAGCTTGGTCGGGATGATGTTGAGATCGACCTGGCTGCCGCCCGATCCCGTCGGGCCGAAGATCGACGAGGTGTTCGAGCCGACGAAGCGGCGGCCGTTGACCAGGGTCAGGGTGCGCTGGGAGCCCAAGCTGAAGAAGTCGACGAAGTTCTGGCCCGGACCGAAGGCCGACTGGCCGCCGACCGGGGTCGCGCCCGGGACGCCGAACGCGGGCTGCTCGTTGAGCGCCTGGCCGAGGGTCGAGAAACCGCGTTCCTCGATGTCCTGCGAGGTGACGGTGATGGTCGGCTCGACCTCGGTGTAGTTGCGGCGCGGAATGCGCGAGCCGGTGACGACGAGCGGTTCGTCGGTGGTTGCGCCGGGCGCAGGAGCGGGGGCGGCGGTCGTCTCGATGGGATCGCAGACGCCATTGTTGTTGTTGTCGACGCAATCCGGCTGCCCGGGCTCGGGCGTGGTGCCTGGCGCGGTCTGAGCGGCAGCGGGGGCGGCGAGGAACGCGCTGAGCGCGATGGCGAGGGTCGACGTGGTGATGGTCAGGCGAGCGGTCGGCATCCGTCTGGTCCCTGTTATTTGATATAGATCAAGCTTTCCTAGCGGTCCCGCCACGTCGCACAAGCGACACGGACCAACGCACGTATTTCTGCCAAAAAGAGTGTCACGCGAATGCAACACGGCCCCGCTGCTGCGCAGCGAGGCCGTGGAGGAAACCCGGTGAGGTCGAAAAATCGTCCTCGCGTGGGAACAAAACTCAGTAGCGATAGTGCTCGGGCTTGAACGGGCCCTGCTGCTTCACGCCGATGTAGCTTGCCTGCTTGTCAGAGAGCTGCGTGAGCTTCACGCCGAGCTTCTCGAGGTGGAGCGCGGCGACCTTCTCGTCGAGGTGCTTGGGCAGGACGTAGACGTCGTTCCCGTACTGCTCCGACTTGGTCCACAGCTCGATCTGCGCGAGCGTCTGGTTGGTGAAGCTGGCGCTCATCACGAAGCTCGGGTGGCCGGTGGCGTTGCCAAGGTTCACGAGGCGGCCCTTCGAGAGGACGATGATCTTCTTGCCGTCCGGGAATTCGACCTCGTCGACCTGCGGCTTGATCTCGGTCCACTTCATGTTGTTCAGCGCGCCGATCTGGATCTCGCTGTCGAAGTGGCCGATGTTGCAGACGATCGCCATGTTCTTCATCGCGCGCATGTGGTCGAGCGTGATGATGTCCATGTTGCCGGTGGCGGTGACGAAGATGTCGGCGCGCGGAGCGGCCTCTTCCATCGTCACGACCTCATAGCCTTCCATCGCGGCCTGGAGCGCGCAGATCGGATCGACCTCGGTCACCAGCACGCGCGCGCCGCCGTTGCGGAGCGAAGCGGCCGAACCCTTGCCGACGTCGCCGAAGCCCGCGACCACGGCGACCTTGCCGGCGAGCATCACGTCGGTGCCGCGACGGATCGCGTCGACCAGGCTTTCCTTGCAGCCGTAGAGGTTGTCGAACTTCGACTTGGTGACGCTGTCGTTGACGTTGATGGCGGGGAAGGGGAGCTTGCCCTGCTTGGCGAGCTCGTAGAGGCGATGGACGCCGGTGGTGGTCTCTTCCGAGACGCCCTTGATCGCGGCGACCGTCTTGGTGAGGTAGCCCGGACGCTCCTTCAGGAACTTGGTCAGCGTCGCGGCGAAGATCTCTTCTTCCTCGTTCGTCGGGGTGAAGAGGGCCTCGCCCGCCTCGACCCGCGCGCCCCACAGCGCGAACATGGTGGCGTCGCCGCCGTCGTCGAGGATCAGGTTGCAGGTGGTGCCGTCGCCGTCCTTCTCCCAGTCGAAGATGCGGCAGACGTAATCCCAATATTCCTCGAGCGTCTCGCCCTTGACGGCGAAAACCGGAACGCCGGTCGCGGCGATCGCGGCGGCGGCATGGTCCTGGGTCGAGAAGATGTTGCAGCTCGCCCAGCGGACGGTCGCGCCCAGGGCGGTCAGGGTCTCGATCAGGACGGCGGTCTGGATCGTCATGTGGAGCGAGCCGGTGATACGCGCGCCCTTCAAGGGCTGGGCGGCGCCATATTCGGCCCGCAGCGCCATCAGGCCCGGCATCTCGGTCTCGGCGATCTCGATTTCCTTGCGGCCGAAGTCGGCGAGGCCGAGGTCCTTGACCAGATAGTCGCGTGTCAGGGTTGCAGTCGCCACGGCTCGTTCACTCCAGCAGAAATCAGTAGGATGGGCGGCCCGTCTGTAGGCTTCGCCCGTTGCCGCGCGCCCTAGCGCCAAGCGCGCTTCAAGGAAACCCCCGCGCGGGCGCGGCTTTCCGGCCCGCCTATGCGTCATGAATTTGCGTTCAACGTCATTGGGGTAATCGCGATTGTGTCATGATTGTCACATCCGGGGAACTCTGTGTCATCCGCGCGCAATATGTGTTTCAAACCGTTCATCACTCATGCAGATGGCCGCGTCCTCCTTTTCTTAACCGGGATTCGGCTACATGCGATTTCAGCCTTCCTTGACTCTGTCAGCTTCCGCCTTCGCGCTTGCCGTCGGCATCGCGTCGCCGGCCGCCGCCCAGCAGACCGCCACCGTCACGCCTGAACAGGCTGAGCAGTGCGCCAAGCTCGGCACCGAGACCGACCGTCAGCTCTGCCTCCAGGGCCAGAAGACAGAAGCCACTCCGGAGCAGGCGGGCGACATCGCCACGCAGAACCCGGCGGAAGTCGCGGCCGACAAGGCCAATTCGGAGACGATCGTCGTCACCGGTTCGCGCATTCGTCGCAGCCCGTTCAGCAGCCCTGATCCCATCACGGTCATCGACCCTGAGCTCGAGCTCAAGGGCGGCCAGAACAGCACCGCCGAGATCCTGCAGTCGAGCCCGGCCGCGGCCGGTTCGTTCCAGATCACCGAGCTCCTCTCGGCCGGTTCGTTCGTCACCAACGGCGGCGTCGGCGCGCAGACCCTGTCGCTCCGCGGCCTCGGCGCCGAGCGTACGCTTGTCCTGCTCAACGGCCGTCGTGCCGGTCCGGCGGGTACCCGCGGCGCGATCGCGGCCTTCGACCTCAACGTCATTCCCTCGGCGATCCTGCAGAACGTCGAGATCCTGAAGACCGGCGCGTCGTCGATCTACGGTTCGGACGCCATCGCGGGCGTGGTCAACCTGATCACCAAGAAGTCGACCGACGGCCTCCAGCTGCGCATCACCGGCACCGCGCCGTTCAAGAGCGGCGGCGAGAACTACGGCGCCAGCGCGACCTGGGGCAAGGAATTCAGCCGCGGCCACATCATCGGCGGCATCGACTACTACCGCCGCAACCGCCTCCAGCGCGGTGACCGCGACTTCCTGCTCTGCTCGGAGGAATATCTCTTCGACACCAGCGGCAACCGTCTCGAGATCAACGATCCGCGCACCGGCCAGCCGCGCTGCAACACGACCAACACGTCGTACGTCAGCCTGTCGAGCGCCTTCACCTACAACAACACCCCCGGCGTCACCTTCAGCACGGTCCAGTTCGACGATCCGGGCGATCGTCTCGCCGAGTTCGTCAGCCCCTACGTCAACACGGCCGGCCTCGCGCTGCCTTCGGGCTTCATCCCGGTCTCGCTGACCTGCTCGACCACCGCTCCGGCCGGCAACGTCGCGGCGACCAACCCGACTACCCAGGCGCTGTGCCGCAACTCGATCGGCATCCTCAACCAGAAGGATCCGCGTCTCGCCAAGGCCGACGTGCAGCCGTCGCTCGACCGCTACACCGCCTACCTCCAGGGCGGCTATGAGATCGGTGACAACATCGAGATCGTCGCCGAGGGCCTGTACAACAAGCGCAAGACGGAGACCTTCAACTTCCGTCAGTTCTTCCCGACCCAGTTCGCGGGCGCCTATCCGGCCGGCTCGACGCTGACCCCGGCGGCGCTCTGCACGCCGCTGCGCCGCGCGACCAAGCTGAACTGCAACCCGGCCGGCACCGGCGACCCCTTCAATGCGGGCTTCACCGGCAACATCCTCGTGACCCCGGTCATCCCGGTCGACACGCGCGTTGCGACCGACGTCGATTACTATCGCGGCGTCATCGGGCTGAAGAGCGACCTCGGCGGCCTGTTCGGCGAGCGCCTCAAGGGCTGGAGCTTCGACAGCTATTACCAGTACAGCCGCAACAACGGTAAGTACACGAACAGCCGCATCTACCAGGACTCGGTCGATCTCCTCGAGTATCGCAGCCAGGCCTGCCAGCCCGGCCAGGTCACCCGCATCCGCAAGGCGGCCTGCGTCGACATCGACCTGACCGATCCGCGCGTCCTCAACGGCGACTTCAACGCCGCCGAGCGCGCGTTCCTGTTCGGCGAAGAGACCGGAAAGACCAAGTACACCCAGCAGACCGCGGAAATCTCGGTCAGCGGCGACCTCATCCGCCTCCCGGCGGGTGCCGTCGGCATCGCGCTCGGTGCCCAGTATCGCCGTGACGAGATCGACGATACGCCCGGCAACATCGCCCAGGCGGTCAACCCGTCGTACGACCCGTCGGTCACCCCGGGCAGCGCGCAGTGCAACCCGGCGGTCAACCCGCTCCAGGTCTGCGATCGCCTGATCAGCAACGTCTACGGCCAGTCGGTCTCGGGCCGCACCGCGGGCTTCACCACCTCGAAGGAAGCGTTCGGCGAAATCGAGGTTCCGCTGATCTACAACACGCCGTTCATCCAGAACCTGACCCTGTCGGCCGCCGCGCGTGTCGTGCAGGGCTATGCCGAGCGTTTCGACGGCGCCAGCAAGAAGAACAAGTCGAGCTGGACCTACAAGATCGGCGGCAACTGGACGGTCAACGACTGGCTCCGCTTCCGCGGTTCGTACGGCACCTCGTTCCGCGCCCCGGCGCTGTTCGAGCAGTTCCTCGCCAACCAGACCGGTTTCCAGAATCAGTCGGCGATCGACCCCTGCTACCGTTACGGTGTCGGCCTCGCGCCGGCCGACTACAACCGCGTCCAGCAGCGTTGCGCCGCGCTCGGCCTCGCGCCCGACTATTCGGCCGCGGGCAGCAGCTCGGCCACCGTCATCTCGGGTGGCGGCGTCGGCGTCCTCAATCCGGAAACCTCGACCGCCAAGAGCTTCAGCGTCGTGCTGACGCCCAAGGCCGGTCTGTGGAACGGCATGCGCCTGAGCGTGGCGGTCGATTACTTCGACATCCGCGTGAAGAACCAGCTGACCACGCTGGGTGCCGGCAACATCCTGTTCGGCTGCCTCGACTCGAACAACTATCCGAACGACCCGCTCTGCGCGCTCGCGGTGCGCGACACCAACCCGGCGTCGACCACCTTCGGCAACATCCTGTCGGTGCGTAACCCGTATGTGAACATCAACCAGGAGAAGAACCGCGGCGTCGACCTCACGGTCCGCGTCACGCAGGACCTCGGCAAGTACGGCCGCCTGTCCTTCCTGGGCGAGCAGACCTGGCAGCTCGAGGATCTCTTCCTCCTGTTCGCCGGTTCGGAATCGAACAGCGAAGGCACCACCGGCGAGCCGAAGTTCGTCGGCGACTACAAGCTGACCTGGGACAAGGGTCCGTGGTCGGTGTTCTACGGCATGACCGTCACCAGCCGCGTGTCGGACGAGCAGTTCGTCCGCAACTCGCGCAACGGCCAGGTCTGCTTCAGCAGCCTGATCCGCGGTGGCAACGTCTGCCCGATCTACAGCTTCCCGGCGCAGTTCTACCACAGCGCGTCGGTCAGCCGTTCGATCGCCGACGGCAAGTTCCGGATGACGCTCGGTGTCAGCAACCTGTTCGACACCAAGCCCCCGCGGCCGTCGGGCACCGGTGGCAACACCTCCGTGCTCGGCCAGATCCCGACCTTCGGGACCCAGTATGACCTGCTCGGTCGCCGCGCCTTCATCAGCGTGAACGCCAAGCTCTAAACCGACTGACAGCCCCCGCCCTCGAGAGAGGGGCGGGGGCTTCTTTCTCGCCAAAGGAACAGATCCATGAAGAAGATTTGGGCAATCCTGCCGGTCGCGATCGCGACCGTCGCCACCCCGGCCTTCGCGCAGTCGACCTCGCCGTCGATCAATTTCCGCGCCGAAGTGCGCGGCGGCTATGACGAAGCCCGCACCAAGCTCGAGCTGTCGCAGACCGCCTCGACCCAACCGATCGTGCTGTCGCCGGCGACCGGCGCGCAGACCCGCCGCTTCAGCGCCAACGACATCAGCGTCGGCTTCGAAGCGGGCGTCGACGGCAAGATCGGCGAAGGCGCCGTGGTCGGCCTCTATGCCGGTCTCGACACCTCGAACGTCGACGAGTGCCGCACCAAGGTGTTCGGCACCACCTACGCCGACAAGGCCTGCACCAAGCTCGGCACCAGCTGGGACGCGGGCGTTCGCGCCGGCATCGCCACCGGTGACGGCGGCCTGATCTACGTGAAGGGCGGCTACACCAAGGGTCGTGTCCGCACGTCCTACACCAACCGCCCGTTCGCCGCGACGCCGACCACCCCGGCGATCCCCGCGACGCAGCTGTTCAGCGTCAGCGAGAACCTCGGCGGCTATCACGTCGGCGGCGGCTTCGAGCTCAACCTCGGCAAGACCATCTACGCCAAGGGCGAATATGTCCGCACCGTCTTCGACCGTGGCTACAAGAACGTGATCATCGCGCCGAACAACATCGACGTTCGCCGCAACCAGATCGTGTTCGGCCTCGGCATCCGCTTCGGCTCGGGTCTCTAAGCCAGGCGTCGACCGGGCCCCGCGCGGGTCCTGTCCGAATCAGCATGCAGCCGCCGGAGCGATCCGGCGGCTGTTTTGCTGTTGAGGCTGGAGAAATGCGAAGGAGGGCCTAAGGTCGGCGCGGCATGGGGCGGGCGTGGTGACCATTTTCAATCTTCGGCTCGAGATCGTCGCACTCGCACTCGCCGCCCTGTGGGTGCCGATCGCGGCCTTTCTCGCGTGGCGCGGGGCAAGCCAGTCGCGCCAGGCCCGCCAGCTCGCCGGCCACGCCAAGGCGATCGGCGCCCTGCTTGCCGCCGCCCCCAGCCGGCCCATGCTCATCACCCCCGACCGCGAAATCGACGCCGAGCCGGCGCTGCTGCGCGAACTCGGCAGCCCCGAGGCCCGCCACTTCGCCGACCTCGGCCATGCCGACGGCCTCGCGCCCGAAGACCTCGCCGCGCTCGACAGCGAACTCGCCGCCGCCGCGCTTGGGCCCGGCCGGATCGCGCGCACCGTGCGCGTCCAGTCGTCGGGCCGCCTGTTCGAAGTCCGCGGCGGCCCCGCACCGCCTCCATCGCCGCCGGGCTCGGTCCTGCTGTGGATCGCCGACTGCAGCACCGCCGAACACAGCCGCGCCGACACCGCCGCGCAGCTTGCCGCGACACAGCAGGCGCTGGGGTCGCTCACCCTCCTGATCGAGGCTGCGCCCTTCCCGATGTGGGTGCGCGGCGGCGACCTCAATCTCGCGCTCGTCAACCGTGCCTTCGTCACCGCGGTCGAGGCCGACAGCGCCGAGGAAGTCGTCGCGCGCGGGATCGAACTTGCCGATGGCGGTGCCGAGGGGGCGACACGCGCGCTCACCGACGGCGCGGCGATCGAGCGGGTCCGGCCCGCCACCATCCGCGGCGAGCGGCGGACGCTGCGCATCGTCGACGTGCCGCTCCCCAACGGCGCGGTCGCGGGCTATGCCACCGACATCCAGGAGCTGGAGAACGCCCGCGGCGAACTCGAACGCTATGTCGAGAGCCAGCGCGAACTGTCCGACCGGATGACCGCTGGCGCGGTCCAGTTCGACCCCGACCGCACCTTGTCCTTCTACAACCGGCCCTTTGCCATCCTCTCGCAGATCGAGCCCGACTGGCTCGACGACGCCCCCGAATTCGACCGCCTGCTCGAACGGATGCGCGAGAACCATCGCCTGCCCGAAGTCCGCGACTTCCCCGAATGGAAAGCCGAGCGGCGCGGCTGGTTTACCAGCGCCGAGGAAGTGCACGAGGAGGAGTGGATCCTCGCCAATGGCGATCACCTTCGCGTCGTCGGCCAGCCGCTGCCCGACGGCGGCCTTCGCCTGATCTTCGAGGACCGGACCGAGCAGGTCCGCCTGTCGAGCGCGCGCGACACGCTCTTGCGCGTCCGCACCGCCACCTTCGACAATCTGTTCGAGGGCGTCGCGGTGTTCGCGTCCGATGGCCGGCTCTATCTCTGGAACCGGCGCTTCGGCGACTTCTGGAACCTCGACGAGCAATGGCTGGCCGAGCATCCGCGGGTCGACGAGCTCGTTCCCGCCTTCGCCGGGCGCCTCGTCAATCCGACCGCCGCCGCGCGGCTGCGCGAACTGGTCCGCACCGCCACCACCGAGCGGCGCGGCGAGCAGGGTCGTCTCAGCCTCGCGGACGGTCGCCATTTCGCCTTCGCCGCCGTGCCGCTGCCCGACGGCAACGCGCTCTTCACCATGGTCGACGTCACCGACTCGAGCCGGATCGAAGCGGCGTTGCGCGAACGTGCCGAAGCGCTCGAACAGGCCGACCGCGTCCGCACCGACTTCGTCGCCAACATGAGCTACGAGTTGCGCACGCCTCTGACCTCGATCGGTGGCTTCGCCGAGATGCTCAACGACGGCTATGCGGGCGATCTCAGCGGCTCGGCCAAGGATTATGTCGCCGCCATTTTGGAATCAGTCTCGCGCCTGTCGCGGCTGATCGACAACGTCCTCGACCTCACCCAGGGCGCCAAGGGCGACGTCGTGCTCGAGCGCGAGCGGGTCGACCTTGCCGGACTCGTCCGCAGCGTCGCCGACGGGATGGAGCCCACGGCCAAGGCCAAGCGGCTGCGCTTCAAGGTCGTGATCGGCGAGGGGACCGGCTCGATCCAGGGCGACCACCGCCGGCTCCGCGAAAGCCTCGAGCATGTCCTGCGCAACGCCATCGCCTATACCGACAAGGGCGAAGTGCGGCTGGTGACGCGCGGCGATCCGGCCAACGCCGAAATCCTGATCAGCGACACCGGTCCCGGCCTCGCGCCCGAGCACCAGACCCGCGTGTTCGAACGCTTCACCCGCTTCGGCGAGAGCCGCGGCGAAGCGGCGCTCGGTCTCGGCCTCCCGCTCACTCGCCAGTTCGTCGAGGCGCATGGCGGCACCGTCCAGCTGTCGAGCACACCGGGGCAGGGGACGAGCGTCCTCATCACCCTGCCGCGGGGCAGCCGCTAGATGTGGCTCCTGACCGAGCCCGAGATGGCAGCGGCCGGGCGCGCGCTCGCGGCGGTCATGCGTCCCGGCGACGTCATCGCACTCGCCGGCCCCCTGGGCGCGGGCAAGACGACGCTGGTGCGCGGTCTTCTCGCGGCATTGGGGCACGAGGGCGACGTGCCTTCACCGACCTTCGCCATCGTCCAGCCCTATGAAGCGCTGCGCCTCCCGGTGCACCACGCCGACCTTTACCGCATCGAGGATACTGCCGAGCTCGAGGAGATCGGGCTCGACGACGTGCTGTTCGACGGCGCGCTGGTGGTCGAGTGGCCCGAGCACGCCGGACCCGGCGCATGGCCCCAGGCACTCCACCTGTCGCTCGAAGTCATGCCCGATGGCCGCCGTGCCTTGACTTGGGGGCTGCCAGAGACTTGGGAAGGGCGATGGCCGCCGCCGCTCCCAGCATCATGATTCCGCCGTCCTCCGCCGACGATTTCCTCGCCCGCGCCGGGTGGGGAGGGGCGGCGATCCGCCCGCTCGCCGGGGATGCGAGCTTCCGCCGCTACTTCCGCGTCCACCATGCCGAGCATGGCGCCGCCGTGCTGATGGACGCGCCCCCGCCGCACGAGGATCCGCGACCCTTCATCGCGGTCGCCGAATGGCTTTGCGGCCGCGGCTTCAGCGCGCCCGACATCCTCGCTCGCGACCTCGACGCGGGCCTGCTGCTGCTCGGCGATTTCGGCGACCAGCGCCTGCGCGAGACGCTCGACGAGGCCGCGCATCGCGAAAGCGATCTCTACGCCCTCGCTACCGATCTCCTGGTTGACCTCCACCGCCACCCGCCGATGGGGGGCCTGCCGCCGCACGGCCTTTCCGAATGGCTGGCCGAACTCGACCTGTTCCCCGACTGGTATGCGCCAGCCGTCGGGATCGAGGTCGATCGCGCATCCTACCGCGCCGCCTGGGAGGAGGTGCTCGCGCCCGTCGCCGCCGACGGCCTCGGCCCGGTCACCGTGCTGCGCGACTTCCACGCCGAGAACATCATGCTGGTCGCGGGCCGCGAGGGTATCTCGCACCTCGGCCTGCTCGACTTCCAGGACGCGCTTGCCGGCCACCCGGCCTATGACCTCGCCTCGGTCCTCGAGGACGCGCGCCGCGACGTCGATCCGTCCGTCGAGCGCGCGATGCTCGACCGCTACATCGCCGCGACCGGCCAGGGCGACGCCTTCGAGCGCGCCTATTGGGCTCTCGCCGCCCAGCGCAACACCCGCATCCTCGGCGTCTTCTGCCGCTTGTGGAAGCGCGACGCGAAGCCCGGCTACCGCCGCTTCCAGCCGCGCATGTGGGGTCTCCTCGAACGCGACCTTGCCGCGCCGGGCCTCGCGCCGGTGAAAGCCTGGTTCGACGTGAACGTACCGCAAGAAGCCCGCGCCGTGTCCTCCGTATGGTCGGGAGAGGTCGCGTGACCGCCCAGCAGCGCCGGGCCCTTCGAATCCGGCCCGACATCGCCGCGCCCGTGCCCCGCACCGCCATGGTCATGGCCGCGGGCCTCGGCAAGCGCATGCGGCCCCTGACCGCGACCCGGCCCAAGCCGCTCGTCGAGGTCGCGGGCAAGGCGCTCCTCGACCATGTCCTCGACCGGCTTCGCGCCGCGGGGATCGAGCGGGTGGTCGTCAACGTCCACTATCTCGCCGACAGCCTCGAGGCGCATCTTCACGCCCGCGTGAAGGATCTCGACGTCGCCATCTCGGACGAGCGCGACCAGCTCCTCGAGACCGGTGGCGGTCTCGTCCGCGCCCGTCCCCTGATCGACTGCGATCCCTTCATCGCGGTCAACAGCGACAATTTCTGGGTCGACGGCCCGACCGATGCGCTGAAGCTCCTCGCCAGCCAGTGGGACAGCGAGAAGATGGATTGCCTGCTGCTGCTCGTGCCGCTCGCGCGCGCCGGCAATCACAGCGGGGTGGGGGACTTCCACATGGACAGTGCCGGCCGCCTTCGCCGCCGCGCGTCGGGCCGGGTCGCACCCTTCGTCTTCACCGGCATCCAGATGGTGGCGCAGCGCCTGCTCGACGGCGCGCCCGAGGGGCCCTTCTCGACCAACATCTTGTGGGACAAGGCGATCGAGGAAGGCCGCTGCTTCGGCACGGTCCATCAGGGCCTGTGGTTCGACGTCGGCACCCCGGGCGCGATCCGCGCCACCGAGGAAGCGCTTGAGCGCGAGTGATCGCGCCCGCCCGTCGGTCTGGTCCATCCCGGCCGAGGCGAGCTTCGCGGACGCCCTCGCGATCGAGCTGGTCCGTCGCCACGCGGGCGATCCGCTGGCCCTCGCGCGCGGCCGGATCCTCCTTCCCAATGCCCGCGCTGTCCGCTCGGTCACCGAGGCCTTCGTCCGCGCGAGCGGCGCCGGGCTGCTGCTCCCCCGGCTGATCCCGATCGGCGATAGTGCGCTCGACGAGCGGGTCGGCGGGGCGCTCGATCCGGTTGGAGCCACGCCCGTCCCGCCCGCGATCGATCCGCTTACCCGCCATGCCGAGCTTGCGGTGCTGATCCAGGCCGAGGGCGGCCGCGGCACCGCCGAAAGCTGGCGCCTCGCGGGCGAGCTCGCCCGGACCCTCGACCAGCTGCTCGTCGAGGAGAAGAGCCCCGCCGACCTGGCCGCCCAGCTCGTCGAGAACGGCGACCTTGCCGCGCACCAGCAGCGCGCGCTGCGGCAATTGTCGGTCCTCCTCGACCGCTGGCCCGAGCGCCGCGCCGCGCTCGGGGGAATCGAACTCACCGAGCGCCGCAATCGGCTCCTAGAGGCGACCGCCCGGCGCTGGCGCGGCAATCCGCCGACGGGCTTCACCATCGCCGCCGGCATCACCACCGCCGCCCCCGCTGTCGCACGGCTCCTCGCGACCATCGCCGCCATGCCCGAGGGCGCGGTGGTCCTGCCCGGCCTCGCCGACGCGGCGCTCCTTCCCGACGAGCAATGGGAGGCGCTTGGCGGCGAGCGCGACGAGGATGGCCGGCCCGAGCCGACCCACCCGCAATATCATTTGAAGCTCCTGCTCGGACGGATGGGGATCGCCCGTGCCGAGGTGCAGCCCTGGCCTGCCGCCAGCGCCGCATCCGACGGCCCCGAGCGAAGCCGCGCCGCCGCCCAGGCGCTTACCGCCGCCTCCTTCAGCCACGGCTGGCGCAGCCTATCGCCCGAGGATCGCCGCCTCGGCAACGTCCAGCTCGCCATCCTTCCCGATCCCGCCGCCGAGGCGCAGGCGATCGCGCTCAAGCTCCGCGAGGCCCTCGAAACACCCGAGCGCACCGCCGCGCTCGTCACCCCCGACCGCCAGCTCGCGCGCCGCGTCGGGGAGCATCTGAAGCGCTGGGGGATCGAAGCCGACGACAGCGCCGGCACGCCGCTCGGCCTGACCCCGACCGGCACCTTCCTCCTCGCGCTGGCCCGCGCGGGGGCCGAACGTCTCGCCCCGGTCGCCTTGCTTTCTCTGCTCGGCCATCCGCTCGTCCGCTCGGCCGACGAGGATGCCCGCCAGTCGTGGCGCGACGACGTCCGCGCGCTCGACCTGGCGCTGCGCGGACCCCGGCCGCTCGCGGGCCTCACCGGCCTCGACCGCTTCTTCGCCGATCCCGACAAGCGCGGCGCCAAGGCGTGGGAGCGGGTGCGTCCCGCCGTGGCCGCGCTCGACACGCTGCTGGGCGAGCGCACCACGCTCGCCGGCCTCGCCACGGGCCTGCGCGAACTCGGCACCGCCTTGTGCGGGGACGCCTTGTGGAGCGGGCCCGCCGGCCGCGCCGCCGCCGACCTCCTCGCCGCGCTCGAGACCAGCGCCGGCACCGCGCGCCTGCCGGTCGGGCAGGACGATGCCGTGCCGCTGCTCCGCACGCTGTTCGACGAGACCGCGATCCGCCCCCCCTATGGCCAGCACCCGCGGGTCCGCATCCTCGGCCTCCTCGAGGCCCGACTGATCAAGACCGACCTCATGGTGCTGGCCGGGTTGAACGAGGGTAGCTGGCCCGCGCCGCCGAGTCCCGATCCGTGGCTCCCGGTCAAGGTTCGCCGCAAGCTCGGCCTGCCCGGACCCGAGCTTCGCATCGGCCTGTCCGCCCACGATTTCGCGAGCCTGCTCTGCGCGCCCACGGTGCTCCTGACCCGCGCCCGCCGCGACGGCCGCTCGCCGACCGTCAGTTCGCGCCTGCTGCTGCGGCTCGAAGCGCTGACCGGCGGGCTGCCGCGCGACCACCACCTCGAAGCCCTCGCCGCCGCGCTCGACGAGCCGCTGCGCGAAGTCCCGGCCGAGCGCCCGCGTCCCTCGCCGCCGGTCGCCCAGCGCCCGCGGACCATCCGGGTCACCGACCTCGATCGCCTCAAGGCCGACCCTTATTCCTTCTACGCCAAGGCGATGCTCGGCTTGCGCGCGCTCGATCCGCTCAACGCCGAGCAGGACGCCGCGTGGAAGGGGACCACCGTCCACCGCCTGTTCGAACTGTGGTTCGGCGAGGACCAGTGCGCACCCGCGCAGCTCCTGCCGCGCGCCCGTGAACTCCTTGCCACCGACGACATCCACCCGCTGATGCGCGCGCTGTGGGGTCCGCGCCTCCTCGCCGCGATCGAGCGCTTCGCCGAGTTCGAGACCGCCAACCAGGCCGAGGGCCGCCGGCCCTCCGGCGCCGAGGTCGATGGCGAGGCCCTCGTCGCGGGCGTCAAGCTGAAGGGCCGCGCCGACCGGATCGACCGGCTCGCCGACGGCAGCCTCGCCGTGCTCGACTTCAAGACCGGCAAGCCGCCCGCCAAAAAGCAGGTCGAGGCGGGCTTCGCGCTGCAACTCGGCCTCCTCGGCCTGATCGCGGAAGCCGGCGGCTTCGGCGACCTCAAGGGCGCGCCGGGCCTCTACGAATATTGGAGCCTCGCCAAGGAGGACCGGAGCGACGCGCGCGGCTACGTCCAGACCGTCGGCACCGCCGACGCGCTTCTTGCGCAGGCCCGCGCCGACTTCACCGCCGCGGCCGAGCGCTGGCTCACTGGCTCGTCGCCCTTCACCGCCAAGCTCCAGCCGCGCTTCGCCAAATATGGCGATTACGACCAGCTGATGCGGCTCGAGGAGTGGCTCGGCCGGAGCTGAGCCTTACTTCTTCTTCTTGGGCTTGCCCGAGCGGGCATAGAGCAGCGCCGCGACGATCGCCGCCGAGCCGATCCCGACCGCCATCCCGGCCTTGAAGTTGCGGCCCTCGGTTTCCTTTTCGCTGCCGCTCTTCTTGGCGTCCTCGGCCATTGCTCACTCCCGTCGAATAACTGATGCGTCGCGCGCCTCATAAACGCATGGCGCGGCCAAGCGGAAGCGTTATGACGAGCCGGCAGCATGTCGCGTGTCCTCTCCCTCAAGCCGCTCGATGCCGACCAGGCCGCCGCCGCGGACCCGTTCATCCATGCCGCGCTTTCGGCCAGCGCCGGCACCGGCAAGACGCAGGTCCTGACCGCGCGGGTACTGCGCCTGCTGCTCGAGGGCGCCGCGCCCGAATCGATCCTCTGCCTCACCTTCACCAAGGCCGCCGCCGCCGAAATGGCCGAGCGGGTGGGGGGCCGCCTCGCGCATTGGGTGGGGCTGCAGGAAGCGGCGCTTGACGAGGAACTGCGCGCGCTCGGCCTCGATCCCGACGATGCCGCCCGCGCGCGGGCCCGGCGC
The DNA here is from genome assembly GCF_039538065.1 of Sphingomonas rosea. Taxonomy (NCBI): domain Bacteria; kingdom Pseudomonadati; phylum Pseudomonadota; class Alphaproteobacteria; order Sphingomonadales; family Sphingomonadaceae; genus Sphingomonas; species Sphingomonas rosea. Next base: position 1,985,001 of record NZ_BAABBR010000001.1, read on the forward strand.
CTGTTCGCGACCGTGCTCGATTGCCCCGGCGGGCTGCGCATCCAGACCATTCACAGCTTCTGCCAGACCCTGCTCGGCGCCTTCCCGGCCGAGGCGGGGATCACGCCCGGCTTCCGCCCAATCGAGGGCCGCGAGGAACAGGCGCTGGTCGAGCGCACGCTCGCCACTCTGGCCGAGCAATCGGACTCGGGCGACCGCGCCTTCCTCGCCGACCTCGAGGTGATCGCCGCCCGGCTCGGCGAGGAGGACGTGCGCAAGTATCTTCGACGCTGTGCCTCCTCGGTCGAGGGCATGGCGCTGTTTCCCGAGCTTGGCGACGTCGCGTCGATCCTCCGCAAGGCCGTCGGCCTCGAGGAGCGCAGCGCCGCCGAGATCGTCGCCGAGCGCTGCCACGACAGCCGCTTCGACTGCGAACTCATGTCCGCCGTCGCCGAGGCCTTCCGCGGCTGGAACACCAAGACCGGGCGCGACAAGGCCGCCGCGGTCGACGCCTGGCTCGCCCGCTCGCCCGAAGAGCGCTGCGCGACGCTCGGTGACTTCGCGTCGGCCGTCCTCTTCACCAAGTCGGGCGAGCGCCGGAAGGTCGAGAGCGGGGTGCTCAAGATTCGCCCCGAAACGCAGGAGCATTGCGACCGCCTCGCCGAGGCCGTCGCCGAACTGTTGCAGATGCTCGCCGCCGAAGAGCTTGTGCCACTCCTAGCCGCAGGGCTCCGCGCCGGTCGCCGCTTCGCCGACGCTTATGCCGCAGCCAAGCTTGCCGAGGGTGTCGCCGATTTCGACGACCTCATCCGCTGGTCGCGCAATCTCCTCGAGCAGCCCGGCATCGCCGAGTGGATCCGCTTCAAGCTCGACCGCCGGACCGACCACCTGCTGGTCGACGAGGCGCAGGATACCAACGCCGCGCAATGGGCGATCGTCCGCGCGCTGGTCGAGGAATATTGGGGCGGGGAGGGGGCCGGCCCCGAGCATCGTACCCTGTTCATGGTCGGCGACTTCAAGCAGGCGATCTACGGCTTCCAGGGGACCGACCCGGCCGAGTTCGAGCGCGCCCGCGCCGACTTCGAGCAGCGCGCTAGGAGCAGCCGTTTCCCCTTCCGCAACCTCTCGATCAGCAAGAGCTTCCGCTCGGCCCAGGCGGTGCTCGACGTCGTCGACTGGGTGCTCGGCGATCTCGGCCACGAACGCGTCGGCCTGCCCGAGCCGAGCAAGCCGCATCGCGCCTTCCACGCCGCGCGTCCCGGCACGGTCGAAGTCTGGCCGCCGTTCAGCGATGCGCCCGACGAAAGCGCCGACAACGACAATGACGAGGAGAGCTGGGAGGACGAGACCAAGCGCCGCTACGCCAGCCAGCTCGCCGACTGGATCGCCGCCGAGCTGGAGCGCGCGCCGGTGCTCGCCTCGACCGGCCGGCCGCTCACCGCCGGCGACATCCTCGTCCTCGTCCGCAGCCGGTCGAGCGGGCCCGCCGCCCTGCTTGTCGCGCGCCTGTTCGAGCGCAAGGTGCCGACCGCCGGCCTCGACCGGCTGATCCTTGCCGAGCCGCTCGCGGTGCAGGACCTGCTTGCCGCGATCCGGTTCGCGGTCCAGCCGCTCGACGATCTGAACCTCGCCTCGCTTCTCGTCTCGCCGCTGATCGGCTGGAGCCAGGACGATCTCTACGCGCTCGCCGGGGGCGAACGGCGCCGCAAGCTGTGGGAAGAACTCGGCCACCGCGCCGACGAGGCCCCGTTGTTCCGCGCCGCCCGCGACGCCTTGGGCGCGCTCCTCGGCATGGCCGATTATGCCGGCCCCCACGCCTTCCTCGAGACGATCCTCTCGGGTCCCCTCGACGGCCGCCGCAAGTTGCTCGGCCGGCTTGGCCGCTCGGCGCGCGACCCGATCAACGAGCTGGTCGCCGCCGCCATCCAGTTCGAAGCCGCCGAGACCGTTTCGCTCCAGCAATTCCTCGCCTGGCTGTCACAGGGCGATTTCGAATTGAAGCGCGATCCCGAGGGCCGCGCCGACGCGGTCCGGATCATGACCGTGCACGGCGCCAAGGGGCTCGAGGCCCCGCTCGTCATCCTCGCCGACGCGACGGTCAATCCCAAGGACCTCGGCGGGATCAGCCCCTCGCTCGACGTGCCGCGCCCCGACGGCCGCTTCCCCGTGCTCCGCCCGCGCAAGAGCGAACTCGTCCCCCCGTTCGATGCGATCGACGCGGCCGAGAAGCAGCGCGAGCTCGAGGAGCATTTCCGATTGCTCTACGTCGCGCTCACGCGGGCCGGCGAGCGGCTGATCGTCGCGGGGATCGAGCCGTCGAAACAACTCTCGACCGACAGCTGGCACCATGTCGTGAGCCAGGCGATGGCGGGGCAGGGGATTGCCCCCGACGAGCATGGGATCCTGCGCTACAGCGCCGGCGATGCGGTGACGCCGGTCGCCGACGAGGCCGACGTCGCCGCCGCCGCGGTGACCGTTCCGGCCTGGGCGAGGGCCCCCGCGCCGACCGAAGCGCGACCGCCGCGCCCGCTGTCGCCCTCGCAGCTCGTCGCCGACACCGACAGTCGCCCGCCGCCGACCCCCGAACTCGCCGCCGCCGCCGAGCGCGGCAAGCTCCTCCACGCGCTGTTCGAACGCCTCCCCGCGACCCCGCCCTCCGAACGCCGCCAGGCCGCGCTCGCCTGGCTCGAGACCGTCGGCGGAATCGCCGATTTCGCCCGCCGGACCGAACTCGTCGATGCGGTGCTGGCCGTGATCGAGGACCCGGCGCACGCCGGGCTGTTCGCGCCCGATGCGCTCGCCGAAGCGCCGATCGCCGCGACGCTTCCCGATGGCACCGTCGTCGTCGGCACCGTCGACCGCCTGCTGGTCACGTCCGAGGCAGTCCGCGTGGTCGACTTCAAGACCGGCCGCCGCGTCCCGCGCAGCGCGTCCGCCATTCCCGACAGCCACCGCCGCCAGATGCAGGCCTATGGCCGGGCGCTCTCCGTCATCTTCCCCGCTCGCCGTATCGAATTGGCACTGCTCTACAGCGAGGCGCCGGCGCTGTTCGCGGTGGCGCTTGAGGATGTCGGGTCGCCGACCCATATGAGCGGAAACCCGAATCAGGAGAGTTTCGTCCCATGACCAAGACCGTCACCGACCAGAGCTTCGCCACCGACGTCCTCGGCGCCGACAAGCCCGTGCTGGTGGATTTCTGGGCGGAGTGGTGCGGCCCCTGCAAGATGATCGCCCCGGCGCTCGAGGAACTGTCGCAGACCCACGCCGACAAGGTCACCATCGCCAAGCTCAATATCGACGAGAACCCCGATACGCCCGGCAAGTATGGCGTTCGCGGAATTCCGACCATGCTGCTGTTCAAGAACGGCGAGCCGGTCGCGCAGAAGGTCGGCGCGCTTCCCAAGAGCCAGCTCGCCGCCTGGCTTGAAGGCGTCCTCTAGGGCTTCTTGCCGGCACCCGGCCGGGGTGGGATCGGTCGTTGACTGTCCCCACCCCCAACCCTACATCGCCCGGCACTTGAAAACGCTCGCGCGCGGGCGTGTGAACCCTTGCCCTCGCGCCCCAAAGGAAGTCTGATGCTGCAATCGCTGGCCAAGTCGCTGTTCGGCTCGAGCAACGACCGGTACGTCGCCAAGCTCCGCAAGATCGTGGAGCAGATCAACGCGCACGAGCCGACGATTTCGGCGCTCACCGACGCCGAGCTGCAGAACCAGACGGTCATCTTCCGCCAGCGCCTCGCCAACGGCACCAGCCTCGACGACCTGCTCCCCGAAGCCTTCGCCACCGTCCGCGAAGCAGCCAAGCGCACGCTCGGCCAGCGCCATTATGACGTGCAGATGATCGGCGGCATCGCGCTCCACCGCGGCGAGATCGCCGAGATGCGCACCGGCGAGGGCAAGACCCTCGTCGCGACGCTCGCGACCTACCTGAACGCGCTTCCGGGCAAGGGCGTCCACGTCGTCACCGTCAACGACTATCTCGCCCGCCGCGACGCCGAGTGGATGGGGCAGGTCCACAATTTCCTCGGCCTGACCGTGGGCGTGATCGTGCCCAACCTCAACGAGGACGAGCGCCGCGCGGCCTATAATGCCGACATTACTTACGCGACCAACAACGAGCTCGGCTTCGACTATCTGCGCGACAACATGAAATATTCGCGCGACCAGATGGTCCAGCGGCCGTTCTGGCACGCCATCGTCGACGAGGTGGACTCGATCCTGATCGACGAAGCCCGCACCCCGCTGATCATCTCGGGCCCGACCGACGACAAGAGCGACCTCTACATCAAGGTCGATGCGCTGGTGAAGCAACTCGTCGAGGGCGACTACGAGAAGGACGAGAAGCAGCGCAGCGTCGTCCTCACCGAGGAGGGCACCGAAAAGGCCGAGCGCCTGCTCGAGGAAGCCGGCCTGATCGAAGGCGCCAACCTCTACGACATCGCCAACACGCAGGTGGTCCACCACCTCAACCAGGCGCTCAAGGCGAACACCATGTTCCGCCGCGACATCGACTATATCGTCAAGGACGAGAAGGTCGTCATCATCGACGAATTCACCGGCCGCATGATGGACGGACGGCGCTGGTCGGACGGCCTCCACCAGGCGGTCGAGGCCAAGGAAGGCGTCCAGATCGAGCCCGAGAACCAGACGCTCGCCTCGATCACCTTCCAGAACTATTTCCGCATGTATCCCAAGCTTTCGGGCATGACCGGAACCGCGCTCACCGAAGCGCCCGAATTCTTCGACATCTACAAGATGAACGTCGTCTCGATCCCGACCCACGTCGACGTCAAGCGGATCGACGAAGAGGACGAATTCTACAAGAACATCAACGACAAGTTCGCCGCGATCGCCAAGGAGATCAAGAAGCGGCAGGAGATGGGCCAGCCCGTCCTCGTCGGCACCGTCTCGATCGAGAAGAGCGAGCTGCTCGGCGAATTCCTCGAAAAGGAAGGCATCCGCCACTCGGTCTTGAACGCCCGCTTCCACGAGCAGGAAGCCCACCTCGTGGCGCAGGCCGGGCGCATCGGCGCGGTCACCATCGCCACCAACATGGCCGGCCGCGGCACCGACATCCAATTGGGTGGCAACGTCGAGTTCCGTGTTGGCGACGAGCTCGCCGACATGCCCGAGGGCCCCGAGCGCGACGCCGCGATCGAGCGCATCCGGCAGGAAGTCCAGGCCGAGCGCGAGCAGGTGCGCACCAATGGCGGGCTGTTCGTCCTTGGCACCGAGCGCCACGAGAGCCGCCGCATCGACAACCAGCTCCGCGGCCGTTCGGGCCGCCAGGGCGATCCCGGCCTGTCGCGCTTCTACCTCAGCCTCGACGACGACCTGCTGCGCATCTTCGGCCCGCAGACCGCCTTCGCCCGACTGATGGAGAAGAACCTCGAGGACGGCGAGGCGATCGTCTCCCCGTGGATCTCGAAGGCGATCGAGACCGCGCAGAAGAAGGTCGAGGCGCGCAACTACGACATCCGCAAGCAGGTCGTCGAATTCGACGACGTGATGAACGACCAGCGCAAGGTCATCTACGAGCAGCGCGCCGAGATCATGGATTCGGCGCACGTCAGCGACGTCGTCACCGACATGCGGGCCGACACGGTCGAGAGCCTCGTCAACGCGCACTGCCCGCCGGGCACCTATCCCGAGCAGTGGGACATCCCCGGCTTCAAGGAGAGCCTCGACGAGGTGCTCGGGCTCCAGCCGCCGGTCGATGACTGGCTCAAGGAAGAGGCGATCGACCAGGAGCTGATGATCGAACGCATCAGCACCGAGGCCAACGAGATCATGGTCGCCAAGACCAGCGAGGTCGATCCCGACCGCTGGCAGGAGATCGAGAAGACCATCCTCATCCAGACGCTCGACCATCACTGGAAGGAGCATCTGGCGACGCTCGACGCACTGCGCCAGGTCATCCACCTGCGCTCCTACGCGCAGAAGAAGCCGATCGACGAATATAAGCAGGAAGCCTTTGCTTTGTTCGAGCGGCTGCTGGTCGCGATCCGCGAGGACGTGACCAAGACGCTGATGCGTGCGCAGGTCGCGCTCGAGCCGCCGCCGCTGCCCGAGCTTCCGGCCTTCCTGACGCAGCACCTCGATCCGCTGTCGGGCTTCGACGACACGATGGACCTCGACGCCGCCGCACGCGGGCTGATCGCCGGCGACGGCCAGGCGCTCAACATCCCGCAGCCCGACCTTCCCGAGGGCGCGCTCGCCCAGCCGATCAACCGCAACGCGCCGTGCCCGTGCGGGTCGGGCAAGAAGTTCAAGCATTGCCACGGGCAGCTGGCCTGAGGCGCTGACATGAACATCTCCGCGCCGGTCCGTGCCGCCCAGCTCGATCGTTCGGCCGTGCGCCGCGACTACCGCCGCGACGAGGAGCAGGTGGTCGCCGAGCGCCTCGTCCAGGCGAAACTCGGCCCGGCGCTCGAACGCGAGGCCGAGGCGATCGCCCGCGCGCTGGTCGGGCATGTCCGCGGCGCCAAGCCCGCCGGCCTCGACGCGTTCATGCACGCCTACGACCTCGGCTCGGACGAGGGCATCGCGCTCATGTGCCTCGCCGAGGCGCTGCTGCGCATCCCCGACGCGGGGACCCAGGACGAGCTCATCCGCGACAAATTGTCGGGCCCCGACTGGTCCGAGAAGCTCGGTGACAGCGCGTCGCCCTTCGTCAACGCCGCGACCTTCTCGCTCCTCCTGACCGGGAAGGTGCTCGACGCCGCCGACGACCGCACCTCGAGCTGGAAGGCCGCATTGGGTCGCGCCGTTGGCCGCCTCGGCGAGCCCGTCATCCGCACCGCGGTCGGCCAGGCGATGAAGATCCTCGGCGGCCAGTTCGTCTTCGGCCGGACGATCGACGAAGCGCTCTCCCGCGCCGCGCCCGAACGCAAGAAGGGGCTGAGCCACAGCTTCGACATGCTCGGCGAAGCCGCCCGCACCATGGCCGACGCCGACCGCTATGCGGACGCCTATCGCGGCGCGATCGCGCGCATCGCCCGCGAAGCCGGCGAAGGCGTCGTCCGCTCGCCCGGCATCTCGGTCAAATTGTCCGCGCTGCACCCCCGCTACGAGGCGCTCCACGCCGAGGAAGCCAAGGCGGTCATCATTCCCGTGCTGCGCGAACTCGCCGCGCAGGCGAGCGCCGCCAACGTCCATCTCACCATCGACGCCGAGGAATCGGACCGCCTCGAACTGCAGATGGACTGCCTCGAGGCACTGATCACCGACGACGCGCTGTTCGCGAACGGCTGGACCGGTCTCGGAATCGCGCTCCAGGCCTATGCCAAGCGCGCGCGCCCGGTGGCCGAATGGGTCGTCGAACTCGCCCGCGCGCACCGCCGCAAGCTGATGGTCCGCCTCGTCAAGGGCGCCTACTGGGACAGCGAGATCAAGGTCGCGCAGGTCGGCGGCTATGACGATTATCCGGTCTTCACCCGCAAGGTCGCGACCGACGTCTCCTACCTCGCCTGCGCCCGGGTCCTTCTCGGCGCATCCGACGCCATCTACGCCGCCTTCGCCACCCACAACGCCACCACCATCGGCGCGATCAAGGCGCTCGCGGGCTCGACCCCGTTCGAGTTCCAGCGCCTCCACGGCATGGGCGAGGAACTCTACGAGGGCCTGGTCAAGCTCGAGAAGCAGATGGGCCAGCCGCAGACCCCGGTCCGCATCTATGCGCCGGTCGGCAGCCACAAGGAGCTGCTCGCCTATCTCGTCCGCCGCCTGCTCGAGAACGGCGCCAACAGCTCGTTCGTCAACCGCATCGCCGATGCCGAGGTGCAGGTCGGCGACCTCATCCGCGATCCGGTCGCGCAGCTGGAAGCCATGCAGCCGCGCCGCAATCCGGCGATTCCCTGCCCGGGCGAGATGTTCGGCTCGGCCCGCCGCAACAGCTCGGGCTGCGATCTGACCGACCCCACCATCCTCGAACCCTTGCTCGGCCGCCTCTCGGTGCTCGAGACGAAGCGCTGGACGGCAGGGCAGGGGACCGGCCCGCGCACCGCCGTCACCTCGCCCTTCAACCACGACCTCGTCGTCGGCGAGGCGATCGAGGCGACGACCGCCGACATCGACGCCATGCTCCGCCGCGCCGCGGCCGCGCAGCAGGGCTGGGACTTGGCTGGCGGTGAGGCCCGCGCCCGCCTCCTCGACCGCACCGCCGACCTGTTCGAGGAGCGCCGCGAGGACTTCTATTCGCTCTGCATCCGCGAGGCCGGCAAGGCGCTTCCCGACGCCATCCTCGAAGTCCGCGAAGCCGTCGATTTCCTCCGCTATTACGCCGCCGAGGCGCGCCGCCTGTTCACGGGCGCGCACCGGCTTCCGGGACCGACGGGCGAGACCAATGAGCTTCGCCTCCACGGCCGCGGGGTCTGGACCTGCATCTCGCCGTGGAACTTCCCGTTGGCGATCTTCACCGGCCCCGTCGCCGCCGCGCTCGCCGCCGGCAACACCGCGATCGCCAAGCCTGCCGAGCAGACACCGCTGATCGGCGCCCTCGCCATTCGCCTCATGCACGAGGCCGGCATCCCCGAGGATGTCGTCCACCTCGCGGTCGGCGACGGCAAGGTCGGCGCGGCCTTGACCGCCCATCCGCTGACCGCCGGCGTCGCCTTCACCGGCTCGACCGCGGTCGCCAAGGCGATCAACCGCACGCTCGCGGAGCGCGACGGCCCGATCGTCCCCCTGATCGCGGAGACCGGCGGGCAGAACGCCATGATCGTCGACAGCTCGGCGCTGCCCGAGCAGGTCACCCGCGACGTCGTCGCCAGCGCCTTCCAGTCGGCCGGCCAGCGCTGCTCTGCGCTCCGCGTCCTGTTCGTCCAGGAAGACGTCGCCGACACGATGGTGACGATGATCAAGGGCGCGATGGAAGCGCTCACCATCGGCGATCCGCGCGTTCCCACCACCGACGTCGGCCCGGTGATCGACGCCGACGCCAAGGCCAGCCTCGACGCCCATGTCGCCGAGATGCGCGCCGCCGGCCAGGTCGCCGCCACGCTTGCCCTTCCCGCCGGCTCCGAAAAGGGCAGCTTCGTCGCCCCCGTCATCGCCGAGCTGCCCGACCTGTCGGCGCTGACCGACGAGCATTTCGGTCCCATCCTCCACGTCATCCGCTGGAAGGCGGGCGAGCTCGGTAAGGTCATCGACCAGGTCAACGCGACCGGTTACGGCCTGACGCTCGGCCTCCAGAGCCGGATCGACACCGTCCATGCCGAGGTCCAGGCGAGGGCGCGCGTCGGCAACCTCTACGTCAACCGCAACCAGATCGGCGCGGTGGTCGAAAGCCAGCCCTTCGGCGGCGAGGGGCTGTCGGGCACCGGCCCCAAGGCCGGCGGTCCGCACTATGTCGCGCGCTTCGCGACCGAGCGCGTGACCTGCGTCGACACCACGGCCGCGGGCGGCAATGCGACTTTGATGGCGGCGATCGACTAGGTCTCAAGTCCAGCCTGAACAAAGCGCGCGGGGCGGGCGTTCATCCGGAAACGTTCCGGAGCCTAAACCATGGACATTACCGACCTCGTTCTCGACCAGCACCAGGAGCAGCGCCGCCTGTTCGGGCTTCTCCAGCAGATGCGCGGCGCCAAGCCCGACGAACTCAGCGCCGTCTGGAATTCCTTGAAGGGCCTCCTCGACGCCCATGCCGAGGCCGAGGAGCGCTTCCTCTATCCGCGCCTGCTCGAGGTGGGCGAGGGCGAGGCCGACGCCGACAGCGCGAAGGACGAGACCAAGGACGCGATCGAGGACCACAACGAGATCCGCGACGCGGGCGAGGCGGTCGACAAGGAGAAGGTCGGCTCGGACAAGTGGTTCGAAGCGGTGACCAAGGCCGACGAGGAGAACAGCAAGCACCTCGCCGAGGAAGAGCGCCAGGGCCTCGCCGATTTTCGCGAACATGCCTCGCTCGACGAGCGCCACGCGCTCGGCATCCAGTTCATCGCCTATGTCAGCAAGCATCGCCACGACGCCAAGGCGGTGGACAAGGATCCCGACGCTTATGTGAAGGATCCCGAAGCCGAACTCGCCAAGGCCTGAAGGCCGGACAGATCGGGGCCGCGGCAATCAGCCCGCGGCGTCGATCCGGCGATGAAAGATGGCTCCCCGAGTTGGATTCGAACCAACGACCAAGTGATTAACAGTCACCTACTCTACCGCTGAGCTATCGGGGAACGATTGCTTGGGCGAGCGGGCCTATGGCGCAGGGGTGGGGGCTTTGCAAGGCTGTTTGTGCACTGGCGAAGGCCGAAGCGCGTTTCTTTTTGCCGCGCGCCTTCAGGTCGCGAACTGTTCGGCGGCGATGCGCTCGTCGAGCGCCTGGTCGGGATCGAACAGCAAGGTGAGCGGCCGCGCCCGGTCGAGGCTCACCTCGACCGACTTGACGTCGCGCACCTCGAACTGGTCGGCCACCGCCGCCACCAGCCGGTCGGTCGGCTCCATCACGTTGAACGTGACCCGCGTCTCGTCGGGGAGGATCGCGCCCGCCCAGCGCCGCGGCCGGAACGGCGCGATCGGGGTCAAGGCGAGGAGATTGGCCGACAAGGGCAGGATCGGTCCCCGCGCCGAGAAATTATAGGCGGTCGACCCCGCGGGCGTTGCCACCAGCACCCCGTCGGCGACCAGTTCGGGCAGCACCACGCGCCCGTTTACCAGCACTTCGATCTTCGCTGCCTGCCGGGTCTCGCGCAGCAGCGACACCTCGTTGATCGCGGCATGGGTCCATTCGTCGCCATGGATCGTCTCGGCGCGCATCGTCAGCGGCGCGACCTCGATCCGGCGCGCGTTCGCGATCCGCTCGCCGAGGCAGTCGAGCCGCCACTCGTTCATCAGGAAGCCGACCGTGCCGCGGTTGATCCCGAACACCGGGATCGCCTCGCCGCCGTCGAGCATCTGGTGCAGCGTGTGGAGCATGAACCCGTCGCCGCCGAGCGCGACCAGGATCCGCGCCTGCCGCTCGTCGGCGAAATGATAGCGCCGGCGCAGCATCGCCGCCGCCGCCTGCGCCGCCTCGCCATGGCTCGCGACGAGCGCGATCCCCTCGGCGGCAAGGTCCTGGCGGGTCGTCGCGCCCTTGGGCAGGTCCGCGTTCAACGAAAGTCCTTCCACCTAAAGCGCGTCATGGCGAGCATAACGGCTGACCGGCCCCCTCGCTACCGTCCCGTTTCGGGCCACGGGGGAGCAGCCGGCTGCGTCCTGTGCTATGCGAGGCTATGAAGCCGCCCATGGAGCGTAACGCCATCAGCATCGCCCGGCGGGCCAGCGACCTTCCGCCGACCCCGGCGCCGATGCCGCGGCGGGACAAGGCGCTCCTCGAACTGCTCACCGCCGACCGGATCGCGCTCGCCTTCCAGCCGCAGTGGAGCGTCGCCACCGGCAAGGTCGTCGGTGTCGAGGCGCTCGCCCGTGCGCCCGAGGGGCTCGCTCCCGAGGACCTCTTCGCCCGCGCCGCCGCCGCCAACCTGTCCGAGCGCCTGTCGCGCTCGGTCCAGCGCAAGGCGCTCCAGGCGGCCGCCGGCTGGACCGGGGCGATGGCGAGCCTGCGCCTGTCGCTCAACCTCCTGCCCGAGGATCTCGCGCGGCCCGGCTACGAACGCTGGCTCCTCGACGAGATCGCCGCCGCCGGCTTGCAACCCGAACGCATCACCGCCGAGATCACCGAAAGCTCGCTCATCGCCGATCCGGTTGCCGCCGCCGCGCGGCTCGCCTGCCTGCGCGCCGCCGGGGTCCGCATCGCGGTCGACGATTTCGGCACCGGCTATGCCAGCCTCGCCTGGCTGACGACCCTCCCGCTCGACCTCATCAAGATCGACCGCGGCCTCATTCTCGACCTCGTCGGCGGCCGCCGCGCGCAGATCGTGGTCAAGGCCCTGATCGCGCTCGCCCGCGAACTCGAACTCAAGGTCGTGGTCGAGGGGGTCGAGGAGGAAGAGCAGCTCGCGCTCCTGCGCGACTGGGGCTGCGATTACTATCAGGGCTTCCTCGGCGCCAAGGCGATGGGCGAGGAGGAACTGGCGGGCTTCCTTACCGCGTGACACAAGGGGGCGTGAGCACGCCCTTCATCGACCTCTTCTCGGGCCACGCCGGCCTCTACGCCGCGGCCCGCCCGACCTATCCCGCCCACGTCATCGCCGACATCGCCGCGCTCGCGCCTGGCCGCGGGCAGGCGTGGGACGCCGGAACGGGCAACGGGCAGGCCGCGCGCAGCCTCGCGGCCCATTTCGACGCCGTCTTCGCGACCGACCCGAGCGCCGAGCAGATCGCCGCCGCCGAGCCTGCCGGGCGCGTCACTTATGCGGTCGAGCCCGCCGAGCGCTGCAGCCTGCCCGATGCCAGCTGCGACCTCATCCTCGCCGCGCAGGCCGCGCACTGGTTCGAGCCCCGCGCGTTCGGTACCGAAGTGACGCGTCTCCTCAAGCCCGGCGGGATCGTCGCGGCGATCGGCTACGGCTGGTGGTATGTCGATCGGCAGGTCGACGCGATCGTCGGCGGCCTGCTCAAACAGGTCGAGCCGCACTGGCAGCCCGGCAACTGGACGCTGATCGACGGCTACCGCGCACTGGAGCTTCCGGGCGAAGAGGTCCGCCTGACACCCGCCGCCATCCACCTCGCCTGGGAACGGCCGCAGGTGGAAGCCTATGTCCGCAGCTGGTCGGTGGTGCAGAAGCTCGGCGAAGCAGTGACCGACGCCACCTTCGCCGCGCTGCGCGAGGCCTGGCCCGACGGCCAGAAGCGCCACGTCACCATGCCGGTCGTCAGCCGGGTCCACCGCCTTTAGGCGGCGACCTTCTCGCGTTTCCCCGCCGCCGCGACCCGCGCCAGCCCGCGGCTCAGCTGCAGCACGCCGTTCAGCCGCTGCGCCGGGGTCGCCCAGTCGCGGCTGACGACGAGCTTCTGGTCGGGGCGAAGCTTCGCGCTCCCCTTCAGCCGCGCGATATAGTCGAACAATCCCTTGACCTCGGGGAAGCCCGACGGCGCGAAGGTCACGACCGCGCCGCGCTGTCCGGCATCCAGTTTGGCGATGCACGCCGCGCGGCAGTGGATCTTGGTCTCGACCACCTGCAGGAGGTTGCTCGTCTCCTCGGGCAATTTCCCGAACCGGTCGATGAGCTCGGCGGCGAACTCCTCCACTTCCTGCGGCGCCTCGAGCTCGCCCAGCCGGCGATAGAGGCCCATGCGCAGGTCGAGGTCGGGGACGTAATCCTCGGGGATCATGATCGGCGCCTCGACATTGATCTGGGGCGAGAATTCGTCGGGCTTGTCCTCGCGGTTGCCGCCAGCCTTCATGTCGAGGATCGCATCCTCGAGCATCGACTGATAGAGCTCGAACCCGACTTCCTTGATGTGCCCCGACTGCTCGTCGCCGAGCAAATTGCCCGCGCCGCGAATGTCGAGGTCGTGGCTCGCAAGCTGGAAGCCCGCGCCCAGCGTGTCGAGGTTCGACAGCACCGTCAGCCGCTTCTCCGCCGTCTCGGTCACCTGCCGGTCGGGCGGGGTCGTCATATAGGCGTAGGCGCGGGTCTTCGACCGACCGACGCGCCCGCGCAGCTGGTACAATTGCGCGAGGCCGAACCGCTCGGCGCGGTGGACGATCAGCGTGTTCGCGCTCGGAATGTCGAGCCCGCTCTCGACGATCGTGGTCGACAGCAGCACGTCATATTTGCGGTCGTAGAAGGCGCTCATCCGCTCCTCGACCTCGGTCGGCGCGAGCTGGCCGTGGGCGACGATCGGCTTCACCTCGGGCACTTCCTCGCGCAGCCATTCCTCGATGTCGGGAAGGTCGGAGATTCGCGGGACCACGAAATAGCTCTGCCCGCCGCGATAATGTTCGCGCAGCAGCGCCTCGCGGATCACCACCGGATCCCACGGCGTGACGTAGGTCCGCACCGCCAGGCGATCGACCGGCGGGGTCTGGATGACGCTGAGTTCGCGAAGCCCGCTCATCGCCATCTGCAGCGTCCTGGGAATTGGCGTCGCGGTCAGCGTCAGCACGTGGACGTCGGCCTTCAAGGCCTTGAGCCGCTCCTTGTGCGTCACCCCGAAGCGCTGCTCCTCGTCGACGATGACGAGCCCCAGCTTCTTGAACTTGATGCCCTTGGCGAGGATCGCGTGCGTGCCGACCACGATGTCGATCTGCCCTTCCTCGAGCAGCTCCTTGGTCCGCTTGGCCTCGGTCGAGGAAACGAGCCGCGACAGGCGCCCGACCTCGATCGGGAAACCCTTCATCCGCTCGACGAAATTCGAATAATGCTGCCGGGCGAGCAGGGTGGTCGGACAGACCACCGCCACCTGATAGCCCGCCATCGCCGCCACGAACGCGGCGCGCAGCGCGACCTCGGTCTTGCCGAAGCCGACGTCGCCGCACACCAGCCGGTCCATCGGCCGCCCGGCGGCGAGGTCCTCGAGGACGTCGCCGATCGCGCGGTTCTGGTCATCGGTCTCTTCGTAGGGAAAGCGGTCGACCATCGCGGGATAGGCGCTGTCGGGCTCGGCCACGACGCCCTGCCGGGTCGCGCGCAGCGCCGCGGTCTTGATGAGCTCGCCCGCGATCTCGCGGATCCGCTCCTTCATCCGCGCCTTGCGCCGCTGCCACGCCTCGCCGCCGAGCCGGTCGAGCGCCACGCCTTCCTCGCCGCTGCCATAGCGCGACAGGACGTCGATATTCTCGACCGGCACGTAGAGCTTGTTGCCGCCGGCATATTCGAGCGCGACGCAGTCGTGCGGGCTCTTGCCGACCTGGACCTGCGTCAGCCCCTCGTAGCGGCCGATGCCGTGCTCGGCATGGACGACGAGGTCGCCCGGCGTCAGCGTCGCCAGTTCGCTGAGGAAGGCGTCGGCGCTCTTGCGGCGCTTGCGCCGCCGCACCAGCCGGTCGCCGAGCATGTCCTGCTCGGTGAGCACCGCGATATCGGGCGTGGTGAAGCCATGGTCGAGCGGCAGCACCAGCAGCGCCGCGTCCTGCGGCGCGCCCAGCGCGTCCTGCCAGCTGTCCGCCAGCTTCTGGCTGACGAGCCCGTGATCCTTGAGCAACCCCGCCAGCCGCTCGCGCGCGCCGACGGTGTAGCTCGCCAGGATGATCTTGTGGTCTTTCTTGAGCTTGCCGACGTGCTTGACCACGGCTTCGTAGACATTCTCCTGCGCCGTCCGCTCGGGCGCGAAATCGCGCGCCAGCGTCACGCCGAAGTCGATCACCTTGTTTGACGCGGGCTCGGGGAAGGCCGAGGCGAGGTGGATCGGCCGGTCGGCGACCAGCCCGTCCCATTCCTTGGTCGAGAGATAGAGTTCGGACGGGGCGAGCGGCCGGTAGCTGCCGGGCTCGGCGACCATCGCCCGTTCGCGGTTCGAAAAATAGTCCTGGATCGCCTCGCGCCGGCTTACGATCGACCCGTCGACCCCGCCGTCGCGGATGATCAGGTCGCCATCGCCAAGATGCGCGAAGAGGGTGTCGAGCCGCTCCTCGAACAAGGGCAGCCAATGCTCCATCCCCGCCAGCCGCCGGCCTTCGCTTACCGCCTGGTAGAGCGGATCGCCGGTCGCGGTGGCGCCGAAATGCTCGCGGTAGCGTGCCCGGAAGCGCTTGACGCTGTCCTCGTCGAGGAGGGCCTCGGACGCGGGCATCAGCGTGAAGGCCTCCGCCGCGCCGATGGTGCGCTGGTCGGCGGGATCGAAGGCGCGCATCGTCTCGATCTCGTCGCCGAAGAAATCGAGCCGGATCGCGTGCGGCAGTCCCGAGGGATAGAGGTCGAGGAGCCCACCGCGCACCGCGAACTCGCCCGCCTCGGACACGTTGTCGGTCCGGTGATAGCCGTTGGCGGTCAGCAGCGTGATCAGCGCCTCGCGCTCCATCCGCTCGCCGGGCGCGAGGCGCCGCGTCAGCTGGCGGATCCGGAACGGGGTCAGGGTCCGCTGGGTCGCGGCATTGGCGGTGGTGACGAACAGCTGCGGCCGCTCGATCCTGCCCTGCAGCCGGTGCAGCGCGGACAGGCGCTCGGCCATGACCCGGAGGGCAGGGGAGGCGCGGTCGTAGGGCAGGCAGTCCCACGCCGGAAAGGTGACGACCTCGAGCTCGGGCGCGAAGGCCGGCGCGGTCTCGGCGAGCGCGCGCATCGCCGCCTCGTCGGACGCGATCACCACCAGCCGCCCGCTCCCTGCGCGCCCATGCGCGGCGCGCGCGAGATTGGCCGCGAGCCACGGCAGGAAGCCCGCCGGCACGCTCGCCAGCGTCAGCGGTTCGCCCGCCTTCAGGATACGCTGGAGATCGCTCACCGGTCGATCGGGAGGTAGTCGAGGCGTTGCATCAGGGTCATCATCGGACCCTGAAACCGCTCAGGCACCGGCTGGGTCCCGATCGCCCACGCCATGATGTCGACGTCCTGCTCCTCGAGCAGCGCCTCGAACAAGGCCTGCTCCTCGGGCGTCCAGCCGCCGCAATAGCGATCGAAGAAGCCGCCGATCATCCGGTCGGCCTCCTTGGTCCCACGATGATGGGCCCGCCACCGCAGGCGCTTGGTCGTCACGTCGTCGAGCATGGGGGCCATGTAGGCGCTGCGCCCTCCAAACGGAAGGCGGACCGAAGGCGGTTCTCAGCGGTCCGAGGCCGAATGCGCGGCGGTCGTCTCGGGGATGACGATGAGGATGTCGATGCCGTTGATGGCCCGCTGCCATTCGGGCTCGATTCCGGTGACCCGGGCATGGCGCAGGGTGCGCAGATCGAACAGGGTCCAACTCCCCGGCAGTTGGCGGCTGGCAGCCGCAGCGAACCATTTGAGGAGGCCTTCGTCGGCCATGACATAGTCGCTCGCCGCAAATGGCTTGGCGAAGCCGGCAAAGTTCGCATGCTGACCGCGCGCGCCGAGGATCACGACATGGAGCGACCGGGCATCCTCGTGCTCCGCCTGCTCGGCGACGAAATTCCCGAGGTCGAGGTTGTTGAGCGGGTTGAAGCCCTTGTAGGCGTGGAGCGCGCCGAACTTGGCAACGACCGTCCCCGTCGCCGGCAGTCCTGCACCAAAATTCTGCTTGAGGAGGCTCGCCCGCAGCGTGTTCGAGCGATTGCCCTCCATCGCATAGATAGCGCGGCTCTTCAGCAAGCCCGTGAACAGTTTTCGGGCCTCCGGATTGCTGCCGCGCCCAAGCAGTGCGTCGACCGCTTCCAGCTCGGCGAGGGGCGCGGACAGCATCAGCAGCTTGGACGGATCACCGGACTGGCGGGCCGCCGACGCCGCGGCGGCTTCGCGGGCGCGCAGGGCAACGACCGCACGGCGCGCTTGGAGCGAAAGCCGGGTCGCGAGGATCTGGTCGAGGAGAAATAGTCCCGACCCGATGAATTCCTGATCGGTGCCGATCAGCCGGAAGTCGCGGCGACCGCTGGCGGCGGCACAGGCCGCTGCCGTTTCATTGTCCTCCGCAATATCGAGGAAGGCGACGGCATTGGGATAGGTGCGGGCGAATTGCGCGACCTTCCCGGCCCGGTCGGGAGCGTTGAGCATGGGCCCGATCTTGGCCGCGGCGATCGGGCCGGCCTCGACCGCGTAACCCGACAGGCGACCCCGCCCGACCATCCCGCAGATCGCGGACACGAAGGCCGGGATCTCGCGGGTTCCATGGTCCTCGCCGATCATCACGAAACGGCTTTGCGCGATCTCGCGGCGAAGGAGGTCGGCGCCGGCACCGGTCAGCGTGCCGCGTTCGAGCCGCAGCGGTGCGCGCGAGGCGAGAAGCTTCGCCTCGAACGTCGGCGCCGGCACCTTGGGCGGCGATTGCGCCATCGCCGCGCTCGCCACGCCAAGCATGGCCGCCGCGGCCCAGATTCGATTGATCAATGCAAATCTCCAACGCAACTCGGGGGCCGTCGATAGGAGAGGAGGCACGCTGCGCAAAGTCGGGATTGCTGCCTTCTCGCGGGCTGCTAACGCTGTCGGTACGATGCGCCCCGAGCTCCTCAATCCCCTGTTCGCCGAAGCCGAGACGCTGAAGGGCGTCGGCCCGCAGGTCGCGAAGCAGCTGGCGAAGCTCGGGATCTCGCGCGCGGTCGACCTGCTCTTCCACCTCCCCACCGGGGCGATCGAGCGGATCCGGGCGCCGGGCGCCTCGCCGGTGCTGCTCGGGCGGCAGGTGATCCTCGACGTCACCCCGACCGAGGTCCGCCAGAGCCGCGGGCGCGGGCCGACGCGGGTCCATGCGGTGGACGGGGAGGGGAACATGCTGACCCTCGCCTTCTTCAACAACGGCGGCTGGGCGGCCAAGCAGCTGCCGCTCGGCGAAAAGCGCACCGTCACCGGCAAGCTCGAAGCCTATGGCGACGAATGGCAGATCATCCATCCCGAGGTGACCGAGCCCGGCAAGGCCGAGCCCGCACTCAAGGAAACCGTCTATCCGCTGACCGAGGGCCTCACCAGCCGCCGGTTGCGCGATCTCGTCGCCGCCAGCCTCACCCTCGCGCCGGTGCTGCCCGAATGGATCGAGCCCTCGGTCCTTGCCCGCCATGGCTGGAAGGACTGGCGCACGGCGCTCGCCACGGTCCATGCCGAGCCCGATGAGGCGAGCGCCCGAACCCGTCTCGCCTATGACGAGATCTTCGCCAACCAGCTCGCGCTCCAGCTCCTCCGCCAGGTCAGCCGCCGCAAGAAGGGCGTTCCGTTGCGCGGTGACGGGCGGCTGACGCAGGCGCTCAAGCTGCCCTATTCGCTGACCGGCGCCCAGCGCCGCGTGGTGGACGAGATCCGCGGCGACATGGGCCAGGACGTGCCGATGCTTCGCCTGCTCCAGGGCGACGTCGGTTCGGGCAAGACGCTGGTCGCGCTGCTCGCCATGCTCGAGGCGGTCGAGGCGGGCGCGCAGGCGGCGATGCTCGCGCCGACCGAGATCCTTGCGAGGCAACATCATGCGACCCTGCTCAAGCAGCTGGATTCGCTCGGGATCCGGGTCGCCATCCTCACGGGGCGGGACAAGGGCCGAGTGCGCGATTCGACGCTGATGGGGCTTGCCGACGGGTCGATCGACATCCTCGTCGGGACCCACGCCATCTTCCAGGAGAAGGTCGCCTACAGGCGCCTCGGACTCGTCGTGATCGACGAGCAGCACCGCTTCGGCGTCTCCGAGCGCCTGCTCCTGACCTCCAAGGCCGAGCGCCCGCCGCACCTCCTCGCGATGACCGCGACCCCGATTCCGCGGACGCTCACCCTCACCCAATATGGCGAGATGGACGTCTCCAAGATCGACGAGATGCCCCCCGGCCGGACCCCGGTCGAGACCCGCGTCATCTCCGAGGAAAAGCTTGCCGAGGTGGTCGAGGGCCTCGGCCGCCACGTCGCCGCGGGCGGACAGGCTTATTGGGTCTGCCCGCTCGTCGCCGAAAGCGAGACCAGCGATGCCGCCGCCGCCGAGGACCGCGCCGCCGCACTGGCGCTGCGTTTCCCCGGCCAGGTCGGGCTCGTCCACGGCCGGATGAAGGGCGCGGAAAAGGATGCGGTCATGGCCGAGTTCGCCGCGAATCGCTTGAAGATCCTCGTCGCTACCACCGTCATCGAGGTCGGGGTCGACGTCCCCAATGCCGCCTTGATGATCATCGAGGGGGCCGAGCGCTTCGGCCTTGCCCAGCTGCACCAGCTGCGCGGCCGGGTCGGGCGCGGCGCGGCCAAATCGACCTGTCTCCTCCTGCGCGGCGGCAGCTTGAGCGAGACGGGCAGGGCGCGCCTCGCCCTCATGCGCGAGACCAACGACGGCTTCCGCATCGCCGAGGAAGACCTCCGCCTGCGCGGGCCCGGCGAGATCCTCGGGGTCCGCCAAAGCGGCGAAGCGCAATTCCGTCTCGCCAACCCCGAGCAGGTGCAGGAACTCGTCCCCATGGCGACGCAGGACGCCCGCCTGCTCCTCGACCGCGACGGCGGCCTCTCGGGCGAGCGCGGTCAGGCCGCCCGGCTTTGCCTCTACCTGTTCGAGCGCGACCAGGCGGTGGACCTGCTGCGGAGCGGATAGGGGCACCACCCGTCACCCCGGACTTGATCCGGGGTCCACCTTCTTCAAAATTCTGGCCGAGGCAGATGGATGCCGGGTCGAGCCCGGCATGACGATCAGGGCAGCAACAGCCCGTGCTTCTTCTTGCCGAGGCTGAGCTTGCGCTCGCAAGTGACGGAAATCACGGCTGCAATGTCGCTCACGGCCTCGCCGTCGAGCTTCACCGCGCCCTCGGCGACCTTGCGCTTCGCTTCCCCATTCGACGCACAGAAGCCCAAGCCCACCAGCGCCGCCAGCACCCCGATCTCGCCGCCGGTCTCGACGCTCGGCAGCGCCTCGCCCGAGCCGCCGCCGGTAAAGGTCGCCGCGGCGGTCGCCGCCGCCGCCTCGGCCGCCTCTCGGCCATGAAGCAGTGCGGTCGCCTCGGTCGCCAGCACCACCTTGGCGCCGTTGATCTCGGCCCCCTCCAGCGCCTCGAGCCGGGCGATTTCGCCCAGCGGCAAATCGGTGAACAGCCGCAGGAAGCGGCCCACGTCCGCATCCGCCGCATTGCGCCAGAACTGCCAGTAATCGTAGGCGCTTAGCGTAAAGCCTTCAGGCCCCTCGGCATTGAGCCACACCGCCCCGTTCGCGGTCTTGCCCATCTTGCCGCCGTCGGCGGTGGTGATGAGCGGGGTGGTCACGCCATAGACCTCGGCGCCCGCGACCCGGCGCGTGAGCTCGATTCCGTTGACGATATTCCCCCACTGGTCCGACCCGCCCATCTGCAGGCGGCAACCGACCCGGCGGTTGAGCTCGAGGAAATCATAGCCCTGCAAAATCATGTAATTGAATTCGAGGAAGGACAGCGACTGCTCGCGGTCGAGCCGGAGCTTGACGCTGTCGAAGCTCAGCATCCGGTTGACCGAGAAATGCTGTCCGATCTCGCGCAGGAAGGGGATGTATTCGAGGCGGTCGAGCCACTCGGCATTGTCGACCAGCACCGCGTCGCTCGGCCCGTCGCCGAAGGTGAGGAAGCGCCCGAACACCCTGGCGATGCCGTCGATATTCGCCTTGATGGACTCGTCGCCCAGCAGCTTGCGCGCCTCGTCCTTGAACGAGGGATCGCCGATCTTGCTCGTGCCACCGCCCATCAGCACGATCGGCTTGTGCCCCGCCTGCTGCATCCGCCGCAGCATCATGATCTGCACCAGGCTCCCGACATGGAGCGAGGGCGCGGTCGCGTCGAAACCGATATAGCCCGTGACGATCTCGCGCCCCGCCAGCGCGTCGAGCGCCGCCGCATCGGTCGCCTGGTGGATGTAGCCGCGCTCCGAGAGGAGCTGGAGAAGCGAAGAGCTGTAGGTCGTCATGATGCGCAGGCGCTTAGCTTACCGCGTGCGATATCGTAAGATGCGCGCATGCGCTTCGAATTGATTCCGCACCCGAGCACGGTTCCGAACCCGCCCTTCACCCTCTGGGCCTCGGCCGAGCGCTCCGCCGCCTTCGGCGAGACCGCGACACTCAACCTGTGGTTCGGGGTCAGCGCGCCGATCGGCCGCTTCCTCGTCGATCCGCCCGCCGAGGCGCCCGCCAGGCGGAACGAACTGTGGCAGCGGACGTGCTTCGAATGCTTCCTCAAGGAAGCCGGTCAAGTCGCTTACCAGGAATGGAATTTCGCGCCGTCGGGCGACTGGCAGGCCTATCGGTTCGCCGCCGAACGCGAAGGCATGGCGCCCTCCGAGGTCGCCAGCCCGCCCTATGTCCGGACCGAGGACAACATGACCTGGTGGGGCCTCGGCGCGACCCTTTCCATCCCCGCCGACAGGCGCTTCAACCTCGGCCTCTCCGCCGTGATCGAGGAAGCCGATGGCCGCCGCAGCTACTGGGCGCTCCACCACCCCGGCCCGGAGCCCGACTTCCACCACCCGGATTGCTTCGTCGCCAAGCTGGCGTAAGGCAGCGGCCATGACGACCCTTTTCGGCATCGACCGCCTGCTCGCCGACCCCGCGCTTCGCAAACCGCTCGAGGGCAAGCGCATCTGCCTCGTCGCGCACCCGGCCTCGGTGACGCAGGACCTCACCCACAGCATCGACGCGCTCGTCGCCGCCGGCCTCAACGTCACCGCCGCCATGGGCCCGCAGCACGGGCTCAAGGGCGACAAGCAGGACAATATGGTCGAGACCGCCGACGAGCTCGACCCCCGCCTCGGAATTCCCGTCTTCAGCCTCTACGGCGAGGTCCGCCGCCCGACGGGCCAGATGATGAGCAGCGCCGACGTCTTCCTGTTCGACCTCCAGGACCTCGGCTGCCGCATCTACACCTTCGTCACGACCCTCCTCTACCTGCTCGAGGCCGCCGCCGCCGCGGGCAAGGAAGTGTGGGTGCTCGATCGCCCCAATCCCGCCGGCCGACCGGTCGAGGGGACGCTCCTCGAGCCCGGCTGGGAGAGCTTTGTGGGCGCGGGCCCCATGCCGATGCGCCACGGCCTGACCATGGGCGAGATGGGCCACTGGTTCGTCCGCCACTTCAAGCTCGACGTCGCTTACCACGTCATCGCGATGGAGGGCTGGCAGCCCGACGCCGCACCCGGCTTCGGCTGGCCCGCGGACCGCATCTGGATCAACCCGTCGCCCAATGCCGCGACCCTCAACATGGCCCGCGCTTATGCCGGCACCGTGATGCTCGAGGGCACGACGCTGAGCGAGGGCAGGGGGACGACGCGGGCATTGGAGCTGTTCGCCGCCCCCGGCCTCGACGCCCGTGCGATCCACGCCGAGATGGAGCGCGTCGCCCCGCACTGGCTTCATGGCTGCGGCTTGCGCGAGATCTTCATCGAGCCGACCTTCCACAAGCATGCGCACACGCTCTGCTCGGGCCTCTTCATCCATGCGGAAGGGCCGGCCTACGATCACCACGCCTTCCGTCCGTGGCGGGTCCAGGCGCTCGGCTTCAAGGCGATCCGCAACCTCCTGCCCGACTACGAGCTGTGGCGCGATTTTCCTTACGAATATGAGTTCGACAAGCTCGCGATCGACGTCATCAACGGCGGGCCCGCGCTGCGCGCCTGGGTCGATGACCGGGCCGCGCAAGCCGACGACCTCGACGTCCGCACCCGCCCCGACGAACAGGCGTGGGAAGCCGACACCGCCGATTGCCGCCTCTACTGAAGCACAGGCCTCTGCGCAGGCGTCACCCCGGACCTGATCCGGGCTCCCGCTCCTTCCTTGCCAAGTAGGATTTCGCCTGATTAACTAACCTTATCGGCTCTTTCTCAGTTCTGGCAACGGCGGCACGAGGTCACAGTATGGGACCTTCGCATTTTTCCATATTTGGCTATTTTCTGACATTCGAAGCGCTGATGCGCGCGAAAAGCGACTCGCGGACCCCGGGACCTTCGTGACCCTGGCCGGCGCTCACTTCTTCCGGCTGAGCGCCCGCGTCGCCTGCTCGAGCCCTTCGAGCGTCAGCCCGTACATCCGCTCGTCCATCAGCTGCCGGATCAGCGCGGTCGAGGCCGAGTGGCCCCAATAGGCCTCGGGCGTCGGGTTGATCCACGCCGCGCTGGCATAGGTGCCGGTCAGCCGCCTGAGCCAGGTCGCGCCGCTCTCCTCGTTCATATGCTCGATCGACCCGCCCGGCTGGGTCACCTCATAGGGGCTCATCGAGGCATCGCCGACGATCACGAGCTTATGGTCGGCGCCATATTTGTGGAGGATGTCCCAGGTGTTCGTCCGCTCGGTCCAGCGCCGGCGGTTCTCCTTCCACACGCCCTCGTAGATGCAGTTGTGGAAGTAATAATGCTCGAGGTGTTTGAACTCGGTCCGGCAGGCGCTGAACAGCTCCTCGACCAGCTTGACGTGCCCGTCCATCGACCCGCCGATGTCGAGGAAGAGGAGCAGCTTCACCGCATTGTGCCGCTCGGGCCGCATCCGGACGTCGAGCCAGCCGCGCCGCGCGGTGCCGTCGATCGTCCCCTCGATGTCGAGCTCGTCAGCCGCGCCCTCGCGGGCGAAGCGGCGGAGCCGGCGCAGCGCGACCTTGATCGCCCGCGTCCCGATCTCGCGGCGGTCGTCGAGGTCTTGGAATTCGCGCTTTTCCCACACCTTGATCGCGCGGCCATGCTTGCCCGGCCCGCCGATCCGGACGCCCTCGGGATTATAGCCACCATGGCCGAAGGGGGAGGTGCCGCCGGTGCCGATCCACTTCGACCCGCCCTGGTGCCGTCCTTCCTGCTCCTCGAGCCGCTTCTTCAGCGTTTCCATGATCTCGTCCCACGAGCCCAAGGACTTGATCTGCGCCATTTCCTCGGGCGTCAGATACTTCTCCGCGACCAGCCGCAGCCACTCTTCAGGCAGCGCCGGATTCTCGTCTTCAGGCGCGATCAGTCCCTTGAAGACCTCACCGAACACCCGGTCGAAGCGGTCGAGCTTGGTCTCGTCATGGACGAACACCGAGCGGGCGAGATAGTAGAATTGCTCCGGCGTGCGCTCGATTACCTCGGCGTCGAGCGCCTCGAGCAGCAGGAGATGTTCCTTGAGGCTGGCGGGGATGCCGCCCTTGCGCAGCGCCTCGACGAAGGAAATGAACATCGCTGCGGACTAGCCCAACCGCCGGCCGGGCGAAAGCAGCCTCAAAGTGTCGCAGAAAGGCACAGTGGGGACACGAGGGCGGAGCGCATTTCGCGATGTGCCGTTATGGGATGCTTAATCAAGCCGCTCTTCCCTTGCGGTTAACCGCTCCTCATTGAATTCCCCATGTCCCTCCGCGCGCGAAAGAACTGAGCCATCCGTTTCGACGATCGCCTTGCGACCGTGCTTGACCAGCCTGCCGCCGACCCGCGCGGCCGGGCGGTGCAGTGGCGCCAGCTGGTCGAGCTGGTCGCCCGCGCCGGCGAGGGGGCGAGCCGCATGCGCGACCTGGCGCTCGAGCGGATCGCGGCGCTGATGGAGGACATTCCCGCCGACACGCTCGCCGCCACCGCACGCGCGATCGCCGGGCCCGCCGTTCCGACCGAGCTCGTCGCGCTGTTCGCGGCGCGCGGCGCCACCGCTTCGGCCGCGCTGGTCATGGCCGCCGAGCTCGACGCCGCGGGCTGGAGCGCGGTCCGTGCCGTCGCTGCGCCTGACGTCCTGCCACTCCTCGCCTCGCGCCAGCCGATGGAAGCCGTGGCCCCCGATGCTGCCGAGCTGCAGCCCGAACCTGCCAATGCCATCGCTCCCGCTCTCGCTGCGGCTCCCGCTCCCGTCGCTACGCCCCCCGCGCCGCCGCCCGCCGGCCTGTTCCGCTGGGAATGCGGCCCGACCGGAGAGATCGACTGGGTCGAGGGCGCCCCGCGCGCCGCGCTCATCGGCCGCAGCCTGACCGAGCCGTTCGCCGACCGCTTCGCCGCGCGCCTGCCGTTCGCCGACGAGCCCTTGGTCCTCGCCGACGACGGCGCGCTGATGGGCGAATGGCGCTGGACCGGAACCCCCGCCTTCTTCGCCGACACCGGTCGCTTCGCGGGC
The DNA here is from genome assembly GCF_039538065.1 of Sphingomonas rosea. Lineage (NCBI taxonomy): Bacteria > Pseudomonadati > Pseudomonadota > Alphaproteobacteria > Sphingomonadales > Sphingomonadaceae > Sphingomonas > Sphingomonas rosea. The sequence continues at coordinate 2,010,416 of NZ_BAABBR010000001.1, forward strand.
TATCGCGGGATCGCCCGCCGCGAGGGCGCCGAGCCCGCTGCGCTGCCGGCATCGCCGCTGCCCGAGGACGACGACCTGCGCGAGCTGATGCACGAGCTGCGCACGCCATTGAACGCCATCATCGGCTTCGGCGAGATCATCGAGGGCCAATATCTCGGCCCTGCGCACCGCGCCTATCGCGAGCGCGCGACCGAGATCGTCCGCCAGGCCCGCCGCCTCGCCGATGCGGTCGACAATCTCGACCTTGCCGCCCGGCTTCGTTCGGGGCGCGTTTCGGGCGAAGCGCGAACCGGGATCGACCAGCTCCGCGCGGTCGTCGCCACCCTCCGCGAGGAAGCCGCCGACCGCAATATCCAGCTTCTGGTCCAGGACCGCTCGGGGGTCGGCCAGCTCGCGCTGCAGCCTTTGCTCGCCGAGCGCCTGCTCCGCCAGTTCGCCGGCGCGCTTCTCGATTCGACCCTGTCGAGCGAGCGCCTCGGCCTCGTCATCGATCGCCTCGGGGGCCAGATCGCGATCGCCATCGACCGGCCGCGCGCGCTGGCGGGTCTGAGCGAGCGCCGGCTCCTCGACGACCGCGGGCAGACCGGCATGCGCTTCGCGCTCCGGCTGGTGCAGGGACTGGCGGGAATGATCGGGGGCCGGCTCGATATCGGGCCCGAGCGACTGGTGCTGCTGCTGCCGCTCGCGGGCTAGCCGCTGGTCGGGGAGACAGGATTCGAACCTGCGACCCTCTGCTCCCAAAGCAGACGCGCTACCAGGCTGCGCCACTCCCCGACGGACCCGCCCCTAGGTCAGGCGGGCCGGAGGGGCAAGCATTAGCGCCAGCGCATCGCCTCGGCGCTCGCCGCGCGCAGGGTCTCGAGCTGGCCAAGCCGCCCCTCGGTGCCCTCCTGCAGCTGGAGCGCGCGCAGCAGCTGAACCGCGATGTCGAGCTTCTGGAGGGCGACCGGATGCTCGGCCACGGTCGCCGGCGAGGCAGTGAGTTCGTCGCCGAGCGTTTCGAGGAGGGCGATGGTCATGCTGAGGTCGTTGCCAAGCGGCCGGGGCGCGAGCGCGGCCTGTTCCTGCAAGCGGCCCATCCACAGCGGGACGGTGACCGGCGAGGAGAAGCGCAGCCCGACATGCCGCTCGGTCGCCCAGGCGACCTTGCCCTCGACGACGAGCGTTCCGCGGACCAGCCGGACGAGGCTTCCCGCCGGCGGGGCGAGGGGCGTTTCGACCAGCGCGCCGTCGGGCGACATGTTGCGGACCCGCACCTGCGCCTGCTCGCCCTTCAGAGTGAGGGTGCAGGTGATGAACATGCTGGACCGCGCCGCGCGGCGCTGCTCCGCGGTCGGCCGATCGTCGGTGGCGGGGACGGAAGGGGACATCGCTCCCCCATGCTAGGCTTTGTCTATCGCCGCGCTAAGCGATCGCACCATATCGGAGCAAATACACTGGCGCGTGCCAGCGATGCTTGGCCAGCGGCCCCGCACTCACTAGGAGGCGGGGCGGGGCCTGTAGCTCAATGGTAGAGCCAGCCGCTCATAACGGCCAGGTTGGGGGTTCGAATCCCTCCGGGCCCACCAACCCCGCCGTCACGACCTACTGGCGATTGGCGGTCGCTTCGTTGGTTTCGCGGCGCACGTCGGTGGCCGCGCGATCGGCGCCATTCTCGATCTTGTCGCCGGCCTGCTTGAGCGTGTCGCCCGCGTCGTTGGCGGCCTTTTCGAGACCCGGCTTGGCGTCGCGCGCAGCGTCCTTGACGTCGTTGGCGACGCCCTTGATCGCATCGCCGGCCTTGTCGAGCGTGCGGTCGACCTTGGCTTCGTTGACGCTGACCGAGGTGGTGTCGTTGCCGGCGTCGCGCTCGACGTTGCAGGCGGCGAGACCGAGCGGGAGAACGGCAAGGAGAAGAGCGCGATTCATGGGGTGACCTCGTTGTTGGTTTCGCCCGCCGAACGTGCGGACCCGCTGTTCGGCTCCGCACGCTTCGCCGCATTCGCCGCCGCGCGCTCGGCCTCGGCCATCAGGTTGTTGGCGCCAGCCGCGGTCGGCTCGGGCAAGGGCGCGACGTCATTGCCATTGTCCTGCGAGCAGGCGGCGAGCGCCAGCGCCAGGCCCAGCGGCACCAACGCCCGGCTCACCGGCGCCGGCCGGCCTTGGGCGCGGGACGCGGGCTGATCGGACCGGCGAGCACGGCGACCGTCGCGGTCCAGGCGGCGACGTTCTGGCGCAGCTGCTCCTTGTCGACCTTGTCGAGCGTGTCGTCGGGGGTGTGGTGGTAATCGAAGTAGCGGGTGCCGTCCTGGCTGAGGCCGACGCCCGGCTGCCCCGCGGCGAGCATCGGTCCGATGTCCGAGCCTTCGGCTTCCTCATAGGAGCCGGCGACGATCCCGAGCGGCGCGAGCGCAGCCGCGATGGTCCGCGCCTCGGTGCGGCGCTCGGTCCCGAGCTTGCTGGTCACGCGCCAGATGCGGTCGGCGCCGAAGTCGCTTTCGAGCATCGCCCAGTGCGGCTGGGTGCCGAGCGATTTCTGGTAGGCGGCGCCGCCGAACAGGCCGGGCTCTTCGGCGCCGAACCAGACGATGCGGATGGTGCGCAGCGGCTGGCCGGCGTCCATGATTCGCTTGGCGGCGGCGGCGGCGATGGCGACCCCGCTCGCATCGTCGATCGCGCCGGTGGCGAGGTCCCAGCTGTCGAGATGGCCGCCGACGAGGACCGGCGCGAGGCTCGGATCGCGGCCCGGCACCTCGGCGATGACGTTGCCCGACTGCTGGTCGGCGAGCGTCCGGCTGACGAGGGTCAGGTGCATCCGGATCGGCTGGCCGCGCTTGAGGATCCGGACCATCTGCTCGGCGTCGGGGACCGAAAGCGCACCGGCGGGGATCGGCGTCGCGCCATTGGCGAAACTCTGCGTGCCGGTGTGCGGATTGCGGTGGTGGTCGGTGCCGATCGAGCGGACCACGATCCCGACCGCGCCCTTCTGGCTGGCGATCGTCGGACCCTGGCGGCGCGGGGCACCGAACTGGCCGTAGCCCGACCCGTCCTGGGTCGGCGCCATCTTGTGGTCGATGAAGACGATCTTGCCGCGCACGGCGCTGTCGGGGGCGGCGCGGAGCGCGTCGAGGCTGTCGAAGCCAACCACCTCACCGGTGATCCCCGCCGGGCCGGTCGAGGCGCTGTTGCCGAGCGCGGCGACGACCATCTTCTGCGGGAAGGGCGCAAGGATCTCGGCGCTTTCGGCGCCGCGGATCCAGACCGGCATGGTGAAGGGCTGGATGCGCACATTCGCGAAGCCCATGGCGGTAAGCCGCGCGACCGCCCAGGCGCGGGCACGGGCCTCGGCCTCGGTGCCCGCCTGGCGCTGCCCGACCTCGGTAGTCAGCCCTTCGGTGATGTCCCAGGCATAATCGTCCTGCAGCGCCGCGTCGCGCAGCTTCGCGACGTCGGCCGGGACGGTGACGGGCGGCGGCGGGGCGGGCGGGGTCTGGGCGATGGCGGGAAGGGCGGCGGCGGCGAGCAGGGCCGGGATCAGGATACGCATGGGGGTGGTGTAGTCAGGCCGAGGAGGAGGGCCAAGCGCCGTTCATCGAAAAGCTACAGAAGACGCATCTGCCGACCCTCGGGCGGGCGGAAGAGGTCGCGGCGAAGCTTGAGCCGGCCGCTTCCGAGCCCCGACTTGCGGCACGCTTTCTCGAAGCGGGTTCGCAGGAGCTCGGCCCACGGCCCCTGGCCCTGCATCCGGGTGAAGAAATTGGGGTCGTTATCCTTGCCCCCGCGCAGGGACTGGATCGTCGCCATCACCTTGGCCGCGCGGTCGGGATAATGGTCGTCGAGCCAGGCGCGGAACAGCGGCGCCACCTCGTGCGGCAGTCGGACCGGGAGGTAGAAGCCCGCCCGTGCTCCCGCGGCCGCTCCGGCGGCGACGATCCTTTCCATCTCGTGATCGGTGATCTGCGGCACGACGGGGGCGAGCGCCAGCAGGGTCGGGACGCCCGCCTCGTTCAGCCGTCGGATCGCCTCGATCCGCTTGGCACCGGCCGGGGCGCGGGGCTCGAGCGTGCCGCTGACCTTGGGGTCGAGCGAGGTGACCGACACGGCCACCGCGGCAAGCCCCTTGTGCGCCGCCGGCGCGATGAGGTCGAGGTCGCGCAGCACGCGGTCGGACTTGGTGGTGATGGTGAAGGGGTGGTCGGTCTCGGTCAGCAGTTCGAGGATCGAGCGGGTCACCCGCCACTTGCCCTCGATCGGCTGATAGGGGTCGGTGTTGGTCCCGAGCGCGATCGGCGCGCAGTCGTAGCCGGGCCGCGACAAGGCCGCGTGCAGCAGCTTGGCGGCATCGGGCTTCACGAACAGCCGGCTCTCGAAATCCACGCCGGGGGACAGGTCGTGATAGGCGTGCGTGGGCCGCGCGAAGCAATAGATGCAGCCATGCTCGCACCCGCGATAGGGATTGACCGAGCGGTCGAAGCCGATGTCGGGCGAGGTGTTGCGGGTAAGGATCGACTTGGGCCGTTCGACCGTCACCACCGTGCGCCGCCGCGGCACGCCGTCGAGCGCCTCGACCTCATCCAGCCAGTCGCCCTCGACCAGCCGCTCGGGCAGGCGAAAACGCGTGGGCGTGGCGTTGCGGGTGGCGCCGCGACCTTGGATCGACTCGACCGGCATGACGCCATTCTACTCCGCATGCAGAACAGAACAAGAACGACTTTTGCCTGAAACATAAGTGAGGGCAGGGCGTCACGCGCGCCCTCTATAATTCAAGTCATGGATAAGGACCGGCTTTCCCGCGACCAGCAGCCCGTTCCGCTTCGGCCGAGCCTGGCGGAAGAGCAGCAGCGGGCGTTCGAAGAGGACCAGCGGCGGCTGCGGCGGCCCGGCCTGATGCGCTGGCCGGGCTTTCTCTTCCGCAACTAGGCCTAGCGCCTGACCGGGAAGGTCGGCCAGCGGTGCTGGGCGAGCTCGGTCAGGGTCGTGGTCGGGGTTCCCGCAAAGCCCTGATAGACCCACAGGTTCCGCATCACCGCGGGCACGTAATAACGCGTTTCCCAATAAGGCATGCTTTCGATCCACAGCAGCGGATCGCCGCGGTCGTTGACTTGCCAGCGGCCGACCGGAAGCGGCCCGGCATTGTAGCTGGCGATGACCTTGGGCAGCTGGCCACCGGTCGCGGGATGGCTGCGCATCCACTGGATCCAGGCCTGGCCAAAGCTCAAGTTGACGCCGACGTCCTTGAGGTTGCCCGTCGGCAGGCCCCGGCTCCGGCTGATGAGGTCGCGGGTGGTCGGCAGGACCTGCATCAGCCCGACCGCGCCGGCCTGGCTGACCGCTTCGGCGCGGAAGGAGGATTCCTGCAGGGAATGGGCGAGCGCCAGCGCGGGGTCGATCGTCCAGCCTTCGCGCGGCGCCCAGCTTGGCGCGGGATAGCGGGCGGCGGCGGGCACGCGCGCGCCGGGCTGGCCGAAATGGGCGAGGAAATGCTGTGTCGCGGCGAGCTCGAGCTTGCGCGCCTCGGCGGCGAGCGCGGGCTGGTCGGCGGGCGCCCCGATCCGCGCTTGGTGGCGCAGGAGCTCGCCCGCCATGTCGCGCTCGCCCAGCTTCACCAGTGCTTCGGCACGGACGATGTTCGGGAGCGCGGCGATCCGTGCAGCGGGCGCGAGGTCGAGCGGGTCGAGCGTCGTGTCCATCGCCAGCGTCTTGCGGGCGAGGAGGCCGTAGAACGTCTCTTGGCTGCGTGCGGCGGCCTTGAGCAGGGCCTGGACGGCGGCGGGGCGGCGGCAGGCCATTTCCGCGCGGGCCGACCAGTAATAGCCGGCGGCCGACAGGCTCGCTTCGCCCGACCGCTGGCCGACCTCGCGGAAGGCGCGGGCGGCGCCCTCGCAGTCGTTCTGGCGCCAGCTGGCGAGGCCATCCACCCACTCGGCCTGGACGCCCCAGGGACCCGACGTGCCCTGGCGCGCGAAGTCGGCGACCCGGCGGGCGTTCATGTCGTCGCCGCGGACATAATAGATCCAGGCCACGCGCTGGCCGAGCTCGGCCCGCGCTTCGGGCGTGAGGAGCGCTGACTGGGCGTTGAGCAGCGCTTCGGCGCCGGCGGCATCGTCGACCTTCACCAGCGGCTCCAGCGCGACGCGGAGCTGGTCCGCGACCGCGTCACCCACGACCGGGCTCGTCCGTCCCCGGCGCGGAGTCGCGCCGATCGGCACGAGCGCGGCGCGGCGCGGGACCGCGGGGGTCTGGAGCGCGCCCTTGGCGACCGCGAGCCGCTGCAACTGCTCGGCCTGCGGCAGTTCGGGCGCCTGCGCGAGCAAGGCCGTGACCTGTTCGGCGGTGACCGGGGGCGACCCCTTGGCGGTGTAGAGCTGCGCCTTGGCGAGCGGGGTGAGCGGCGAGGGGGCAAGCGCGGCGATGCCTGCCTGCGCGGCGGCCCACTGGCTGCTGCGGATCGCGGCGAACACGCCCGGCCAGTCCTTGGGCACCGTCACGACCGCGGTCGGCGGCGGGGTGGGGGTGGTATCCTCCTCGTGCGGCTCGGTGATTGGGGCGAGCGGATCCTCGGGCGGTTTGGTCGGCTGGGCGGGGGCAAGAAGGGACGCGATTACTAGGGCGATCAACGGTCATTTCCCATGAGGAGCAGGAGGTCGGCCCAGGCGAGCTTCTTGTCCTCGCTGCGCTTGAGCAGGTGGTGCGGTGCGTAGGTGGCGACGGCGGGCACCCCGCCGATCTGGTGGAGCCGCCCCCGGGCCAGCGCGACCGACTGGCCGAGCAGCAGCTTGGCGGGCGCGTCGCCGAGGAGCAGCAGCCGTTTCGGGCGGGCGAGCCCGATCTGCGCCAGGATGTTGTCGCGGCACGCCTCGGTCTCGGCCGGCGTGAAGCGCGTGCCGCCGGCCGAGAAACAGGTCAGCGCGGCGACGTAGGCGGTGTCGGGCGCGATCCCGATGGCGGCGAGCATCCGGACCGCGAGCGTCCACGCCTCGCCGCCGATCGGCTTGCCCTCGGCGATGTCGTCGGGCTGCGGGATTCCGGTGAGCAGCATGATCTCGGCCTCGGCAGGTCCATGCGGCAGCGCGCGCGCCGCGCCGGCGCGGAACAGCGGCAGGTCGGCCGAGGAGGCGAGCCAGGCGTGGAAGGCGTCGAGGGTCTGCGGCCGCTCGCGCACCGGCTCGGGCGCGGAAGGCGCTCGGGCGACCGTTTCGCCGGCGGTGCTGACAGGCTCGGCTGCGACAGGCGCCGGACGGGGCGCGGCCTTGCGCCAGTCGCGGCCTTCCTCCTGGATCGCGACGTCGACGCCCGCCTCGACCCACCAGGCGAGCAGGCTTGCCGCTTCGGCGCGGGTCAGTCCGCCTGTCTCCACCTCGACCGTCATTGCCGCTACCATAGTCCTTGCGGCCATTGACGGAAGGGGCGTCGAGCGCCAAGCCCAATTGCAGGTGATACGAAGGACTTGAGCTGCGCATGAGCGACCGGGAGTCGATGGAATATGATGTCGTGATCGTGGGCGCGGGGCCGGCCGGCCTCAGCGCGGCGATCCGGTTGAAGCAGCTGGCCAACGAGGCCGGCCGCGAGCTTTCGGTCTGCATCCTCGAGAAGGGCTCGGAAGTCGGGGCGCACATCCTGTCGGGCGCGGTGATCGACCCCAGGAGCCTCGACGAACTGCTCCCCGAATGGCGCGAGGACAGCTCGTGCCTCCTCAACCGCGTGCCCGTCACCAGCAACCACCATTGGGTGCTGACCAAGACGAAGAAATTCAACCTCCCGCACCTGATGATGCCCTCGTTCCTCGACAACAAGGGGACCTTCACGGGCAGCCTCGCCAACCTCTGCCGCTGGCTCGCCGGAAAGGCCGAGGAACTGGGCGTCGAGATCTTCCCCGGCTTCCCCGCCGCCGAAGTGCTGTATCACGACGACGGCTCGGTGAAGGGCGTCGCGACCGGCGCGATGGGGATCGCCCGCGATGGCCACCACAAGGGCGATTATCAGCCGGGCATGGAGCTTCACGCGCGCTACACCTTCTTCGCCGAAGGCGCGCGCGGCAGCCTGACCAAGCAACTGAAGAAGCAGTTCGACCTCGAGGCCGACTGCCAGCCGCAGGTCTACGGTATCGGCATCAAGGAATTGTGGGACGTCGATCCCGAAAAGCATGAGCCGGGCAAGGTCATCCACACGCAGGGCTGGCCGCTCGACGATGCGTGGGGCGGGGGCTGGATCTACCACCAGGACAACAACCAGGTGTCGATCGGCTTCGTCGTGGCCCTGAGCTACAAGAACCCCCACTTGTCGCCGTTCGACGAGATGCAGCGCTACAAGCAGCATCCGGCGATCCGCCCCCTGCTCGAGGGCGGGCGCCGGGTCTCCTATGGCGCGCGCGCGATCAACGAGGGCGGGTGGCAGAGCATTCCCAAGCTCGCCTTCCCCGGCGGCGCGCTGATCGGCTGCTCGGCCGGCTTCGTGAACGTACCGCGGATCAAGGGCACGCACACCGCCATGAAGTCGGGCATGCTCGCGGCCGAGGCAGCCGCTGCCGCGATTCTCGCCGACCGCCGCGGCGACGTGCTCGCCGACTACGAACCCTCGGTCCGCAACGGCTGGGTGGGCGAGGAACTGCGCAAGGTGAAGAATGCCGAGCCGGCGGTCGCCAAGTTCGGCTCGACCATCGGCACAATCCTCGCGGGGACCGACATGTGGCTCCGCCACCTCGGCGTGAAGCTGCCGGTCGAGATGAAGCACCATCCCGACCACGAGACCCTGTGGCGCCGCGATATCGCCCCGCCGATCAACTATCCGCGCCCCGACGGCGTGATCAGCTTCGACAAATTGTCGAGTGTCTTCCTTTCGAACACCAATCACGAGGAGGACCAGCCGGTCCACCTGCAGCTCAAGGACCCGACCATCCCGACGCGGGTCAACCTGCCCGAATATGACGGGCCCGAGCAGCGCTACTGCCCGGCCGGGGTCTATGAATATGTGGTCGAGGGCGGGGCGCCCAAGCTGCAGATCAACGCGCAGAACTGCGTCCACTGCAAGACCTGCGACATCAAGGACCCGTGCCAGAACATCAATTGGGTGACGCCGGAGGGCGGCGGTGGGCCGAACTATCCGAACATGTAGCCTCGGTCTCGCGCTGGCGCTGCTGGCGCTTCCGGCCGCCGCTGCGCCGCGCCTCGATTTCGCCCGTTCGAACGCGGGCACCTTCGTCGCCGCGCGTGCCGCCGCCGATGCCGGCGATGCCCGCCGCGCGGCGGTGCTTTACGCCAGCCTCGCCGCGGCCGATCCGACGGATCGGGTCTCGGCCGGGCGCGCGCTCGCCCAAGCGATCCTCGCGGGGGACATGAGCCTCGCGCTGCGGCTCGCGGCGAGCCAGCCGGCGCCCAGCCTCGGGGTCGATGCACGGCTGCTGCTGGTCGCCGACGGGCTCCGGACCGGCAAGGGCGCGGCGGCGATCGGACCCGGCTGGCCCGAGGAACTGGGCTTCATCACGCCCTTCGTCCGCGCCTGGAGCGAAAGCGACCGCGGCCGCTGGAAGGAAGCGATCGCCATCCTCGACGCGGTCCCGCGCGACCAGAGCCTCGTTCAGTTCGTTCCCGAGCATAAGGCGCTGATCCTGCTCGCTGCCGGCAAGCCCGTGCTGGCCCAGCCGCTCTTCGCCGATGCGCTGCGGGCCGCCGGCGGGCGGGGCGACCGCCTCCGCATGGCCGTCGCCGCCGGACTGCTCCGCTCGGGCGACCGCGCGGGCGCCGACAGCCTGCTGGCCGGGCGCGACGTCACGCTCGCCGCCGGCCGCCGGCTGCTATCCGCCGAGCGCAAACCTGCGCTTCCGATCGCCACCGCCGCGCAAGGCTATGCCGAACTCCTCGCGGGCCTCGCGGTGACGCTCGGAAACAGCGACCGCCGCTCGCTCCCCCTCGCCATCGTCCAGATCGGGCGCCACGCTGACCCGGCCAACGACGAACTGCGCCTCCTCGCCGGCCTCTATCTCGACGGCGCCGAGCGGCCCGACGACGCGCTCGCCGTGCTTCGCGGGGTCGGGGACCGCTCGCCCTTCCAGAGCGAAGCGCGCGACGCCGAAATCCGCACCCTGTCGCGCGCCGGACGGACCGAGGAAGCGCTCGCCCGGGCCCAGGTCTTCGTCACCGAGCCCGGCGCCACCGCCGACGATTGGAGCAGGCTCGGCGACGTCAATGACGATGCCAAGCGCCACGCCGCGGCCGCCGAGGCTTATGCCCGCGCACTGGCCTTGGTCGAGCAAGGCGGCCCGGGCCCCGAGCGCTGGTCGCTGCACCTGCTGCGCGGCTCGTCGCTCGAACAGGCCGACCGCTGGGCCGAGGCCGAGAAGGCGCTCGAAGCGGCCTATGCCCTGGCCCCCGAAAGCCCGGTCGTCCTCAACTACCTCGGCTATGCCCGGCTCGAGCGCGGGGAGCGACTGGACGAGGCCGAGCGGCTGATCGCGCTCGCCTCGGCCAAGGCGCCGGAGGATGCGTCAATCACCGATTCGCTTGGCTGGGCGCAGTACAAGCGCGGGCGTCTGCCCCAGGCGATTTCAACGCTGCAGCGCGCCGCCGCGGCCGATCCCGCGCAGGCCGAGATCAACGAGCATCTCGGCGACGCGCTTTATGCCGCGGGCCGCAAGTTCGAGGCCCGCTTCGCCTGGAATGCCGCGCTCGTCACCGCCGAGGACGAGGTGAAGACAAGGGTTGAGGCCAAGATCGCGGCCGGCCTCACCCCGGCGACCGCCGCGCCGTGAGCCGTCCGTCCCTGGTCGAAATCGCGCCGGCCAAGCTCAATCTCGCCCTCCACGTTCGCGGACGCCGGGGTGACGGCCGCCACGACCTCGAGACGATCTTCGCCTTCTGCACCGACGGCGACAAGCTGACCGCGCTCGCCGCCGACGACCTGTCGCTGACGATCACCGGCCCCTTCGCCGCGATGCTCGACGACGGGCCCGACAACCTCGTCCACCGCGCGGCCAGTGCGCTTGCCGCCCATGCGCGGGTCGGCAAGGGCGTGGCCCTGACCCTCGAGAAGAACCTGCCCGTGGCGAGCGGCATCGGCGGCGGATCGGCCGATGCGGGCGCCGCGCTCAGGCTGCTGACCCGGCTGTGGGGCATCGATCCCGCGGCGGCGCAGGAAATCGCGCCCGAACTCGGCAGCGACGTGCCGGCCTGCCTCCTCAGCATGACCGCGCGCGGCACCGGCGCGGGCGACTCGCTCGTGCTGGTCGACGCGGGCGTGGCAGACACGCCGGTGCTGCTGGTCAATCCGATGCTGCCGCTTGCCACCCGCGACGTCTTCGCCGGCTGGGACGGGGTCGACCGCGGCCCGCTCGGCGACTGGCGCGAGGGGCGCAACGATCTCGAGCCGCCCGCGCGGGCGTTGGTCCCCGCCATCGGCGAGGTGCTGGACTGGCTGGAAGAACAGGACGGCGTCAGCCTCGCCCGCATGTCGGGCTCGGGCGCAACCTGCTTCGCCTTGTTCGAAAGCGAGGAAGCGCGCGATTTCGCTTCCGCGGACTGCCCGGAGGAATGGTGGCAGATGGCGAGCTTCGTCCGGTGAGCCGGCCGATCCTCACCGCCGCCGCGATGCGGCGCGCCGAAGCGGCGGCGCCGGTCGGGCTCGACCTGCTGATGGAGCGCGCCGGCCAGAGCCTCGCCGAGGCCGCCCTTCGCTTTGCCGGCCCGATGCCCGCGCTGGTCCTGTGCGGGCCGGGCAATAATGGCGGCGACGGCTATGTCGCGGCGCGGCATCTCGCGAAGCTGGGCCTCGATGTGCGCGTCGCCACCCTCGCCGAACCCGCCACCGACCTTGCCAGGGCCGCGCGCGAGCAATGGACGGGTCGGGTCGAGGCTCTGGCCACCGCCGAACCCGCGCCGCTGCTGATCGACTGCCTGTTCGGCACTGGACTCAAGCGGGGGCTCGAAGCTTCGTTGGCGAGCCGCTTCAAAGCGCTGGCGGCTTCGGCGAGCCTGCTGGTCGCGGCCGACCTGCCGAGCGGAGTCGAGGCCGACAGCGGTGCGCTCCTCTCCGACGTGCCCGCCGCCGACCTCACCCTTGCCTTCGGGGCGCTGAAGCCCGCGCACCGGCTGATGCCGGCGATGGCGCGAATGGGCCGGCTGGTCCTCGCCGACATCGGCATCGCGGCGGACAGCCAGTGGCACGAGATCGGCGCGCCCGTGCTTCCCGCCATCGCCGCTGACGCCCACAAATATAGCCGCGGGCTCGTCCATGCGCTGGCCGGGACCATGCCCGGCGCGATCGCCTTGTCCGCGGGCGCGGCGGCGCGGAGCGGGGCAGGCTATGTCCGCGTCTCGACCTCGAAGCCGATTGCGGCGCTCCCGCTCGCCGTGGTCCAGACCGGCGACGCCAAGCTGTCCGACCCGCGGATCGGCTGCCTCCTCGTCGGGCCGGGGATGGGCGATCTGCCGCAATTGCTGACCCTTGCCCTCACCAGCCACGCGCCCAAGGTCATCGACGCCGACGCGATCCGGCATGTCGGCGAGCCTGCCCGCCTCAAGGGGCAGGACGCGATCCTCACCCCGCATGCCGGCGAGTTCTCAGCCCTGTTCGGTGAACTGCCGGGGACCAAGGCCGAGCAAGCGCTCGCCGCCGCCGAGGCCTCGGGCGCGGTGATCGTCTTCAAGGGCGCGGATACCTTGGTCGCGGCGCCGGATGGCCGCCTCGGCTTCGCCCCGCCGGCGCCCGCCTGGCTTGCGACTGCGGGGACGGGGGATGTCCTCGCCGGGATCATCGCCGCGCTTCGCGCCCGCGGCATGCCGGCGTTCGAGGCGGCCTGCGCCGGCGTCTGGCTCCACGGCCGGGCGGCCGAGCGGGCAGGGCCGACGATGACTGCGGACGACCTGTTGGCGCATCTGTGAGCGAGCCGATCGTCCGGATCGCCGCGCGGGGCGAAGGGGTGACGGCGGGCGGCCGCCACGTCGCCTTTGCCGCGCCCGGCGACCTCGTGGCCGAGGACGGGACCCTCACCGCGGGCCCGCACCGCCAGGCGCCGCCCTGCCGCCATTTCCCCGAATGCGGCGGCTGCCAGCTCCAGCATGTCGATGACGCGGCCTATGCGGAATACCTCGTCTCCCGCGTGACCGTCGCGCTGGCGCAGCAGGGGCTGGCCACGGAAGTCCGCGCACCGCACCTCTCGCCCCCGCGCACCCGCCGCCGCGCGACCTTGCGCGCCTTGAAGGCCGGGGGGCGGGTGGTGCTCGGCTTCAATGCCGAGAAGTCGAACCGGATCATCGACCTTGCCGAGTGCCACATCCTTCGGCCCGAGCTGTTCGCGTTGCTCGCGCCGCTGCGCAGCCTCCTCGGTACGCTCCTTCCCGCCAAGCGCACCGGCGAGGTCCAGCTGACGCTCGCCGACCGCGGCGCCGATGTGCTGCTGAAGGGCATCAAGGCCGAGGGGTTCGAGGCCGCGCAGGGCCTGATCGATTTCGCCGGAGAGCATGGGCTCGCGCGATTGAGCCTCGACGAGGGCCTCGGCCCCGAGACGCGCTGGGAGCCTCAGCCGGCGACCGTGACGCTGTCGGGCCGTCCCGTGCCGCTGCCGATCGGCGCCTTCCTTCAGGCCACCGAGGATGGCGAGGCGGCCCTGGTCGAAGCGGTGCGGGAAGCAGTCGGCGATCCGAAGACCAGCGCCGACCTGTTCGCCGGCATCGGGACCTTCGCGCTGGCGCTCCCCGGCAAGGTCCGCGCGGCCGAGGCGAGCCGCGAGGCGGTGCTCGCGATGAAACGCGCCGCACCCGGCATCGCCGCCGAACATCGCGACCTCTACCGCCGCCCGCTGACCGCCGAGGAACTGGCTGGCCTCGACGCCATCGTCCTCGATCCCCCGCGCTCGGGCGCCGAGGCGCAGGTCGCACAGATCGCGCGCTCGGCGGTACCGCGCGTCGCTTATGTGAGCTGCAATCCCGCGACCTTCGCGCGCGATGCCGCGTTGCTCGTCGCGGGCGGCTATCGCCTCGCCTGGGTCCGCCCGGTCGGCCAATTCCGCTGGTCGACCCACGTCGAACTGGCCGCTTCCTTCCTTAGGTGATCGGTAAAGTCTCGCCGCTACAAGCGGGCGCGATGCTGCAGCGAACCGGGCAAGTCGACGGGGTTGAGACAAGCGAACGCCTTCGGTGCGCGGCGCTGATGGCGCTCGTCGTGCTGTTCGCGATCGGCCAGCAGGTCCGGCTCGGGCTCAACACCGACGTCTCGTGGCTGATGATCGTCGCCGACCGCCTCCTCGGCGGGGCGACGCTTTACCGCGACATCTTCGAGGTCAATCCGCCGGCCTCGGTCTGGCTCTATCTCCCCCAGGTCGCGCTCGCGAACGCGCTCGGGATCCGGGCAGAGGCGGTGGTCGCCGGCTCGGTATTCGTGACGGCAGGGCTGTCGATGGGGCTCGCCGCCGGCATCGCGAAGCCCGACCGCCGAGACGCGGCGCGGCTGATGCCGGTTGTCGCGGCCGTGCTCCTGGTCATGCCCGGCGCCGCCTTCGCGCAGCGCGAGCAGTTCGCGGTGATCTTCCTGCTGCCGTGGCTGGCGCTGTGTCTTGCGCGGGCCGAGCGACGCCCGGTACGCGCCTGGCTCGCGGTCGCTGCCGGGGTGGGGGCGGGCGTCGCGGTCGCGATCAAACCTCCCTTCGCCGCCGCCGCAGGCCTGCCGCTCCTCTGGACCGCGTGGACGATGCGCGCGTGGCGCCCGCTGGTCGCGCCTGAGAGCCTTGCCGCCGCGCTGGTGGTGATCGCCTATGGCGCAAGCGTCTGGCTGTGGCAGCCGCTCTACCTGATCGAAGCGCTGCCGCTGCTGCGCGACGGATATCTCGCGGTCCGCTCCCCGATCCTCGCGCTGGTCGCCGACCCTTATGTGGTGACGACGCTGGTGATCGCTGCCGCAGCGATGATGCGCGCGCGCAAGCAAGGCGACACGAGTGCGGTCATCGTCCTGCTCCTCGCGGCGGCCGGTTTCGGGATCGCGTTGCTCGTGCAGGGCAAGGGCTTCCTCAACCACCAGCTGCCGATCGCGATGCTGGCGGTGATCGCCTGCGCCTGGCCCTTGCTTCGCGCTCGGGGGACCGGCCCGATCCTCCTGCTCGCAGCCGCCGGCTGGCTCGCCTTTCTCGCGACGCAGGTGACGGGCTATCCCGCACTGACCGCGCTCGTCCGCCAGGTCGGACCGGGCGAGCCCCGCCTCATGGTCGCCGCCACCAACCTTTCCATCGGCCACCCGCTGACCCGCCAGGTAAGCGGACGCTGGGTCGGTACGCGTGGCTCCCTGTGGGCGACGGGCACCGCGAGCGAACTCATCGACCAGGCGACGGACCCGGCCCGCAAGGCCCGGCTGCAGCAGATCATCGACGAAGACCGCGCGCTGTTCGTCGCCGACATCCAGCGCGGCAAGCCCGATCTCGTCATCGCCGACGCGCCGGGGCTGCGCTGGATCGCGCGTTATCCCGAAGTTGCGGCCGCGCTTGCCGACTATTGCTTCGCCGGCCGCGCGGAGGGGATGACCCTCCTCAGCCGTGAAGCAGCGCGATCCCCGCGTGGAGCGTCAGCGCCGCCAGGCAGAGCGTGCTCAGCACGAACAGCGGGAAGCGGATCCGCAGGTCGTTGACCGTCAGCTGGACGATGCTGTGGACGATCCGGATCGCGACATAGGCCCAGGCCAGCAGCACGTTGAAATGATGGTCGAACCCCATGATCGCGAGCGTCAAAACGATCGCGTAGAACAGGGTCGGCTGCTCCATCAGGTGCGCATAATTGTGTGCCGGCCAATTGGCCTTGGGATCGAGCACGCCTTCGAGATCCTGTCCGCGCCCGCCGCGGCTCGGGTCGACCTTGATCCCCGCCCGCTTGATCGCGCCGAAGCGGATGAAGCCGAGGACGAAGAGGATCACGATCGACCAGGCGACAAGGGCGACCACGGGGCCGAGGAGGGCGGTGGAGATCATCGGGCGGCGTTCCTTAGAAGACGTGGGTCAGGGCGATGACCACCAGCCCGAGCAGGCACAGGCTGGCGGCGAAGAACAGCAGGAAGCGGATGCGGGTGATGTTGACGGTCGTCTGCACCAGGCTGTGGACCATCCGTAAGCCCGCGTAGCCCCAGGCGAGCTCGACCGCGAGCGGGCCTTCGCCGCCGGTCACCATCAGCAGCAGCGCGACCGCGTAGAACAAGGTCGGCTGCTCGAGCAGGTGGTTGTAATTATGCGCCTTCCACTGGACCTCGGGCGGAAGCTTCTGGTCGAGACTGGCGCCGGTTCCGCCGCGCAAATTCTTGAGGTCGATGCCCGCCCGCATCATCGCGGGAATGCGGGTCGCGTACATCCAGAAGAAGATCACGAAGGTCCAGGCCGCAAGCACGGCGACCGGCTGGCCCAGCGGATGATCAGACATGAAAAACCCTCCCCCCGGAGCTGTCCGGGAGGAGGGTAGCTCATTGTCGCGTCAGCGCAATGCTCAGGCGTCGGCGAACAGCTTCGCGAAGGCGCGCTTGGCGCGGGTCTTCCAGTGGCCGCGGTGGTAGGCGTCGGACGCCAGCAGCGGCAGCACCGAGGTCGCCTCGGCGAACACCATCTGCTCGAGCGCGGTCGAGACCTTGCCCCAGCTCGCGGCTTCCTGGAGGGTCGAGGACGAGCAGGCGCCGTCGCGCACGTCGGCGACGGTGATCTGCACGGCATACTTGTGCACCTCGACATCCTCGTGGCCAAGGATCTCGGCGCAGACGACGGTGTCCTGCGTGAAGTTCTTCGGCACGCCGCCGCCGATCATCAGGAGGCCGGTGGTGCCCGCCTTGATCTTGATGTCGGTCAGTTCGCGGAAGTCGGCGATCGAATCCATCGTCATGTAGCGACGGCCGGCCTTCATCGCGTCGACCTGGTGCTTGACGAGACCGAAGCCCGCCGAGCTGTCGGTGAACGCCGGGCAGAAGATCGGCACATCATGCTCGTAGGCGAGCTTGACCAGGCTGTTCTCCTTCTTGCCGTTGTCGATCAGCCACTTGCCCATCTCCTTGATGAACTCGCGGCTCGAGTACGGGCGCGGCTCGAGGCTGTCGGCGATCTTCCCGATCGTGAAGTCGCAGTCCTGGAGCTGCTCCTCGTCGATGTAGGTGTCGTAGATGCGGTCGATGTAGAGCGAGCGCAGCGTGTCGTCGTCGGGGATCTCAAGCGCCTGATAATGCTTGTGACCGAGCGCCTCGAAGAAATCCATGTCGACGATGCTGGCGCCGGTGGCGACGATCGCGTCGACCATGTTCGAGCGGACGAGCTCGGCATAGAGGTCCATGCAGCCGCCGGCCGAGGTCGAGCCCGCGATCACCAGGATCACCGAGCAGTCGGGATCGCTCAGCATCTGGTTGTAGATGTCGGTGGCGCGGGCGAGGTCGCGGCTGGTGAAGCTCATCTTGCCCATCGCCTCGACGATCGGACGGGCGTCGAACTTGGTGATGTCGATGTGCTCGACGGTGCTCGAGAGAAGCTCGGCCTTGCGGGTGTCGTTGATGGTCGATTCGGTGTTCATGGTGTGTCTTTCATCCTGTTCTGGACAAGATGCTCGTCGTTAACGGCCCGTCACCCCGGGCTTGACCCGGGGTCCACCTGTTCTTCGAGCGAGCAAGAAGAAAGTGGATGCCGGATCAAGTCCGGCATGACGGAAAGGTTGCGTCGGGCGGTTAGCCCAGAACGGTTACAGCTTGACCACGTTCGAACGCGCGGGCTCGGCGGCTTCGCCGTAGAGCGAGGCCATCGGTGCGTCGGTCACGGTGACCGCCCAGCCGCTGGCCGAGCCGAAACCGTTGAACCCGGTCCGCATCGCCGAGCCATAGGCGCCGAGCATGCCGATCTCGACATAGTCCCCGGGGCCGATGTCGGCGGGCAGCTCGAACGGGCCGACCATGTGGTCGAGGTCGTCACAGGTCGGGCCATAGAAGCTGAAGCCGTGCGGACGGGTGTCGCTTTCCTCGTCGCGGACCAGCCGCACCGGGAAGCGCCAGCCGATGTGCGCGGCATCGAACAGCGTCCCGTAGGCGCCGTCGTTGATGTAGAGCTCGTCGCCGCGGCGCTTCTCGACGCGGACGAGGACGCTGGCATATTCGGCACACAGCGCACGGCCGGGCTCGCACCACAATTCGGCCGAGTAGCTGATCGGCAGCTTCTCGAACGCTTCGTGGATGACCGCGAAATAGGTCTCGAGCGCAGGCGGTTCCATCCCCGGATACCACGACGGGAAGCCGCCGCCGACATCGACGATGTCGACCGTGACCGCCGCTTCGATGATGGCGTCGCGCACGCGGACCATCGCCTCCGCATAGGCCGCCGGGGTCATCGCCTGGCTACCGACGTGGAAGCACAGGCCGAGCGCGTCGGACGCCTGGCGGGCGGCCATGAGCAGCGACTTGAGCTCGTCGGGCGCAGCGCCGAATTTGGAGGCGAGGCTGAGCTTGGCATGCTCGCTCGACACGCGCAGGCGGACGAGCAGGTTGAGGTCGCTCGCGGCGTCGCCGTCGGTCGCGGTGGCGGCGACGATCTTGTCGAGCTCTTCCATGCTGTCGAGGCTGAAGGTGCGCACGCCGTGGACGTGATAGGCCTCGGCAATCGCCTCCTCGGCCTTGACCGGGTGCATGAAGCACAAGGTCGCCTCCGGCAGCGTTTCGCGCACCAGCCGCACTTCGCCGATCGACGCGACGTCATAATGGGTGACGCCGCCGTCCCACAGGACATGCAGCAGGTCAGGCGAAGGATTCGCCTTCACCGCATAGAGCGAACGACCGGGAAACTTCTCGACGAAGAATCGGGCAGCGGCCTTGGCGGCGTGGGGACGCAGCAAGGTGACCGGCTGGACCGGCTTCAGACGGGCAATTTCGGACGCACCGGAAGCGACAAAGGATTCGGTGCGATCGGAACGGGGCGCTAGCCCCAGCGCGAAGGGGTGCTCAGCCAATGCAAGGGACCTCCAAGTGCCTTTCGGCGACAGTTGACGAAAGCTGCCTTGCGGTTGGAAGTCCCATGGGGCAGCGGAGGCGCGATATATGAACGGCACCCCCTTAACGCAACCTTTTTGTGGTCGCGGAAACGAGGCGAAATTTCGCTTCGGCGCAGTCTCCGAACGCTTGAGCCAAGTCTATGCAAGATAAAGAGAATTTTCCGACCCGCGATGACGTGCTCGAAGCATCGGAAAGGATCGCCGGGCTGGTCGAGCGGACCCCGCTGCGCGAACTGAGGATCGGCGGCGACACGGTGTGGCTGAAATGCGAATCGTTGCAGACCGGCGGCTCGTTCAAACTGCGCGGCGCGAGCAACCGGCTGGCGCTGCTCGGCGCGGCCGACCGGGCGGCGGGGGTGGTCGCTTTCTCGAGCGGCAACCATGCCAAGGGTGTCGCGATCGCGGCCCGGCGGCTCGGCATCCCAGCGCTGATCGTCATGCCCTCCGACGCGCCGGCACCCAAGATCGAGGGCACGCGCGCGGAGGGCGCGGAAATCGTCGTCTACGACCGCGCGCACGAGGACCGCGTCGCCATCGCCCGCGACATCGCCGGTCAGCGGGGCGCGGTGGTCGTGCCGAGCTTCGACGATCGCCACATCATCGCGGGGCAGGGGACGGCGGGGCTCGAGATCGCCGGGCAATGTCCCGAGCCCGTCCGGCGGGTCGTCGTCTGCTGCGGCGGCGGGGGACTTGCCGCGGGGCTCGCCTTGGCCTTGCCCGGGGCGGAGATCGTGCCGGTCGAGCCGGCGGGGTGGGACGACATGACGTTGAGCCTCGCGGGCGGGACCATCGTGCCCGTGGCCGCCGATGCTCCGCCGACCCTGTGCGACGCGCTCCAGACCCCGCTCGTGTCGCCGCTGACCTTCGGGGTCCTCCGCGCCCGCGGTGCCACGGGCCTCGCGGTGAGCGACGCCGAGGTGATCGCTGCGATGCGCTTCGCCTGGCACGACCTTGGCCTTCGCCTCGAGCCGGGCGGCGCGGCGGCGCTCGCCGCGCTCCTCGCGGGCAAGGTTGCGGCGGGTCCGGGGACCGTCGTCATGCTCACCGGCGGCAACATCGATCCCGCCGTCCATGCCGCGCTGATCGCGGCCTGATGCTCTCTCAGGCGAGGAACCAGAAGCGGTAGGGGATCCAGGCCCGCGAGAAGGTACCGAAGTTGAGCCACACGAACAGCACCGCCGCCGAATAGCTGGCGACGAGCGCGCGGCCCGTCCCCGTCTCGAGGACATAGCCCGCCAGCCGCGGCAGGATCACCATCTGCATCGGCAGCAGATAAAGCGCGATCCGGTCGACCGCGGTCGACGACGGCGTGGTCGCCAGCGCGACCGCCGCGAGGATCGCCGCGATGCTGAAGTTGCGCCACAGCTTCTCTTCGAGCGGATGGAAGCCGAACCGCTTGCGCAGGAACAGGAACAACAGCCCCGGCACCACGCACATCGAGACTCGGATCGCGGCGCCGCCCGACTGATAGCGCGCACCGACATAATTGGTCAGGAGCCGGTCGGTCGAGTCGCCGAGCGCGGCGAAATAGAGGCCGATCGCGGCGATGACGAGGATCGCGAGATTGACGATCCGGCGCTGGTCGCTGGTCATGAACACAAGGGCCACGGTCAGCATCGCGGTCTTGTGGAAGGCCGCGGCCAGCGCGACCCAGAAGAGATAGCGGAAGATCGACCCCGTCCGCGTGTAGCTGGCGAGCCCGATCATCACGAAGCCGATCGCCGAGGCCTGTCGGGTGTAGCCCATCGCGACCACCACGACGAGATAAGGAAAGGCGACCAGCAGCGCGAGCCAGTGCTCGGGCTGGCGGCGGGAGAGCGCGAACAGGCCGACCGCGAAGGGGATCGCCGAGAGGAGGTTGACCAGCCAGATGTCGGCGCCGAGCCAGATCGCGATGACGTTGAAGAGGGTGTAGCCGGGATCGCTCCGGCCCCCGGCATCCGCCAGCGGCCGCGACTGGATCCAGTCGAAGATCTCGATATAGTTGAGCCAGTCCCCGCCGACCTCGAAGCGCAGCCCGATCATCAGGCAGATGGCGACGATCATCGCCACGAAGCCGGGGCCCACCGGGAAACCCGGGACCGGCGTCCGCGGCGGGGTCGCCAGCATCGCGAGGAGGAGGATGGTCCACATCGACCAATAGGGGATCATGGCGCGCCCTTTGGACGCTTGGCCGCCAAAGGCAAGTCCCGGGCGTATCGGGACTTTACACCCCGGGGCTGTCGCCTATGGCTCCGGCCGAGCGGGAGGCCTCCATGGCCGCGAACATTTCTGACCAAGGGCATTTCGACGCATGAAAGGTATCATTCTCGCCGGCGGGAGCGGCAGTCGGCTGTTTCCGGCGACTCTGGCGGTGTCGAAGCAATTGCTGACCGTCTACGACAAGCCGATGATCTTCTATCCGCTCGGCGTGCTCATGCTGGCGGGCATCCGCGAGATCCTCGTCATCTCGACCCCGCAGGACCTGCCGCGTTTCCGCGACCTCCTCGGCGACGGCAGCGATTTCGGCATTACGCTGAGTTATGCGGTGCAGGACGCGCCCAATGGCCTCGCCGAAGCCTTCATCATCGGCCGCGAGTTCATCGGCGAGGACGACGTCGCACTGATCCTCGGCGACAACATCTTCTACGGCGCGGGCCTGTCCGACCTCGTTGCGGCCGCCGCGCGTCCCGCCACCGGCGCGACGCTCTTCGCTTACTGGGTCGAGGATCCCGAGCGCTACGGGGTGGTGTCGTTCGACGGCGAGGGGAAGGCCCGCTCGATCGAGGAGAAGCCCGCCGAGCCCCAGTCCAACTGGGCGGTCACCGGGCTCTATTTCTACGACAATCAGGTGGTCGACATCGCCGCCAACCTCACGCCCTCGCCGCGCGGCGAACTCGAGATCACCGACGTCAACAAGGCCTATCTCGAGCGCGGGGAATGTGCCGTGAAGATGATGGGCCGAGGCTTTGCCTGGCTCGACACGGGTACCCACGAGAGCCTGCACGACGCGGGAAGCTTCGTCCGCACGGTCGAGCGGCGGCAGGGGCTCAAGATCTGCTGCCCCGAGGAGATCGGGCTCGAGCAGGGCTGGCTCACCGCCGACCAGGTGCTCGCCCGTGCCGACCGCCTCGGCAAGAACGATTATGCCAATTACCTGCGCCGCCGCGCCCGCGAGCTCGCCCATGGTTGACGTCATTCCCACCGCGCTCCCCGGCGTGCTCGAGATCGTCACCCCGCGTTTCGGCGACGACCGGGGCATATTCTCCGAGACCTGGAACGCCGCCGCCTTCGCAGAGGCCGGAATCGACACCGCCTTCGTCCAGGACAATTTCAGCCGCTCGGCGAAGGGCGTGCTTCGCGGGCTCCACTACCAGGTCGAGCCCATTGCGCAGGCCAAGCTCGTCCGGGTCGGACGCGGCGCGATCTTCGACGTGGCGGTCGACATCCGCCGCTCGAGCCCGACTTTCGGCCGCTGGACCGGGATCGAGCTCTCCGCCGCCCGCTGGAACCAGCTGTTCGTTCCCGCCGGTTTCGCCCATGGCTTCATCGCCGTCGAGGACGACACCGAAGTCCAGTACAAGGTGAGCGCCCCCTACAGCGCCGCGCATGACCGGGCGATCGCCGCTGACGATCCCGCGATCGGGATCGACTGGCCACTTGCGCCGTCCGAATGGTCGCGTTCGGCCAAGGACGTCGCGGCTCCGCTGCTCGCGCAGGCGGAGATCTTCGCATGACCCCCACCGTGCTCGTCACCGGCGGCGCCGGTTTCATCGGCAGCGCCGTGGTCCGCCGGCTGGTCGCGGGCGGGACCCGCGTCGTTACCCTCGACAAGCTGACTTATTCGGGCAGCCGCTCGTCGCTCCGCGAAGTCGAGGGCAATCCGCTCCACCGCTTCGTCGAGGGCGACATCGCCGACCAGGCGCTCGTCGGCCGGCTGCTGCGCGAGGAGCAGGTGACGGGCCTCATGCACCTCGCCGCCGAAAGCCATGTCGACCGCTCGATCGACGGCCCCGGCGTCTTCATCGAGACCAACGTGCTTGGCACCTACCGTCTGCTCCAAGCAGCGCTCGACTATTGGCGCAGCCTCGAGGGCGAGGCCAAAACGGCGTTCCGCTTCCACCACATCTCGACCGACGAGGTGTTCGGCGACCTGCCGTTCGACGACAGCCTGTTCACCGAGGAAACGCCCTATCAGCCTTCCTCGCCCTACAGCGCGAGCAAGGCCGCCTCGGACCACCTCGTCCGTGCCTGGGGCCATACCTACGGGCTCTCGGTCGTCCTCTCGAACTGTTCGAATAATTACGGGCCCTATCACTTCCCCGAAAAGCTGATCCCGCTCGTCATCTTGAACGCGCTCGAGGAAAAGCCGCTGCCGGTCTACGGCAAGGGCGAGAATGTCCGCGACTGGTTGTTCGTCGAGGACCATGCCGCCGCCCTGGAGACGATCCTGCGCCGCGGCACCGTGGGCGAAAGCTACAATGTCGGCGGCCGCGCCGAGCGGACCAATCTGCAGGTGGTCGAGGCGATCTGCGACGCGCTCGACGCCCGCCGTCCGCGCGTCAACGGCGGAAGCCGCCGCGACCTCATCACCTTCGTCACCGATCGACCCGGCCACGACCGGCGCTATGCGATCGACACGAGCAAGATCGGGCGCGAACTCGGCTGGTCGCCCTCGGTCGATTTCGAGACCGGCCTTGCGCGGACCGTCGACTGGTATCTCGACAACCAATGGTGGTGGGGCCCGCTGCGGTCGGCCTATGCGGGCGAGCGGCTCGGCAAGGCATGAGCCGCGTCCTCGTCACGGGGCGTGACGGGCAGGTCGCGCGGAGCCTCGCCGAGCGCGCCGCGAGCCACCCCGGCCTCGACCTCCATTTCGCCGCGCGGCCGGACGTCGATCTCGCGGTGCCGGGCTCGGCCGCTGCGGCGATCGCGGCGCTTCGTCCGACGCTCGTGATAAGCGCCGCCGCTTACACCGCGGTCGACCGCGCCGAGGACGAACCTGGCCTTGCTCACCGAATCAATGCCGAAGCCGCGGGCGAAATCGCCGAGGCCGCGGCCGCCGTCGGCGCGCCGCTCATCCACCTCTCGACCGATTACGTCTTCGGCGGCACCGGCACGCACCCGATCCCCGAGGACGCGCCCATCGCGCCGCTCGGCGTCTATGGCCGGACCAAGGCCGAGGGCGAGGCCCGCGTCCGCACCGCGCAGCTCGACCACCTCATCCTGCGCACCGCCTGGGTCCACTCGCCCTTCGGCGCCAATTTCGTGAAGACCATGCTGCGCCTCGCCGCGACCCGCGAAGAGATCGGCGTGGTCGGCGACCAGCGCGGCTCGCCCACCAGCGCGCTCGATCTTGCCGACGTCATCCTCGCGCTCGCCGTCCGCCGCCTGTCGGGGGATGCGGCAGGGTGGGGCGAAACCTATCATGCCGCCGGGCGCGGGGAGGCGAGCTGGGCCGAGGTGGCGCAGGCCGCGATGGACGAAGCCGCCCGTTACGATGCTCCGACCGCCACCATCCGCCCGATCACCACCGCCGACTATCCCACCCCCGCGCAGCGTCCCGCCTGGTCGGTCCTCGACACCGCTAAGCTCGACCGCACCTTCGGCCTGCGTCTGCCCGATTGGCGCGGCGGCATCGCCAATGTCGTGGCGCGACTGGTGGCCGACGCCTGATGCGCGTCCTCGCCTTCACCCGCTACGACGCCGACGCCGCCAGCACGCGCTACCGGCTGCTCCAGTTCCTGCCCGCGCTGCACGCGGCGGGGATCGAGGTCGAATGGCATCCCTTGCTCGGCCACGGCCACATGAAGCGGCTGGTCGACGGGCAGGGCGCGGCCAAGGCGAGCCTGCCGAAGAGCTACGCCCGCCGCGTGGCGCAGCTCCTTGCCGACCGGAAGCCCGACCTCCTGTGGGTCTACGGCGAGCTCCTCCCGCTCGTCCCCGCGTCGATCGAACTCGCTCTGATGCCGCGCGCGGTACCGGTCATCTACGACTGGGACGATGCCTTTCACCTCGCCTATGAAACGCATCGCAAGCCGCTGGTCCGCCAGCTTCTTTCCGACAAGTTCGGACGGCTTCTGAAGCGCGCTTCGGCGGTGACCTGCGGCAACGCCTATCTGCGCGACCATGTCGGCCAGTGGTGCGACAACGTGCTGGTGGTCCCGACGGTGGTCGACACCGACCGCTGGGTCCCGGCCGCCGCGCCGCCCGAGGAGCCGCCCGTGATCGGCTGGATCGGCTCGCCGAGCACCTGGGCCAATGTCCGGCCCTTGCTCCCGTTGCTCGAACGGCTGCACCGCGAGACCGGAGTCCGGCTGCGCGCGATCGGGGCGGGGGCGGGGGCCGAGCCCGACAGCTTTCCCGGCCTCGACCTCGTCGAATGGAGCGAGGCGACCGAGATCGCCGAGGTCCAGCGTTTCTCGATCGGGATCATGCCGCTCGTCGACCAGGCGTTCGAGCGCGGCAAGAGCGGGTTCAAGCTCATCCAGTACATGGCCTGCGGGCTGCCGATCATGGCCTCCCCGATCGGGGTCAACGCCACCATCGTCCGCGACGAGGCGAACGGCCTGCTCGCCTCGACCGAGGCCGAATGGGAAGCGGGCCTGCGCCGGCTGATCGCCGATGCCGGGCTTCGCACGCGCTTCGGCCAGGCCGGGCGCGTGGATGCGACCCAGCGTTATTCGCTCGCCTCTCAGGCGCCGCGGCTGGTGTCGCTGTTCCGCTCGGTCGCGGGCGCCAGCGCCCGGTAGATGCCGTCATAGGCCGCGATCCCGCGGTCGAGGTCGAACCATTTGACGAGGGTCGCGCGCCACCGGGCGGGATCGGGACGCAGCGCCGCGAGCGCATCGAGCGCTGCGCCATAAGCCGCGGGATCGAACCGCTCCACGGCGACGCCCGCGCCGCTTTGCGCGAGGATCCGGTCCATGTCGCCGACCCCGCCGTTGGCGAGCACCGGCAGGTTCATAGCGAACAGTTCGCCAAGCTTGACCGGGCTGCTCGCCTGTTTGGAATAGGTCGGGCGGATGAAGAACAGGCCGAAATCGGCCGCGGCGAGAAGCTGCGGCACCTCCGCCCGGCTCGCCGGCCGGATCCGCAGCGCCTCGGCCGGGATGCCGCGCGCGGCTGCTGCGGCAAGGATCGGGGCGGGGTCGTCGCGAGTCACGAACAGCATCACCGCGTCGGGATCGCGCGTCCGCAGCACCGCGAAGCAGTCGAGCATCTCGCCCAGCATGTACCAGGTGCCGATCGAGCCGAGATAGGCGGGCACCGTCGCCTCGCCCGCGATGCCCAGCCCTGCACGGGCGTCGGCGCGGGCCTGGTCGGTGATCGGCGGAAAGGCCCCCAGGTCGGCGCAGCAGGGAATGACCGCGATCGGCACCGTCGCCGGAACCGATCCGTTGCCGCGCAGGATGTCGCGCGCCGCCTCGGTCAGCACCACCACCACGTCCGCCGTGCGCAGCAGCCGCGATTCCTGCTTCTTGAACCAGCCGAACATCGCCCGGTAGAGCGGTTTGCCCAGGTCCCACAGCCCGCCCTCGACCCGCTCATCGGCCCAGAAGCCGCGCATGTCGAAGATGAAGCGTAGCCCGCGCCGCCGCTTCAATCGCGCCCCCACCAATGCCGGAATGGCGCTCCGGCAATGGACGATGTCATACCCGCGCTCGCGCACCAGGCGGTCCGCGGTCCGATGCATCGCGGTGAGGTCTTTGAGCGTCGACAGGACGGGCGGTCGCTTGGTGTAGGCGAGGGGATGCCAGTCGATCCCGGCCGCGGCGCACTCGCTCGTCATCGCCAGCCGGTCGGTGGCCGGACGTTCGGGCTTCTCGAAAGTGATCAGGCTGATCTGGTGGCCGAGCGCCGCCAGTCCCTTGAGATAGGCGAGGACCTGGCTCGGCCCGAGCGGATCGGTAAGCCCGTCGTAGGAAAGGTAGAGGATGCGCGCCATGCGCCGGCGCCTATCCGCTGCGGCGCTTGCTGGACAGCCCCGAACCGCTCGGGCTAGGCGACGGCCTTCCGATCCCGTCCCGAAAGCCGCCGTGCCCCGTCTCTATTTTTCCCGCAAGCGAGTCATGGTCACCGGCGGCGCCGGCTTTCTCGGCTCCCACCTCGTCGACCGGCTGCTGGAGCGGGGGCACGAAGTGCTCTGCGTCGACAACCTGTTCACCGGCGCCAAGGACAATCTCGCGGCGGCGGCGACCAACCCGCGCTTCGAATTCCTCCGCCACGACGTCACCTGGCCGCTGTCGGTCGAGGTGGACGAGATCTGGAACCTCGCCTGTCCGGCCTCGCCGATCCACTACCAGCACGACCCGGTCCAGACGACCAAGACCAGCGTGCTCGGCGCGATCAACATGCTGACGCTGGCCACCCGGCTCGGCGCGCCGATCTTCCAGGCCTCGACCAGCGAGGTCTACGGCGACCCCCACGTCCATCCGCAGCCGGAAAGCTATTGGGGCAACGTCAATTCGATCGGCCCGCGCAGCTGCTACGACGAGGGCAAGCGCTGCGCCGAGACCCTGTTCTTCGACTACCAGCGCCAGCACGACCTGCCGATCAAGGTCGCGCGCATCTTCAACACCTACGGGCCGCGCATGCATCCCGCCGACGGGCGCGTCGTCTCGAACTTCATCATGCAGGCGCTGCGCGGCGAACCGATCACCATCTATGGCGATGGCTCGCAGACCCGCAGCTTCTGCTTCGTCGACGATCTGATCGAGGGCTTCCTCGCCTTCATGGACGCGCCTCCCGAAGTGACCGGGCCGATCAACCTCGGCAACCCGTCCGAATTCACCATCCTCGAGCTGGCCGAACTCACCATCCGCCTGACCGGAAGCCGCTCGCAGATCGTCCGCCGCCCGCTCCCCGAAGACGACCCAAGGCAGCGCCAGCCCGACATTTCGTTCGCGCGAGAGACGCTCGGCTGGGAACCGCGGATCGCGCTCGAGCAGGGCCTCGAGCGCACCATCGCCTATTTCAAGGCGCTCGCCTGACGTCAGTCGAACGTTCGGCGGTGCTTCATTCGCAGGAAGCGGGCAGGGCCGAGCAGCAGCACCGCCGCCATCCGCACGGTTTCGCGTGCCAGCGCATGGCGGTCCCACCGCTTCGCCGCGAGCCTCGTCCAGTGCCGGAGCGCCGTCCCCGCCCGTCGGCGATAGAGCGATTCGAGGAAATCATATTCGGCGATGAGCAGGCGGCGCCGCTCGCGATAGGCGTCGCTCGCCCCGTTGCGCTCGAGCAGGTGCAGGATGAGCCGGTTGATCGCGCGTCCCTTGGCCACCGACCGGATCGCCCCCTCGACCTTGCCATCGCCCGCGAGCGACCCGCCATGGTGGATCCGGTAGAGGAAATGCGTGTCCCCGGCATAGCCGACATGACCCTCGGGCGCCGTCAGGACGAGGAATGGCGCGAGCGTCAGGTCGAGATAGGCCGCACGCACCATCTCGGACGGCAATTCGGCGAGCTGGCGAGCGAAAAGGTCGGCGTCGAACGCGTCGCGGCGGAAGGCGTAGGCGCTCCCCAGCCAATAGCCCTTCTGCGCGAGGATCGTGTCGCGAAACGCCGCGCTCCGCGCTTCGCGCCCGTCATGCTGCGCGAGGATCCGCGCGATGTTGCGGTGGGTCTCGTCACGCTCGCCGGTGGGCTTGCCCTCCGTATCGACGCGGACGTGATCGTGCGACAGGAGGACGAGCGTGGGGTCGGCGGTGAATTCGCGCTCGACCACCGCAAGCTTGTTTGCGGCCCAGACATCATCGCCGTCGAGCATGCAGACGACGTCGCCGGTCGCCATCCGAACGCCCGTTAGCGCGGCCGCGAGCGCACCCACGTTCTGCGGCAACCGCTCGTAGCGGACCCGCTCGCCATACCCCGCGACGACCGCCGCCGAGCCGTCAGTCGAGGCGTCGTCGATCACGATGATCTCGTCCGCGGCGCGGGTCTGCGCCAGCACCGAGCCGATCGCCGCCCCGACGTAGCGCTCGAGATTGTAGACGAGGATGACGACGCTCAGCTTCATCGCTCGTCCGAGCCCATTCCGATAAGCGCGAGATAGCGCTTCGCCGCGGCCGGCGGATCGAAGTCGCGGCCGCGTGCGCGCAGCATCTCGCGGTCGGGCTCGGCCGCCGCCGCCGCCACGATCGCTTTCGCCAGCGCTTTGGAATCGCCCATCGGGACCAGCGTGCCGACGCGCCCGCCGTCGAGGATCTCGCTTGGCCCGCTCGGGCAATCGGTGCTGACCACCGGCAGGCCCGCGATCAGCGCCTCGATCAGCACCGTCGGCAGCCCCTCCCAGCGTGATGACATGACATAGACGCTCGCCCGCGCATAATAAGCCTCGCGGTCGGGCTGGAAGCCGCCGAGCCGCACCCTGTCGCCGAGGCCCATGGCGGCGATCGCGCCCTCGAGCCGCGCCCGGTCGGGCCCGTCGCCGAGGATCAGCAGCTTCGCGCCCATCGTTTCCGGCAGCGCGGCCACCGCCGCGAGCATCGTGTCGTAATCCTTCTGGGCGATGAGCCGTCCGACCGCGAGCAGCCGGACCGGCGCCGACGCCCACCAGTCGGCAAGGTTGCTGGCGGTCGGCGCGTTCGGTGCGGCGGGCAGCGAGACGGGGTTGTAGACGACGTCGATCGACTGGCGGTCGATCCGGGCCAGCGCCGCGAGGCTGTCCGCCGCGCCCGCCGAGACGCACACGCGCCGGTCGGCCCGCGGATAGATCCAGCGTCCCAGCCGCCGCATCAGCGCGCGCGACCGCGGATGGGCGCGAAAGCCCGCGTCGAAATCGATATGCTCGACCAGCACCAGCGGCACCCGTGTGCCCGGCAGCATGCGCGCGACCACCGCCATCCAGGTCAGCGGGAACATGTGCGCGTAAAGCGCCGCCGGCCGCTCGCGCCTCAGATAGGCCGCGAGCGCGGGCGCAGCGGTCTTCACCGTCCGGCCAAGCGCCACGACGCGGGCCCCCGCGGGCACCTCGCCCAGCAATTCGCCCGCCTCCTCGAGCAG
Source organism: Sphingomonas rosea (assembly GCF_039538065.1). Lineage (NCBI taxonomy): Bacteria > Pseudomonadati > Pseudomonadota > Alphaproteobacteria > Sphingomonadales > Sphingomonadaceae > Sphingomonas > Sphingomonas rosea. Next base: position 2,040,343 of record NZ_BAABBR010000001.1, read on the forward strand.
CACGAAATCGACTGCATGGCCGAGCGCAACGAGCTCGCGTGCAAGGTGGAGGCAGACGCGCTCCGCGCCGCCGGCACCGAGATTGGGAAGAAGGATCGCGAGGCGCACGCGCTCGCCAGGCTGGGACATGGCCGCGCTGTGTGAAGATAAATGCCGATATTGCAAGGCGGAACGGGGCGGTCCGGGCAGGGCAAACGCCGGCGCCAGCAACATTGAACCTGCCGCCACCGCATTCTAAGCATCATGCAAGCTCAGGGCGGGGCAGCGTGACGAACCGGAACGCGGACCGGGGTCCCACGCGCAGGAACTAACGATGATCTATCCGCTGACCTCCCTTCGGTTCTTCGCCGCGATGATGGTGCTCATTCACCATTATTTCGGCTTCGAAGCGGGCTATGCGGGGGTCGGCTTCTTCTTCGTCCTGTCGGGTTTCGTGCTCGGGCTCAATTATGCCGGCCGCGTCGAGACGCCGGTCCAGCGCCGCGATTTCTGGTTTCGCCGCTTTGCCCGCATCTACCCGACGCACCTGCTGACCTTCCTCGCCACGCTTCCGGTCGGATGGCCGATCCTCGACACCCTCCCGAGCATCGTGCTGCTCCAGAGCTGGATCCCGTTCCAAGGATTCTATTACACGGTCAACGCGCCCGCCTGGTCGATCTCGACCGAGGCCGCCTTCTACGCCCTGTTTCCACTTCTCCTCGGGATCAGGGGACGCACCTTGCTCTTCTGGCTGGCCGCGCTCTGCCTCCTTGCGTTGGCCTGGGCGCTGACCTTCCCGTCGCTCGGCTTCGACGCCGTGGTGCGCGTCTGGAAGTTCGACATGGTGCCGACCCGCTGGCTCTTCTACATCCTGCCGCTGACGCGCGTGATCGAGTTCGCCATCGGCATCTGGCTGGCGACGGTGGTGGTGAAGAAGCCGTTCCGCACCGGCCATGAATGCGCCGCCATCGGGCTAGCAGCCGCGTCCATCGTCGCGCTGCCCTTCCTCCCGGCGAGCTTCCAGTTCGCGCTGTTCTTCGTCCCGGCCTCGGCCGCGCTGGTGCTGGTCTTCTCGCGCAGCACGGGCCTCCTCAGCCGCCTCCTCGAGCAGCGCGCGCTGGTCCTGCTCGGCGACGCGAGCTTCATGCTCTACATGATCCACTGGCCGATCGCGCTCTACCTCGGCAAGTCGCTGGCCACCGTCGCGCTGGCGGTCGTCCTGTCGGTGGCGCTGCATCTCGCCTTCGAGCGTCCCGTCAACCGCTGGCTGCTCCAGCGCTGGAAGGCATGGTCGGCGCGGCGCGAGGTGCCCGGCGCGCCGATCGATCGGGCGGCGCTACCGAGCTAGCTTCGCCTTCGCCAGCCGCGCGAGATAGGCGAGGAGGGGGAGGGGGCGGGCCCCTGCGGCGACCGCACGGGCAAGGGTCCGCCCGGCCGGCTCCCCGCTGCTGAGCGCGAGCAGCGCCTCCTGTTCGCGCAGCGTCTGCCGGCAGCGGCGCAGGATCGCGGGCGAGGCCCCGGCCAGCTCGGCATCGCGCAGCCGGGCCCGCGCATCGGGCAGGGTCGCGCGGTGGAAGCGGCTGGTGAGCGTGGTCAATTCCTCGAGCGGGGTCGCCGCCGCCTGGCGCGAAACCCCGCCGGTCACTTGGTAATCGACGAGCTTGGCATCGACGAACAGCATCTGCCCGCCAAGCAGCAGCGCGCGGAACGGGAAGACGCGGTCCTCGTGGCGGATGCTCGTGTCGATCGGCTCGGGCGCGGCAAGTAGGCGCGGCGTGATCGCGCAGCTCGCGCCGAGCGGCCCGGTCCCGCCCCGGGCGAGCCGCTCGAGCGTCCACGGCGGCCGAGCGACCTGTTCGTTCCACCCCGCGACGGGCGCGCCGTCCTCGCCGATCGGCCGCACGTCGCTGTAGACCACCGCCGCGTCGGGACTGCCCGCCGCCTGCCACGCCTCGGCCAGCCGCCGCGCGCGCTCGGGATGCGACCGGTCGTCGCCCGCCGCGAGCAGGATCAGCCCGCCCTCGCACCGCGCGGCGCCGGCGAGGACGTTGCCGATCAGGCCGAGGTTCGTCGGGTTGCGGAAGCAGCGGACCCGATGCGGGCCGCGATAGGTGTCGGCAATGGCCGCGGCGATGGCGAAGGTCTCGTCGCGCGACGCGTCGTCGCTCACCACGATGTCGAGCGGCGGACCCTCCTGCGCCAGCGCCGCGTGCAGCGCCGCTGCGACCGTCGCCTCGGCCTGATAGGTGATGATGAGCAGGCTGACCTCGGCGCTCATGCCGCCTGCTTCCGGGCCAGCAGCCCGCGCAGCCGGCGCAGCGCGCCGAGGCCCCACAGCGCGGCGATGCCGAGCCCCGCGACATAGCCCGCCATCGCGCTCACCCGGGCGAGCGCGAGGACCAGCCCGGCGAGCCCCAGCAGTGCAAAGAAGAGGGCCATCGTCCGCGTGGTCCACGGCAGCTTGCCGCCCGCCCGCTGCGTGACGGCCACCGCGACGAGATACAGGCCGTTGCTCACCACGAAGGCGAGCCCGCCCGCGACGATCCCCATCGAGGACACGAGCAGGAAGGCGCTTCCCGCCAGCGCCGCCGCGGCGAGGATCTCGAAGCCGAGGTAGAGCCGGTTGCGCGCGCTCGCTAGCAGCGCATAGCCGAGCGGCCACGAGGCGATCCGGAGGATGTCGGCCAGCACCTGCCACTGGAGCGTCGTCGCCCCGCCGGCGAAGCGCTCGGCATAGAGGATGTGGAGGACGAGCGGGGCGAAGCCGATCAGCCCGATAATCAGCGGCCCGGCGAGGAGCAAGGTCGTCTCGGTCTGCTCGTCGATCAGCGCACCCGCGCGCTCGGGGTCGGTGATGACCCCGCTCAGCCGCGGGTAGAAGTCGCTCGCGATCGCCTGAAACATGAAGCCGACATAGGTGGTCGAGAGCGTGAAGGCGGCCTGGAACACGCCCAGTTCCTCGATCCCGAGCCGATGCTGGAGAATGGTCCGAAGCGCGAGATGCGAGCCCAGCGCGACGAAGGTGCCGACCATCAGCGGGGTGCCGAGCGCGATCAGCCGCCGCGCCTGCGTCCACCCCGCCTGGCTTGCCGCACTCGGCGCCTTCCGCCCCCGCGGCCGCGCGACCCACAGCCCCGCGAGGAGCACGCCGAGCGGGATCGAGAGGAGATAGGGGACGATGCCGTCTTCGCCCATCGTCAGCACCAGCACCGCGGCGGCGATCGTGGTCAGCACGGCCGAGGCAAGGTTGACCAGCGCCACCGAACCGACCTTGCCGATGCCCGCCAGATAAGCGGTGATCGAGCCGCCCGCGATCGTCAGCGCGACCGCCAGCCCCATCGCGCCCACCACCGGCGCGACCGCGGGATCGCCGACGATCAGCCGGGCGACCGGCGCGCGCAGGAGGAAGAGGCCGACCCCCGCGACAAGGGCGGCAAGCAGCGTCGCGCGGACGAGCCCGTGGCGGACTTCGGCGAGCCCGTCCTCGCCCCGTTCGGCGAGTTCGGCGGCGGCCTGGCGCGGCGCGGCATTGGCGATACCGAGGCCGCCGAGCGCGCTCGCCGCCGCGACCAGCGACTGCATCAGCCCGATCAGCCCGATCCCCGCCGGGCCGAGCACCAGCGCGACCATCTTGGTCCGCAGGATCGACAGCCCGACCCCGATCGCGCTCGACCCGCCAAGCAGCGAGATGGCCGAGAGGATCCGGCGATGCGAGGTGGACACTGGCGCGGCTCCGCTCAGCCGGCGATGCGGCGGGCGGGGTTCCCCACCCAGGTCTCGCCTGCGGGCACGTCACGGGTCACGACCGCGCCCGCGCCGATCAGCGCGCCCTCGCCGATCGTCAGCCCGGGAAGGATCACCGCGCCCGCGCCGATCGAGGCGCCGCGCCCGACCCGCGTGCCGAGGAACGCCTCGGGGCGCTGTTTCGAGCGCGGCCGAAGATCGTTGGTGAAGGTCGCGTTGGGGCCGCAGAAGACATCGTCCTCGAGCGTCACTCCGTCCCACACATAGACCCCGCACTTGAGCGTCACGCGGTCGCCGATGACCGCGCCGCCCTCGACCAGCGTATGGGCGTTCAAGTTGCAGTCGGCACCGATCCGCGCGCCGGCCAGCACCACCGCGAACTGCCAGACCTGCGTGCCCGGACCGATCGCGGCGCCCTCGTGGACCTCGGCGCGGGGGTGGATCGAGGCGGCGGGATCGATCATCGCCCGCCCGCCGCGTCGCGGACCGCCGCGATCACCGTGT